>NZ_CP051516.1:2744062-3048958 GCF_012689525.1 Paraburkholderia aromaticivorans
GAAGCCTGCGACCACGCGCGGGCGCCCGCCAAGGCGGAAAAAATCGACAGCCCGTTTTCCGACACGGCGCGGCCTATGAGCGCGGTGGTCTGTGGCGACTTTAACAGTGCATTCGAAAGCAACGCATATTGCCGGATGCTAGAACCGATTGCCGACGCCCCGCGCTTTATCGATGCGTGGGCCAGCGCGCATCCTCGCGCGCCGCGCGCCCCGACGGTGGGCTTATATGATCACGAGCAATGGCCGGATGGTCCATTCGCCTGCGATTTCATTTTTGTTACGGAAGATCTGACATCGCGCATTGCGGCCTGCGAGGTCGATCCGGACAGCCAGGCCTCGGATCATCAGCCGATGTGGCTCGAATTGCACTGAACCGTCGACAGCGAACGCAGTGTGTCTGGAGCAGATTCATCGTTGAATAAGCGCGGACGTCACTTCTTCGCTGTGTCAAAAGCCGAAAGACACTGACATCACTGACGCCAGGCGTCGCTTGCGCGCAGCGCATTGAACGAGCAAAGACGAACGGCACATTTCGGAAATCCGAACGCCTTGGCCACGCCGACGCTACCGTTCTTCTCGAGATGCGGCATCCGCATCGCCGCCTGACAAGTCCTGCAACTGCTCTTCCGGTGCGATCCGACCGCCCTTCTCCCGATCCGCCGATTGATCGACGTTGGGTTCAGCACTGTCCTGCGTGTCATCACCCTCGGCCTCGATCTGCCGGCGCGCTTCCTCCCAGTGCTTTTCAGCGTTGCTGTCCGGTGACGGATCGTTTTCCCAGAGCCGATACGCCCGGGTGCGAATGCGGGCTTCGAAATCGTTGTCCATGCTGCGTTTCTCCTTAAAATGCGCGTGGCAACGCGCTATACATAACGTGCTGCGATGCGAGCCAGTATCGCTTCGCGTTCGGCGCTTCGCTGTCCTTCCCGATCGGCTCAATCTTCTGCATGGTTCGTCGCCGCCGCCGTCCGCTGTCCGCTGTCCCGCGAAGGGAAGTGTGATGGATCGGCGGCCACACGACGGTACGCCGGAATTCGAACGCATATTCCATTGATGGAGCCCCCTAACCGTCCGCTTGCTCGGCAAAAAAGGCACCTTCGTACTCGCTGCCGTACTCGTGCCTGACAATACGCCGGGCCCTTCAGCACGCCGCAAAAAACATACCTATAGAAACGTCGCGAAGATGCGGTTTTCTCACGGCATACGGTGCTTTGCACAAATTGCAATGCGGGGTAAAAATCCGACGACATGTGCTTCTTCTATAAACCGCTAAGGGATTCAGCCAACGATATCGTTGGTTACCCTTTCTTCGACGGAGCGGTCGCAGCATGGCAACGACACGCCAAGCCGCAGTATTGTCGAACGACTGAGCACGCCTCGACGCATAGACCGTCGCCGATTTCGGCGCGCAGTCCTAACGTTCGGTGAACTCGCGGACTATAACGGTACTCATACAGCGGACGTCCTGCGAGCGGCCGATCGGCTCTAGCTCCTGTCCCGCATGACTGGCCATTCGGAGTTCAGAATGCAAGCGACCGACGAGCAAATCGAAGTGTCACCGGACGATCCCTCCATGAAGGGGATGACGGTTGGGAACAGCACACCGGGCCAGCACGATCGGTACCGGCTCACCGTGCGCGCAAAGGCAGGGAATCTGAGGGTCGTTGCTGCCTGGCAGGTTCTCGGTTGCGAGGCACCCCAGGCGGACCACGTCCGGATCCGTGTGGATCGCCGTCACTGCTACGAAGAAATGTCCATTACGTTTGCGGCGGTGTCGCCCGATACACTCGCGGCGATGGTGGGCCGGCTGGTCGCGCTACCGTGGGCGCTCGATGCGTACTTTTGTCCCTGTGCATTGCCGCAAGGGTAAGAAATTTCCTGCTGGAATCCGCCGCCTGACGAATGCCTGACGCGGGCGGAGCCTTCGAAGGCGCGTCGGTTGACGCCTGTGTCCGCGCCGACTTACCGCCCTGCGACGTCGCCCCAGCCCTGAGCACCAATCAACGGCACAAAACGCACGAGGTCGAGCATCTCCTCGTGGTAAGTCGTGCTGCTGTCGCGAGTGAGCCGGATCAGCCGCTGATGGTCCGAATCCGGACCCACCGGCATCACGATTCGGCCGCCGATCTCGAGTTGCGCGCTCCACGCGGGTGGCACGCCCGGGCCGGATGCGGTGGCGACGATTGCATCGAACGGCGCACGCGCCGGCAGCCCGAGTGTGCCGTCCGCGGTGTAGACGTTCACGTTGGCGTAGCCGAGCGTGTTGAGCCGGTCAGCGGCGCTCTCAGCCAGTTGCGGATGACGTTCAATCGTATCGACGTGTGCAACCATTTCCGCGAGCACGGCGGCCGCGTAGCCGGAACCGGTGCCGATTTCCAGTACACGGTCGCTCGGCTTGAGCCGCGCCGCCTGCAGCATCCGCGCGACCATGAACGGTTGCGTGATGGTCTGGCCGGCTTCGATCGGAAGGGCTGCGTCCGCATAAGCCCATGCGCGCAGATCGGGACTCAGAAAGGCCTCGCGCGGCACGCGCCGCATCGCGTCGAGAATGCGCGGCTCCGCGATGCCACGCGCGATCAGTTGCCGCTCGACCATCCTCTCGCGCGACACCGCCAGATCTTCATGCACAGTGCTTCTCCCCTCGTTGTGCAGCGGCTCGCTGTCACGGGGGCTGCCTAACCATGCATCACGATAGCGCGGAAAATGCCAAAAGACATGGCCCGAGAAAGAAGACAGGCGTGTTCGCGGCCGAACTCCGATTCTCATTCATGGCCCTGCTATCTATCAGCAACCGACGTGCCTCAGGATCGCTTGCACGTATAGTTCATCACGCCCCGGCTGCGCCGGTGAAAGCACCCGTCGACATGGGCGAGGATGCCGCGCGACAGACGCGTCGCGCGTCCCTGAATGATGCGGTCGGACGCGCGCGAGAACGCAAGCTGGAACGACGGGTGTACTGCAACGACACCGACGATCGCGAGCGCCCGACCGACGTCGAGCGCGGCAACACCTCCTTTTTCCTTCGATACATCCTCCTCGCGGTTCATGCCGGCCGATCGGCTGGCGGCGAGCTTCGTGGGCAAGGCGTGGATCGCGGAAGTTCCTACTTTTATTGCTACAAAAAATGGGGCGTGGGCCGCGACATAGGCGATTCGGATGCTGCAGGCGGTGAACCGATATCGGGAATCGCATCCGGTCGGATGGCGCGCCTGGGAGGATCAGGCGTAGGCGTGTCGCGTTACCAAGAAAGTGTGTTTCATTGCGCTGGTTCAAGGAATTCCGCTGATCGAGAGGACCAGCAGAATCCGCGGGCTTTCACCGCGCCTGAGAGCGCGGTAGCTCGGCTCAATGCCGGGCGCTCCGCCAATGCGGCCAGTAGTGATGGTGCCCCATCTGTCTAAGCCGCTTTCGACGCATTTTCTCCTGGTGATAGTGAGCGGCGACGAACACACATGCGGTCGCCATCACGAACGAACCTACGACGATTGCCACTGCTTCATCCATCGGAACCTCCGTTGCGGACTATCCGCTTCATTGCAGGTGCTGGCCGCCATTGATCGCAATGTTGGCTCCGGTGACGAAACCGGCTTCGCGCGAACACAGATACAGCACGAGTGCGGCGACTTCGTCGGGCTGCCCGAGCCGGCCGACCGGAATCTGCGGAATGATCTTCGTCTCGCGGATTTCCTCGGGCACCGCCATCACCATCTTCGTCGCGATGTAACCTGGCGAGATCGTGTTGACGGTGACGCCTTTCTTCGCCACCTCGAGCGCCAGCGATTTCGTGAAGCCATGCATGCCGGCCTTCGCCGCCGCATAGTTGGTCTGACCGAAGCCGCCCTTGGAGCCGACGATCGACGACACATTGACGATGCGGCCCCAGCCACGCTCGACCATGCTGTCGCACACCGGCTTCGTCATGTTGAACACCGAATCGAGGTTGGTTCGAATTACCGCGTCCCAGTTGATCTTGTCCAGCTTCTTGAAGCTCGCGTCGCGCGTGATGCCGGCGTTATTGATCAGGATATCGACCGGGCCGACTTCGGCTCTGATTTGCGCCATGCATCTGTCGCACGAGTCGTAGTCGCCGACGTCAACCGCGTACGCGCGAAACTGTCGTCCCTGCGCTTCCATCCGTGCGAGCCACTCGTCCGCGCCGGTGTTGGCCGGCGAACAGGTGACCACGACCGCATACCCGGCGTCATGCAGCTTGATGCTGATTGCTTCACCAAGTCCGCCCATTCCACCCGTCACCACCGCGATCTGCTTTGCCATCGAATCGTCCTCGCAAAAAATCGGCCTCGTAGATATCTGGAGCCACACTGCATTCAGTCAAGAACTTGATGTACTGGAAACAGGAACCCGCCACTCCGTCAGTATTCCTTCATATAAAATAAGAACGGCAACGCGGGCATCGCTGCCCGCGTCGGTCTTATCCCTTCGCGCCGGCGGCTACGGGAACCTGCTCGGCGTTGCGTCGCGCGGCCTTTGACGCTGTGGCTGTGACCGCATCGAAATTACTCCCGGCGACCTGCACGGCCTGTTGCCCGGTTTTCTGCAGCGTTTCGTAAAGCGTGGCGGTGGCGCCGATCGCGGACTTCCACGCGGCGATCGCTGCTTCGGAACCTGCCGGAGCATTCTTCGCCGCTTCCTCGACGAATGCCTGCACACGTGCGTTATGCCGCTCGTACTGTGCCTGCGCGAATTGAGTGAGTTCAGCCTGCGTGCTCGATGCGATGTCGAACACTTGCCGGCCGTATGACAGCGATTTCTCCGCGAAAGGCCCGGTGAGGCCTGACTGCAGCGCGAACCATTGCAGCGGGTCTGTCGTGCCGGGCGCCTTCGTCATATCCTGCGCCTCAGCCAGCGTGGACCTGACGACCTGCAGGTTCAGCGCAACCAGTTTCTCCGCGCCTTCAAAGACCTTTCCGGTTAACCCGAAAAATGCGTCGAGGCTGGCCTTCGCGGCAGCGGCTTGGTCGGGACTCGATAGAGCCATAGTTGAATTCCTCAAAATTCGATCCGATGCACGAAACCCCCGATCGGACGGGTGTGTTGCGACGGATCGCGATGGTGGATAAATCAAAGCGCAAGGACGCCTGTCAGGCAGAATGCGTCGCGAGAACTTCGACGGTCGTTACATCAACAGGCACTACAAACCAACCCGCAGTCACAACGCTGCGTTCATGACTGCGTCTTCGGCGCGCTCGCCGGGAGGCGCACGCCGCGAATGTCTAGCGGATCCGGGCGACCGCCTTGAGAACGGAATCGCCGTCGCTTGTAACGTGAGCACGCGGGCGTCCTGACGCAAAGTTTTCCAGCGAGATGAGTTGCCTCTCCAGCAGCGTGTCGAGTTCGGCGCGGCCTAGTTCGATCTGGTCCGGTGCGTCCTTGATGAGCATCAAGGTGGCGAATTCATGGGGACTCAACATAGCGTCTCCTCGATTTAGTCTCTCTGCGCGGAGAGCATTAATTACCTCTCCTGCGTGAATGCCGGCAAATATTCCTGCCGCCCCCTCCGTGAAGCAATCATGCGAGAAATCGGGTCACGGAGACGCCATCATAACCGCTCAATTTTTGAACGCAATATGCGGAATGCTTTTTTTACGGCAATCGGTTTTCTTTTTATATCGGATAGCAACTATAAGCATGTCACGTCTGTCAACACTATCGCTGAAACGCCCTACTGGCTTCGCTTGTATTTATCAGGATTACCTATTATTGTTTTAATAACTCACTTACTTGATGACGCCGATTTATCGCGAATCCATTGCCGGGTTTATATTTGAATCGTATATTCATAGGCCAGCGGCATGTTAGTTAGCATTACCCCAAAATTGCGAAATATTTATTACAGAGCACGCATTGAGCTCGTTTGCCGGGTAAACACGGGGGCTACCGCTCGGGAGCGCTCGGCGGGCCATGTCTGCGGTCTCGTTGAGGGGTAGTCAAATACTGGCTCGGGCCGGTGCGTTCTGTGTCTTCGACAGAGGTATGATGGTTGTTGCTGGTCACGTCTGCGTAGGAGGAAATCATGCCCTCAACCCCGCCCACACGCCCCATTCACCGGCCGGGAATTCCGGACCACCCCATCCGCGGCGTTACGCCGGGCACCCGGTCGCCGGCTCCTAAATCTGCGCCACGCACTACGGTCGATGTTCCTGATGCCGTGGAAGCGGAACCGGTGCCGCACGAGCATCTGCCGAGCAGGTCGGACGACAATTGAGCGCCCTGCGTGTTTGGGTGACGCCGCGCGGCCGCGTTCCGCGCGGCCGATCTGAACAAGCCTGAGAAGCTCGCCGGCATTGACACACTGAATTTTTTTGCAAACCAGGCGTCTTTTCCAGAACCAGAAGCACCGCTGACAAGTCTCAAGAATATCCTTGTGTACACCGCTGGCCTCTGCTCCGCGCGGCCAGTTCGACCACGAATGATCTATAACAATATGGCGCCGCGGAGTCGACGGGCTGCGTGCTGCCCGGCCGGCCGACCCCGAAGTCGGCAATTCACCCGTGGAGGTTTAGCGAAGACAGCTTGATGAATCCATGCTTTGTCTGTTCGAATCTCGATTAGCAGGTATCGGAGGCAACATGAAGTACGAGTACGGCGGCTGGGTCATTGACGCAACCGCGGATTTTTCGCTTGGTCAGTTCTTCGCGCATGCGCGGATCATCCGAACATCACCTGACGACGATGTGGACACTGAAATGCACATCGAGCGCAATCTTGCCTGGTTCGAAACCGAAGACGAGGCAATCGAGGTCGCGCGGCAATGGGCAATTGAGTGGATCGACGCGCGCGACGATCACCTCCCGATTACGGAGCCTGGTTCGTTGACCCGCCGGAACGATATACAGGCGAAAGCCCCAGCCAGATAAAGTTCCGAATACCGTGGTCCCGATGCCGGACGACTGGCCCTGTGGCCATTCCGCAACGCCTGCGTCAGCGACGACCCAGGCCCGTCCCACGGCAGATGCGGCAACGCGGCCGCGCGCAAATATTCAGACGAGACACCTGATTGCCTCGGAAATGCGGATGTGTAGGATGGAACCCACGTCAGCGCCCCATGCGCGGCGTGTGTGTTCGGGCCGCAGCGATGTCTGCGGCTTTTTTTCGTCCAGAAACTAGCGTCAGCGCGCGAACGTATCGTCCACCACCCGCTGCCCGGCGCTATATCCTGCCATGAGCGCCTCGGCCTGGGTCGGGAACGGTTGCTGGACGGTCGCCCCGAGGCGGATCGGCGCAACCACGGGGCGCGTTGCGCCCACCGCACCAATCGTTCTGACTTGCACGACGGCAACGAAGCCGCGCGGAGGCAACAGCGTAACGCTGCCCGCGGTCTCCCACACTGGTTCTAGCTCCACGGTGACCTCGAAGCCTTTGTACCCGTAGATTCTTTTCATTGACGATCCTGCGTGTTCTACCCGGTCCTGAAACCGTGGAATGCCCCTGCAGGAAAGTGTACATCGCACTTGCATGCGCGGCGACGAAGAGAATTTTCGAATAGTTCCGCTTGCAATATCGGGTTCGAAGAGCGTTGTCATTCACATCATCCGCTTGACCGTCCTCTATTTGCGCGCACACTGCCTATCTACAGTGACCGCCTCCAAACAAGGAGCCCGACGATGACCAAGCCTTTTCAGCAGTGGAAAGTCTTGCCGCACGGCAAGCTCACGGAAGTCGATGAAAACGTTCTCACGGTGACCGGCGAACTCCATATGCCGCTCACCGACCTCCCGCGACGTATGACGGTGGCGCGTTTGAATGATTCGCGACTGGTCATATTCAGCGCAATTGCGCTCGATGAGGACGAGATGCAAGCACTCGAAGACTACGGGCGTCCGGCCTTTCTGGTGGTGCCCAACGACCATCATCGGCTGGACGCGAAAATCTGGAAAGAGCGCTATCCGTTGATGCAGGTCGTCGCGCCCGAAGGCTCGCGGACGAAGGTGGAAGAAACGGTGCACGTCGACACGACGGACCCCGGCTTCGGCGATCCCAACGTGCAGTTCGTGACGGTACCCGGAACGCGTGGACATGAGGCGGCGCTCGTCATACGCACGCCGAACGGCACGACGCTGGTGCTGAACGATCTGGTCGGCAACATTCGCCATGAATCCGGGTTCGGCGGCTGGTTCCTGCGCATGATGGGATTCGCGGGAGACGAACCGCATATTCCGAAACCGGTGAAGTTGATCCTCGTCGCGGATAAAGAGGCGCTGCGTGCCCAGCTTCTGGAATGGGCGGAACTTCAGTCGCTGAAACGCATTCTCGTGTCGCACGGTTCACCCATCGAAGAGGATCCGAGCCAGACTCTGCGCACCCTGGCGAACTCGTTGGCGTAGCGCGGAAACGCACGACATCACCAACCTGCGCAACGTTACCGCGCCGAAAGCGGACCCCGACCAACGACGGCGCGTGGCCACCTGAATCACCGCAATATCCGCCCCATAAAAAGAAGTAAGCGCCGTCAGCGCAGGTCGGCGCGAAGATCGCGGACTCCCCCGTCCCAGGCGCTGGCGCAACAGTGTTCGTAACGTCGCTCCGTCGACGTAACCGACCTCGGCTGCGATGGCGTCGAGGTCAAGACCGCTGCCGTGCAGGAGAGACTGCGCACGTTCGACACGCAGATCCTGGAAGTAAGCCAGCGGCGATTTGCCGAGCACCTCCTGACACCGGCGTTGCAATGACCGCGCGCTCGTCGCCAAAGCGTTGGTGGCTTACTGCAGCGAGAACCCGGCCTTGAGATGGTCTCGCGCCCACCGTTCGAAGCGAAGAATAAGGGGATCCGCCTGCGCCAGATGAGTCGGAATGATGTAAGGCGCCTGCCAGGAGCGAATGTCGGCAAGCAGGTAGCGAGAGACGACGGCTGCCAGTTCGGGACTAGCCTGGCGTATCAACCACAGGGCGAGATCGAGATGCCCCATCGCTGCGCCGGCTGTCACGCCCACGTCTGTCGGCGCCGGCATGCGAGACTCGTCGAGCAAAACATTGGGGTAGCGCTGCCGAAACAGCGGACCGAGCCACCACGTCGTCGTCGCTTCCCGATGATCGAGCAGTCCGGTTTCCGCCAGAAGAAACGTCCCGATGCAGGACGCGGCAATACGCGCGCCGTCAGCATGCCATTCCAGCAGCTGCGCTTTGGCCGTCCTCACGTCCGGTCGACTGAGCGCCGGGATCAACTGCTCCGGCGTCCCCGTATCATTGCCGCTCACCGCTGCGGACCTGATGACGTTCGATCTGTTGCCAGTCGGCCCGCTCGCTCCGCTTGGCATGTTGATTCAAGGCAGGTAAGCATCGATTAGGATGGCGATCTATCTCAGCTTCCTGATCTTACTGACCAGTCCAATAATGCTGCGCTGACGATGGATCGCCTTCTTCGATGAGCCGATCCGGAAGGATGCCCACCAATCTCTCTTGCTCCGCTTAATGGAAGACTCACCCGGCAAGAATGCGGTCTTTATTAGAGTTTATTCGACAAGCGGGATCGCGATTCTTGGCTTGGTACATCGCGAAGTCCGCCTTCCTGATGAGTTCATTGGAGTCCTCGCCCGCTTTCAGCATAGCCATACCGAAGCTCGCACCGACCGTCTCAACCCCCCAGCGTGAATTCAGGGGAACCTGCAGAGCAGCCGTCAATTCAGCGACCATTTGCTCGACTACGTCGGACATAGCGTCAGCCTTGAGTACAACGAGGAACTCGTCTCCGCCGAGTCGCCCTACTACGCCACGCTCCTGTACGGTAGCCTGCAGGCGCGCCGCTAACATGGCCAGAATTTCGTCGCCGCACTGGTGGCCGTACGTATCGTTGAGTTCCTTGAAGTTGTCCAGATCGACAAAAATGACAGCGACTTTTCCGACCGCATCTGGTGCCGCGATCGCCTCATCCAGCAGGTCCACAATCTTGCCGCGGTTCGGCAAGTCCGTCAGTCGGTCCGTTTGAGAAAGACGCCGCAATTCTTCTTTGCCGTTGAGGAGTTTGACGATCAGAGCAGTAATCCAGGCCGATAGTGCAGCGAGCATCACCGTGATGGTCGAGGCCATCGTCACATACACGCGGCGCATCCTGAAGTAATCGTCCAGCGCCTCATCGACGGAAAGGCCGGCGACGACAGTCAAACCATATTTCTCGAGATGACGACTCGCTACCACACGTTCGACATGATCGATAGGATCGGAGAAGTCGGCCAGCACGGTTTTGCCGAGGGGCACGTAGCTGCTCGGCAGCGCCTCGCCAGACCGGCTCGGTGAATTCCCCGCACGACGCGACAACATGAACCCACGACCGGACAAAACGGCAATCATGCCGCGCTCGCCCAGCGCAGGATTGTTGTAGAAGCCATCGGTCAGATAAGCCGGATCTTCCGAGACGATCACTACCCCACCGAAACTTCCGTCGGGACGGTCGATACGGCGCGTTGCCTGCACGGACCACTGCCTGGATATACGTCCAATCACAGGCTGGCTGATGAACAGCCCGATGTTTGCCGGGGAAAGGTGGACCCGGAAATGTTCCCGGTCCTTGAGATCGACCGTACCCGAAAATGGCAAAGTCGATGCAATCACGCGGCCGTCGGCACCCGCAATGGTGACCTGCAGTGCCGTGTCCGCAGTAATCAACCCGTATGCCCGGTACGCTGCAAGATCGAAGGTTTGCGGGGTACGTTCGTATCCGTATTTGACCAGCAACGCGATCTCATCGACATCGTGGACAGTCTTCAACGTATGGGTTTCTAAAGCATCGGCCAGCGTGCGGGCAGCCACGCGCGTGTCGCGCATCACGGACGCCTTCTCGACCTGCAGGCGCAACAGTATGGTTACCCACAATATGCCGAGGACCAGGACGGTCAGCGCGGGCACCAGAATTAGCGCGTGGCGGGAGGATCTGGTGCTGTTCGTGGCGTAATTGGTTCGATCCATGGTTCATTTTCACACTGCACAGGCGAACGCGGGTCTCTCAGTGCACCTGAATGATCAGGAGCTTCGGCAGCACGCTTGACGACGCCAGCACGATTTCTGACTTTTCCAAATGAAATGACGGGCCGGCCATTTTTTTGGTCGCGCAATGCTATAACGACAAACCTCGCAAAAAGTTTATTGTTTTCGATGAAATAAAAAAGGACGATCGTATTGTCTGACGATAGGTGGAGTGCGAATGCGCCCACCCGGCATGAACCGATAAAGAAGCAAGCCCCGTCAGGCTTGACAGGACATTTGCCGAGAACAGTCACAGCTCTATATTGGTGAAAGAGAAGATTTTTGCATTCCATTGCTATTCCGACAACTCAATTTGCGGTTATTAATTGTTTCCCAATGAATAATTTTTCTATTATCTAAATAATCTCGCGCTGTCATAAGGCGCGACTCAATCGTGAAGGTATGCGAGGTCAGAATCACGGACACGCCCTGCGCTTTCAGCGCGTCGGCTCGCATCCGAGGAGATGTTGCTGCCGACATCGAGGTTGTCAGCGAGCGCGAGATTCTGATAGGTCGTCTCGATCCCCTGTGCGCGAGCGTCCTGTGGGTCGCGCAATTACCACATACATGACGATCAACGGGTCGCGCAGTTTCCCTGACGATATGGCACAGCCACTTCAGAGGACAATTTTGAATTCACGACGCCGCCAAATGACTGCTCCCGCGACCGATCCCGAAAGCATTAGTCCGGCATCCCGTCATGCTCACCGAGAGGTCTAATAGGCCAGTCCGTCCAGCGGTCCGCGCGCGTCAGTTCGCGCGCTTCGTTGAGCGGATAGCGGATACGGTTGTCTTCGCGCGGCCGCTCACCGATCACCATCAGCCTGACGTCGTCGTCGGTATTGTTGATGAACGTGTGGCAGATACCGGTGCCGGCCGGAAAAGCAACCGAATCGCCTTCAGCAAGAGGATGCAGAACGCCGTCGATCCAGACCTCGGGCTTGCCATGAAGCACGTAGACGAACTCCTGCTCGGTACTTTCGGCGTGCGGATATGACGTGCGCCGACCCGGCAGAAGCCTCACATGATGAATGCCGATTCGCGTAATACCCATCGCGGCGGAGAGTGGCGCGTCGAGGCCCATCGGCTCGGAATCGCCGCGATAGCAATGCGCATGGGGTTCTTCCAGTTCGGTCCAGTGTTTGATGAAATCGGGGCGACCCATCGCTTGTTCTCCTTGGGGACGAAAAACGATGATAGCGGGTTACGGAGGGAGTTCGACGAAACACCGTCATTCGCCGCACGGGCGCCGATCGACTCACACGTTCGGCCCGTGCTGCCAGCATCAATTCGCTGCCCCACTCCTTATCCGCTCCAGCGAAGCCAGTATCGGCGCGACCTTCGCCAGCTCCGCGCGCATCTCGTCGATCAACCATTGCGACACCTGGCGCACCGATCCCGATGGCTCGCGCGTACGGCATTCCAGCACGTAATTGCAACCCGTCTCCACCAGCCGGTCCGACGCGGGAACGATCGCCCCAGTATTGAGCGGAGGGGCGACCGCGAGGAGCCAGCCGAGCAGCACCCCGTGTCCGAGCATGGCACCCTGCAGCGCAAGGCCCGGATCGGAATAGCTGGCGTGTTTCGCCGATGCGTGGTTCATCACCCGCGTCAGCTCGAAATAGTCGGCCCAGGTGTGCGTCGTCGGTTCGAGGTGAATCAGCGTGTGACCGCACGCCTGACGCGGCGCGTCGAGAGGGCCGTGCTCCGCGAGATAGTCCGGGCTGCATACGGCGATGATCAGCTCCGGACAGAAACAGAGCGCATCGTGCTCCGAACCAGGCTTATGCAGACGGATACCGAGATCGGCGCCGTCGAGTGGACCATACAGGCGGCTCGCCATCACCTGCAAGCGCAGGTTCACCGACGGAAACGCATGCTGAAAACGCTCGAGGCGCGGCAGCAGCCACTGCGAAGCGAACCCGCTGGAGATGGAGAGTGTGACTGTCTCGCTCTCTTCCTTGCGGCTCTTCAGTTCGGTGATCGTGTCGCTCACCTGGCCGAACCCCAAGGCCACCGCGACATGCAGTTTCGCGCCCTCGTCGGTGAGGGCAAGCCCGGTCTTCGTGCGCTTGAACAGCATGAAGCCGAGCGCGTCTTCGAGACGCGCCACCATGCGGCTCACCGCGACCGGCGTCACATTCAGTTCGAGCGCCGCGCGCGTGAGGCTCATGTGACGCGCGGCGGCCTCGAAAACGAGCAGCGCCTGAAGCGAAGGAAGTCTAAGTCCCATCTGCTAACACCATGTTATCCCCGCTGACGAACATGTAAATTGACGCGCTTTCAGGCCAACTCTACTTTGTCGGCAGACCCATCGAGAGAGTCCCGACATGACAGAGCACAACGCGGACGAAGCGCGGCCGGCCGCTTCGTCTGATCCCCTGCTGCAACCGCTGACGCTCAGGCATCTGGTGCTGAAGAACCGCGTGATGAGCACGAGCCACGCGAGCCGTCTCATTCAAAACGAATTCCCGCAGGAAGTCTATCAACGCTATCACGAGGAGAAGGCCAGGGGAGGCATCGGGCTCACCATGTTCGGCGGCTCGTCGAACGTGAGCATCGACAGTCCCAACACGTTCCAGCAGATCAACATGGGCGTCGACGAAGTCGTCCCGCATCTGCGGCACTTCTCCGAACGCGTGCACACCCACGGAGCCGCGCTGATGTGTCAGATCACCCATCTCGGCCGGCGCGGCGATCCCTATGCCGAACCGTGGCTGCCGATGCTCGCGCCGTCGCCGCGCCGCGAAACGCTGCATCGCGCGATCCCGCAAGCGATGAACGAGCACGACATCAAGCGCATCGTGGCCGACTTCGGACGCGCGGCGCGCCGCTGCCTGGAAGGCGGCCTCGATGGTCTGGAGACGCATGCGGGCGGCCATTTGATCGGGCAATTCCTCAGCCCGGCCGTCAACCTGCGCAGCGATCGCTATGGAGGCTCGGCGGCGAACCGGTGCCGCTTTGCGATCGAGGTTCACGAGGCGATCCGCAAGGAAGTCGGCGACGCGTATCCGGTCGGCTTTCGCTTCGCACTCGAAGACGGCTGCAGCTTCGAAGACAGTCTGGAATTGGCCCGCATCCTGCAGCAGAGCGAAATTTTCGACTTCTTCAACGTGGTCTACGGCCGCATGGACACGAAGATGTCGCTGGTCGTCAACAGCATGCCCGGCATGTTCATGCCGTCGGCGCCCTGGCTCTCCAAGGCCGCCGCGTTCCGCCGCGCGGTGCGGCTGCCGGTCTTTCACGCCGCCAAGATCGCCGATCTCGCCACCGCGCGCTATGCGATCGGCGAGGGCCTCATCGACATGGTCGGCATGACGCGCGCACACATCGCCGAGCCGCACCTCGTGCGGCTCATCGAGACGGGCCGCGAGGCGGCCGCGCGCCCTTGCGTCGGCGGCTCGCATTGCCGCAATACGAAGGCGACCTGCATCCACAACCCGGCGAGCGCGCGCGAAACCTTCCTGCCGCACGACATCGAGCCGTCCGCGACACCTTGCCATGTGCTGATCGTCGGCGCGGGGCCGGCCGGACTCGAAGCGGCGCGCGTCTGCGCGAGCCGGGGCCATCGCGTCACGCTGCTCGAAGCGGCCGACCGCGCAGGCGGACAGGTGCTGCTCGCAGCGTCGGGAAGCTGGCGCAAGGATCTGATCGGTATCGTCGCCTGGCGTCTCGCCGAACTGGAACGGATGGGCGTCGAGATCCGCTACAACCAGTACGCCGAACTCGGCGACGTACTCCAGGAGCGCCCGGACGTGGTGATCGTGGCAACCGGCGGCACGCCCGATCTCGACGCGTTGCCGGGCGGCGAATCGTGCCGCTCGGTGGTCGATGCGTTGTCGGATACGCCGCCCAGCGCCGGACGCGTGCTCGTCTACGATGGCACCGGCCGTCACAACGCGTATCTATGCACCGAGCGCTTCGTGTCGGCGGGACTCGACGTGCGCCTCGCCGTACTCGACGCATTGCCCGCGCAGGAAACCGGCGGCAAGGGCGACGACCTCGTGTGGCTTCGCAACCTCGAAAAGTGGCAGGTGCCGGTGCGCGCCCATCTCGAACTCGTCGAAGTGCGGCACGACGACGCCGGCATGCTGCGTGCGATCTTCAGGCACCAGTTGACCGACGAACTCGTGGAGATGGAAGCGGAGCACGTGGTCGTCGAACGCGGGACCCTTGCCGTGGACGATCTCTTCGAGGCCGCCCGCGTGCACTCGGTCAACGACGGCCAGATGGACCTCGCCGCGTTCGCGCGCGGAAACGCCCAGCCGGTCTTGCAGGCCGCGAATGGCGATGCGCAGTTCCATCTTTACCGGATCGGCGACGCGGTGGCGTCGCGCGACATTCACACAGCGATCTATGACGCATATCGCCTCTGCGTCGCGATGTAGGCGAACACCCTTCCCGCTCGATCAGAACTCAAAGGACAGATCGAAAATGGCGTAATAACGGTGCCATTCTCCAAGTTCGGCATGCCACCGATCGCGGTCGAGACGCGCTCGATCACCGTACTCAAAAGCCTCGTGACGCGCGCGGGATTTCTGAGCTGGATGGCCACGCCGATGTACGACACCGAGGCCGCAGCCGGCGTGTTCGATACGCTGGCGATTGCCGGCGTGGTGGGACGGCGCACGTTGACGGCCTTCCGACGGCGGCAGGGAATTTTGCCTGGCCCGGCAGTGAAGTTGCTGGAGCAACTCCGGATGCTGACCGCGTCGCAAAGCTGACTGCGTGTGCGCACGCTGGAACGGTGCGAGCAAATCGCTCGGCTTTGAAACGCGTAGTTGTGCGCTCAGGTGGGGAAGCAGACTCGTTCCAACCAGGTTTTTAGTCGGCCCACAATGGCGCTTTGTCCCCGAACGCTGTCGCGTCCGCCTCGGCAATATGCCGCACGATCATCGCGTTGACGCTGTCGGCGTGCGTGAGCGGTCCCATGTGTCCCGCACCCTCGACGATCGCGAGACGCGCCGCGGGCAGCAGCATCGGCAGCCGCTCAGCGATCGCGCGCGTCGGGACGGGCGCGTGCTGGCCGCGCAGGATCAGCGCCGGGACCCGCAGGCCCGAGTACGCGCTGGCGGGCGTGCGTTCGTCGAGCAGCGCGCGGAAGTCGAGCGGCGCCTTCGGCGCCCAGCGCGTGAGCGCCGCCTGCACCGAGGGCCGCAGCGCTTCCCATGCGCCCCGGCCGCCCCAGTAATCGACGAACGAAGCCGCCGCGCCCCGATAGTCGCCACAAGTCACGCCATCGGCGGTGCGCTTTGAAATATCGATGATTTCCGCGAGCGCATGCGCGCCGTGTGCGCCCATCACCTTCAGCAGATGAAACGCCGAGGGCTCGTAGAGCGTTATGCTCGCGATGCGCTCCGGCCGTTCGACGGCCGCGCGCAACGCCACGCCACCGCCATACGAGTGGCCGACGAGATGCACCTTGCCACGCGAGGCGTCGATGATGCCAATGGTCCTCGCCGCCTCGTCGGCGAGCGTGAACGCGCGCTCGCCGTTCCACGGGCCCGTGCTATCGCAGCCGTAGTGCTCGGGCGCGACGAACGCGTGGCGCGAGCCGAGCGCCTCGCCAAGCTTGCGCCATTGAGCCGCTCCCGACCCGGAGCAATGCAGTGCGATCACCGACGTCGCGGATGAGAAGGTTTGCGATGCGAGAGTGCTATTCATAGGGTTCACGAGCTCAGGAGTTGGGCGCACGGACGCCGGAACGCGGAAGTCTCCACTATCGGCGCGGCGCGGGCGGCTGGCTATGATCGAAACGCCGGCGCGCATGTCCAGGCGTCCAGACTGATCGATAGAGGGCGCGTTGGTGTGTTATCTCAGCGGTCAATCTCTGTCCAATGCATGCGGCGTTCGAGCTCGCTCATGTCGGCAGCGGACGCGAGGTACGCGTCACGACGATTGTGTTCAGCACGGTCAAGCGCCTTTCTCAACAGCGGGTATAGATAGATGAACAAGACGTCCTCCGGTCGGCGAGCGGGTCGATTGCGTATCGGCACGAACGGGGCGCGATACCTGGGTTCCAGGCGTGCATCCGATGCGGGACATCCGGGTTCGATGGATGGGCGTGTCGTGCTACGGCCGGACGCTATGTAATGCAGAGTCCATGCCACATTTCAGCAAGCCTTGTTTGACGGGGGTTTCAGCGGACTAGAGGGATGCGGATGGGGCGAAGTGTCGTCGTGTGGCCGACGGCTATTCGCGTGGAAGTCGGGCCGCGGCAAACACGTATTCAGCACGCGTCACGCTGTATCGAGCGCCACGTTTCGGATAAGGGGCGAACAATTCCAACCACGCGACGTGGCGAGAACGCGCTCACGAATTCCAGTGTGAACGCCCGACTGCCGCGCAGTGACATCGAGCGTTCACTATCCATTTAGAACTGGTGGCGAACACCCACCATCGCCCCCGTTTGATCCACCCCGGGCAATGGCGTAGAAGCGGGAGGAATCACGCCGCCGTCAATCGTGAACGCTGCATTGCGCTGGTTGAACATACGCCCCGCTGTGAGGTACACGGAAGTGCGCTTGGACAATAAGTATGTCGCGCGCGCAGCGATCACGGAGGCTCCCGCGGAACTCCCGCCGTTCACCGATATATGTCCGAACTGGGCATCGAGGGCGAATTGCGGAACGGGGAAATAGGTCCCACCAAACCACCAGTAGTTGCTGACCGCATCGACAACAGTCGGCGTCTGCACCCCGTGATTGATTCTATGGAGGAATCCCGCACCGATCGTCGAGGTACCGAGCTTCATGTAGCCGTCGATGACCGCACGTGTATCGGTCTGCGAAGTATTGGGCTGGGGCGAACCGATGCCGCCACCGCCGTAATTGCGGTCGATAGCCGTCGCCACGCCCCATGTCGCCGCTTCATATTTCACCATGGCAGACATTGACTTGCAGGCCCGCCAGTCCGTCGGCGACTGCCCGGCGCATCCGCCGGCCGGCGCGGAATCCACCGCGTCACGCCCGAGCGAATAGGTCACGCCCACGGTCAGCCCCGATGACGTGAAGCTGTAGGCGACAGCGTTGTCGAGTCGCGCTTGAGACAGGTACGGGTCCAGATCACCGGCGGCATAGACATTCGGCCCCATCGTGTCGCCCGGCAAAGCCCAATAGATCTGAGAATATTGCCGGCCCAGGGATAAGGTCCCCCACCGCCCTGACAGTCCGACATAGGCCTGCCTGCCAAACAGGCGGCCACCTTGATTCAGTGTGCCCTGTGACGGCGCGAAGCCCGACTCCAATACAAAAACCGCGCTGAGACCGCCGCCCAGATCCTCCTTGCCACGGAAACCCCACCGCGAGGGTATCGACCCCGTGAGCGACGGCATACGCACTACGCTGGACTGGTGAGCGCCGACGTTCGTCACATACTCGACCCCCGTATCGATAATCCCGTACAGCGTGACAGAGCTCTGTGCCTGCGATGCCGCCGGCACGCATACCGCAAGAGAGGAAAATCCCCACCACATTGCCTGACGCCACGAGAAGGCACATCCCGTAAGACTCAACCGCGTACTCATCATCTGTCTCCCTTTGGTTATATGCTTCCATGGAAGATAAATTTTAGTCGTCTTCCATGTCAAACGATTTGCCGTTGGGAGTTACCCTCATCTGGATGCGACGAAGCCCTATGATGGCCAGACACAACGAGATTAGTCCGCATAATTCGCGGTGTATTACGAGATTTTCACGTATTAGCGTTTGCCCTACCTCGACACTCACCGCACAAAATCGTATCTTCCATGGAAGACGTATTGAATGAACGTGATCGATTGAGCAGGAGTTCGTTGAAAATGATGCAGTTGAAAGACAAGCAGACAGCGGCACAAACCTGGGCGAAGGATCGTGTGCTCCCCGGCTTCGCCTGGCATGACGACTATGCCCTTGGCCATCCGGCAATGGACGAGACCCACCACGAATTTGTCGCATGCGTACACGCGCTGCTGACAACGGATGATGAAAATCTCGTGAGTGCGCTCGAAGCGTTTGCCGAGCATGCGCGCCGCCACTTTGACGACGAGGACGCCTCGATGCGCGAGACAACCTACGGTTCAGCGGGCTGCCATATCGAGGAGCACGCCGCCGTGTTGAGATCCCTCGACGATGTTCGGGCCATGTTGGCCGATGGACGGACCGAGGTCGTCCGCTCTTTTGCCCGAGCGCTGGTGGATTGGTTTCCGGAGCATGTTCGCGTGATGGACCAAGGTCTGGCGCGCTGGCTGGTTCAGCGACAGCTTGGCGCCTCGCCAGTAGTCATCCGGCGTCGACTTCACATCGCCGCCTGACACGCTCTCCTCATTTTGGGCCTATATCCGTCATGGAACACAAATCGACTCCTATGAACACTGTGCTGCAAGTCAAAGTCTCTGCCAGGACCTGGCTGGCAGACGACATTGCCGGCTATGAACTCACGCCATTGTCGGAGGATGCATTGCCTGCCTTCGAAGCCGGTGCGCACATCGACGTACACGTACCCGGCGGCCCGGTACGTCAGTACTCCTTGTATGACTTACCGGGCGAAAACCCGTGCTACCGGATCGGCGTGCTGCGCGATCCCCAATCCCGCGGCGGTTCGGTGAAGCTTCTCGAGAACGTGCAGGCGGGAGACACGCTCACGATCAGCGCCCCGCGCAACCACTTCAGCCTGCACAACGGTCAGGAAGACCGTTCGATCCTGTTCGCGGGTGGCATCGGTATCACGCCGATCCTGTGCATGGCGCAGCAACTGGCGCGCGAGCATCGTCCATTCGCGATGCACTATTGTGGGCGCACGCTGTCGCGCATGGCCTTCATCGATCGCCTGCAACACGCGCAATCTGGCGACGAGTCGCAGATGCACGTACACGTCGACGACGGCGCCCCCGACCAGCAACTCGATGCCCGCTCCGCAATCGGCTCGCCATCTTCCGACAAGCATCTTTACGTGTGTGGACCCAACGGCTTCATGGACCACGTCCTGCAGACCGCGCGCGAACTCGGTTGGGACGAGGGACACCTGCACCGTGAATATTTCGCGGCAGCGCCAATCGATTCTTCGGAGGACGGACGATTCGAAATCGAGATCGGCAGCAGCGGCCAGGTCATCGAGGTTCTCGCGGATCAAAGCGCCGCGCACGCTCTGCTCGACGCCGGGTTCAACCTGCCACTGTCCTGCGAACAGGGTGTCTGCGGCACCTGCATGACGAAGGTGCTGGCCGGCGCACCCGACCATCGAGATCTTTATCTGACGGACGAAGAGCGGGCACGCAACGACAGCTTCATGCCGTGCTGCTCGCGCGCCAGGACTTCCCGGCTGGTGCTCGATCTTTGAGGCCGCCTGTTACTCACTGCCTGACACTGTAGCGAGGGGATCAACATGTTGACCAAGCAAGATAACGAATTGATGTGCCGCATCGGAGTAGGTACGGCCATGGGCGAGGCAATGCGCCGCTTCTGGCTGCCCGTCATCCAGTCGTCGGACATGCCGCAGGCGAATGGAGAGCCACAGACGATCGAGCTGCTGGGCGAGCGATTTGTCGTGTGGCGCGACCAGCAGGGTCGTCCCGGCCTCTATGCGGAGGGTTGCCTGCACCGGGGTGCTTCAATGCAGTTGGCCCGCTCGGAAGGCGATGGCCTGCGCTGCATCTATCACGGCTGGAAGTTTGCGGTGGACGGGACTGTTCTCGAGACCCCGAACATCGAGGACCCGAAATTCAAGGAGCGTATCAAGGGTCGAACCTACCCGGTGCGGGAAGCGGGTGGGATCGTCTGGGGTTATCTGGGTCCCAAGGGTGAAGAACCCCCCTTCCCGCACACGGCCTTTATGGACCAGCCGGACGCACACCGTATCAACGCCTGCGCAGTCATCAACGCCAATTTTGTTCAGGTGATGGAAGGTCTCGTCGACTCATCGCATTTGACCGTCCTTCATAGTTCCGCGCTGGCCAGGACTAACGACTCCAATCTCGACTATGCGAAAAAGACTTCGCACATGCAGTTCGACGCAACCCCAAAGATCGAAGCAGACGAGACCGACTTCGGTTTCCACTATGTCGCAATTCGCCAAACCGGCGACAAACGTATCGCTCGAGTCACAGCGTTCATCGCACCCTGCTTCATCGCCAACGCGAACGGGGATGTCTGGCTTGCAATCGTCCCGGTGAGCGACGAGCGCTGCAATCTGTATCACGTGTGGTGGGACGCCGACAAGCGCATTGGCGAAGAACCGTTGCGCAGTGAGCAACTCACGTTCGTGGGCCTGGATGAGCCGACGCTGCGCAAATACGGCATGACGGCCGACACCTGTGACTCTTCGGCCGCAATGTCCGTCGCCAATGGCTACCGCCAGGACCGCGGGCTGCAGCGGAATGGTCACTTCACCGGCTTTGACGGCATCACGCAGGAAGACGCCGCGTGCAGCGTGTCGAGCGGCGCGATTCGCGACCGGTCGCAGGAAATGCTATCCACTGCCGACATCGCGATCAGTCGTCTTCAGCGCTGCTTGCTGACGTACGCCCGAGCGGCCCGCGACCAGCAGGACATAGCCGCGCTGCGAGCGGATTCCGGCAGCGCAATCGGCGTGTCCGGTGAGATCGGTATCGACGAGAACTGGCGCACTCTGGTTCCACACCATCGGATCGTTTCATCCCACGGTACACGCGCAGAGCGCAGTCAATAAAGACAGTCAAGAAAGGAGCTATACATGTTGAGTCACCAAGACAACGAAATTCTTTGCCGTATCGGTCCAGATACTCCTGGAGGCACCTTGATGCGACGCTTCTGGCACCCAGTGTGCACCTCAGCCCAGTTGCCGCATACGGACTGCGCGCCACTGCGCGTCCGTCTGCTCGGCGAGAACTATGTCGCGTTCCGCGACACCGAGGGCAAGGTCGGCTTTCTGGAAGAGTTGTGCATGCACCGGGGCGCATCGCTCGCACTTGGAAGAGTCGAGGAAGGCGGCATCCGCTGCCTGTATCACGGCTGGAAGTTCAGCGCGTCCGGCACCGTCATGGAAACGCCGAACCACGCCGATCCGAAGTACGCGTCGCGGATGAAGGCACCCGCCTTTCCAGTACGCGAGGAAGGCGGCATTGTCTGGGCGTATGTCGGGCCGCTCGAGTTGCTCCCGGCGTTTTCCCGCTATGCCTTCATGGACGCAGAACCGAACCATCGCGTCGTGCTGCGCGTCAACGTCTCCTGCAACTATCTGCAGCTGGTCGAAGGTGGCGAGGACAGCTCTCATGTCGGCGTCCTGCACACCAACATGGCGCGCCCCGGCTGGAAAGACAACGAGTTCACACGCAACCCCGACGTCATCAATCCCGCGGCGCTCGCATCTAATGACCTGGAACCGGCTCTGAAAATCGAAGAGACGGCGTTCGGCTTCCACTATGTCGCTCTGCGCAAGACCGATGACCCGGGAGTCCGTAACGCACGCGTGGTCCCATTTATCGTCCCGTATGGCCGCATCATCCCGGCCCCGGCGTTTCAGTTCACCGTCCTCGAAGTCCCCGAAGACGACACGCACACCAGCACCTACATCGTCGTTCACGGCGACGCCCCAGTGAGTGAAGAGAAGATCATCGAATTGCTCGGGCTGAACGACCCCGCGTACTATGACCGTAAGAATTGCACGTTCACGGCGGGTTGGACGGACACCTTTGGCCAGAGCCGCGAGTTGATGAAGGAAAGCTGGACCGGATTGCGCGGCGTCGAGGTAGAGGACGCAACGATCGGGCTGTCTCAGGGCCCTCTCTACGACCGCTCGCGCGAGCATCTGGTGCCCGCCGACCAGGCTGTCGTGCGCGTGCGCCGTGTGCTGCTGGATTCGATCAAGCGCGTGACGCAAAACCAGCAACCGCCCGCGCTCGGCCTCGACCTCCGGGGCGTGAGCGCCTGCGACCGACAACTCGAAGACGGTGTGGCCTGGCAAGACCTGCTGCCGTCACATCGCCAGGTAGTGGCAGCCTGAGAAGGAGACTCGCATGACCAACAACACCTACAACGACGTTCCGGACTACTTGTCCTTGTTGCGACTCGACGGTCGCGGTTTTGTCGTGCTTGGCGCCGGCCAGGGTATCGGCGAGCAGACCGTTCGCGCACTGGCACAGGCCGGTGCTCGCGTGCTCTGCGTCGACCGCGACGAGGCGCTCGCCCGGAACATTGCAGACGCCGTGGCCGGGATACCGTGCGTGGCGGACGCAACATCTCGCGTCGACATGCAGCGCGTATTCGACACTGCGCGCCAGCACTTCGGCCGCGTCCATGGCGTCGTCGATATCATCGGTGTCGCGGGAATCAAACCGCTATCCGCCGTCGACGATGCGTCGTGGGACCAGCAATTCGATATCGTCGTACGCCACGCGTACCTCGCGATTCAGATTGCCGGCGAAATGATGAAGGCCGATGGCGGCGGCACCTTTGCGTTTGTCGGCTCGCTCGCCGGCGATCGCGCTGTGCCGAACGAGGTTGCCTACGCGGCGTCGAAGGCGGCATTGCATCACCTCGTGCGCTGCGCGGGCGTCGAGTATGCCCCTCACAACGTGCGCATCAATGCAGTGTCGCCGGGTTTCGTCCGCACGCCACGACTGAATCAGCGGCTGGACGAAGCGACGTGGGCCAAAGTCGGTAAGGCGATTCCGATTGGCCGGGCTGCCACGCCGGCAGAAATCGCGGGCCACCTGTTGTTCCTGGCCTCGGACCTGAGCGCCCATATGGCCGGTGAAATCATCACTGTCGATGGCGGCCTCAGCGTCCTTGCCGCCATTCCCTCCATCACGTTCGCTCCCTCGGCGACTCCGACTCCCTGAAATCGACGATGTCTTCTTCCTCTCAAAACCCCATTCACCCGTCGCTTCGAGCTATCGCCGCCAACGCCGCGGCGAAACCGAGCATGGCCGAGGTGAGCCCCGAGGAGGCGCGCGCAGGCATCGCCGCACGCACTGCCGCACGGGAATCCGGGCCCCGTATCGACAAGGTTTTCGATCTCGTCATTCCGGGTTTCGACGCCGAAATCCCCGTACGCATCTACCATCCGGAAGGCGCCACCGGGGTCACGATGGCCTTTCACGGCGGCGGATGGCTGATGGGCAATCGGGACAGCTTCGACGCGGTATGCCGGCATCTGGCCAACGACTCCGGACTGGCGGTGGTCAGTGTCGACTATCGGCTCGCGCCCGAGCACCCCTTCCCTGCAGCGTTGGACGATGTGTGGGCCGCGACCTGCTGGGTCGCCGAGCACGGGCACGAACAGGGGCTTCCGTCTGAACGCTTGACCGTGTTCGGCGAGTCGGCCGGCGGCAATCTCGCGGCAGTGGTCTGCCTGCTTGCGCGGGACCACGCCAAGCCGCGCATTCTCGCCCAGGCACTCGTCTATCCGGCAACCGATGCCCGTCAGCAGGTGGCCTCGCTGTCCACTTATGCCGAAGGCTTCATGCAGCGCAAGGCCGACGTCGAGTACGCATTTCGCACGTATGCACTGGATCATGGTGTGACGCCCACAAGCTGGAAGCTCTCGCCGCTCCTTGCCGACAACCATGCGGGGCTTCCACCGGCCATTGTCATCACCGCTGAGTGCGATGCCTTGTGCGACGATGGCGAAGCCTACGCGCGGAAATTGGCCGAAGCGGGCGTTCCGGCGACGTGCGTGCGATACCTCGGCATGCTGCATACCTTTTACAGTATGCGCGGCCAGGTCGACGCGGCGACGTTGGCCCAGCGCCAGATAGCCGACGTATTGCGCAACGCGGTGCAAGCGGTATAACGACGCCCATTGGGCGCCTGATCTTTGACTCGCTGCCGGAAATTTTACGTACAATTGTGCGCGGCCATATTGAGCCAGTCCCGCTACAATTTGCCGGGAGTGAATATCCTTCCAAGGAAGTCATCGAGATGAGCATCGCCGCACCCAAGCGACCCGCGTCTACCCGAACCCGCAAGAATGCGGTAGTGGAACAGTCGGAGCCCGCCAGGAAACCGCATCTTCCTGGTAGCAGCCTGATCGAATTCATCACGCTGCAGTGGCAACGTGAACACAGCGGGCTCGATCTCTCCAACTTCCTGCTCGCGATCTATTTCATGCGGCTCGGCACGCTCGTAGAGCAGTCGTTCGACAAAATGTGCCAGGGCCTGTGTGGTATTAGCGGGTCGGACATGCGTGTGCTGCTGGCACTGCGCCGCAGCGGCCACCCGTACGCGAAGCGCCCGACGGACTTGTACCGGGCGCTACTCGTGACCTCGGGCGCAATAACCAAAAAGATCGACCGTCTCGCGAGCCTTGGCCTGGTGGAACGTCAGCATGACCCAAGTCACGGCGGCGGATTCATCGTGCATCTGACCAGGAAAGGCCTTGATGTCGTTGAGAAGGCGATCGTCAAGCTGGCGGAAGAGTCGTCGATCGCGCCTGCGATGGCACACTTTTCGGAGGCGGAACGCGCTGCGGGCAACGAGTTCTGCCTGCGGACACTGGCGTTAATGGAAGAACTCGTACTGCCGGGTCTTGAGGAACCCGACAGTACGGTGTCGAAGCCTCCGGTCAAGGGCACGCGGCGCTCGCCGCGCGGCCGCTGATGGGGACACTCGTCTTCATACACTGAGCGTCTCCATGCTCCCACGCGCAAGCCCCCCAACAGTCATGACTGTCTCGCCGCACAACCTGTGACACCTGCACCCGTTTGCCTGCGCCGATATTCGGTGTCCCGCGACGCGAGCCAGTAATACAGCGGTGACGTCAGAAGCAGTCCGATAACCCACGACAGATCCGCACCGTCTAGATACTTCGGCACGGGACCCGCATACATCGGCGTGTTCATGAACGGAATCTGCACGAGGATGCCGATCCCATAGGCAATCAGCGCCTGTGGATTGAAGCGGCCGTAGATGCCGCCGTCCGCCTGGAAGATCGACTGGATGTCGTATTTGCCCTTGTGGATCACATAGAAGTCGATCAGATTGATCGCGGTCCACGGCACCAGCACGACCAGCAGTGCAAGCACGAGATCGACCAGGTTGCCGACGAAATTCGTCGACGCGCCGATCGCTCCATAGCAGCATGCAAGGAGAATCGCAATCGACAGCACGGCCCGCGCTTTCGCCGTGGGAATCCAGCGATAGGCGAATGTCTGCAGCGACGTGATGGCCGCGAGCACCGCGCCGTACAGGTTCAGCGCGTTATGACTGATCACGCTCAGCAGGAAGAGGACGAGCATCGGCAGCCCGAGCGGTCCGGTGGCCTGCTTGACGGCGTCCATCGCGTCGGCGCCGGGCGCCACCGCGAGCACGGCTACCGCGCCGAAAACGAACGCGAGCGTCGAGCCGATCGTACAGCCGAGGTAGGTCGCCCAGAACGTCGATGCGACGCGCACGTTCTGCGGCAGATAGCGCGAATAGTCGGAAACGTACGGGGCGAAAGCGATTTGCCAGAGCGCCGACAGCGAAACGGTCGCGAGCCAGCCGGCGATGTTGAATCCGCCGCGCGTCAGAAAATCGTCCGTCGCGATATGCGTGAGGATATAGCCGAATCCGATGAAGATGCCGATCCCGAGTACCCAGGTTCCGATGCGGTTCAGGATATGGATGATCCGGTAACCGATGATCCCAATCAGCCCTGACCCCAACGCGCCGATCACGATGCCGACAGGAACCGGAATGCCCTTTTCGATGCCATGAAGAGACTTCCCGGCGAGCACGATATTGGACGCGAAGAAGCCGACGTACATCACGCCTGCGATCACGGTGACCAGCAGCGCGCCCCATGAACCGAACTGCGCGCGGCTCTGAATCATCTGCGGGATGCCCATTTGCGGGCCCTGCGCCGAATGCAACGCCATCAGCACGCCGCCGACGGCCTGACCGACGACGATCGCCACGATGCCCCACAGCAAGTTCAAGTGGAAGATCTGCACGCCGAGCGCGCCGGTGACGATGGGCAAGGGAGCGATGTTGCCGCCGAACCATAGTGTGAACAGATCGCGCACCTTGCCATGGCGATCCTCGGGCGGCACATAACCGATGGTGTGTTTTTCGATCAATGCCGGGGCATTGTGTTCCGAAGTATTCAAGTTCGTCTCCTTCTGTTGTGTCGACCGGAGTTGGCGCTTCAGCGCCTTACTCCGGTCCCATGCGTCCTCGATGTACACGTCTCAGGATGCGGCCGAAACGTAATCCGCCAGGCGAGCCAGCATCGCATCGCAATCGCGCAATTGCTCCACGGTGACGAATTCGTCCGGCTTATGCCCTTGGTCCATGCTGCCGGGTCCGCAGACCACGGTTGGAATGCCCGCCTGATCGAAGAGGCCGCCTTCGGTGCCGAATGCGACCGTGCCGAACTCGATAGAGCCGCTGAGCAGCGCCAGAAGACGCGCCGCGTCGCTGTCGGGAGAAGTGGCCAATCCCGGATAGGCAGACAGCGGTTGCAGGCGGATGTCGGTGTCGGACTTCACTGCGCGCATCTTCGGTAGCAACTCGGCCTCGGCGTAGGTCTGCAACTGGTCGGCTACCTGGTTTGCGTCGAAGCCAGGCAGCGCGCGCACTTCGAAGTCGAACTCGCATTCGGCCGGCACGATGTTGAGCGCACGGCCGCCGTTGATCACGCCCGTCTGCACGGTCGAGAACGGCGGATCGAATCGCTCGTCGTGATGTTCGGGCTGCGCCAACTGCTCGCCGATCTCTTCCAGACGGCCGATCATCCGCGCCGCGTATTGGATGGCGTTGACGCCATACGGCGCATAGGCCGAATGGCAAGGCGCGCCTTTCACCTGACAGCGCATCGCCAGCTTGCCCTTGTGGCCCAGTACCGGCTTAAGCCCGGTCGGCTCGCCGATCAGGCACAGGGCCGGCTTGTGCGCACGCTGCGCCAATTCCGCGAGCATGGGTCGCACCCCGAGGCATCCAACTTCTTCGTCGTACGAAAAAGCGAGGTGGACCGGCAGCTTCAACTCGTGTTCGAGCAACCCGGGCACCGCCGCCAGCACCGAAGCGATAAACCCCTTCATGTCGGCCGTGCCGCGGCCATATAACCGCCCGTCGCGCTCGGTGAGGCGAAAAGGATCGACGGTCCATGCCTGGCCATCGACGGGCACCACGTCGGTATGGCCGGACAGCACGATGCCGCCGCCCTCACGCGGACCGATGGTCGCGAACAGATTCGCCTTGGTGCGTTCGGCGTTGTAGAACAACTCGCTCTCGACACCGAGCTGATCGAGGTAACGTCGGATGAATTCGATCATGTCCAGATTGGAGTCGCGGCTGACCGTGGCGAAGCCGATCAGCCGTTCGAGCAGCGCGCGGCTAGATCTGTCATTCATTGCCGGGCACTCCGTAGCTCGGCGCGGCGGTCGGATTCAACGCTCGGGTCAGGTAGTCCTGCATCTGCGGCCGATACGCTTGCCATAGGCCGTCGAGCTGGCCGATGGGGTCGTCATCCGCCCAATCGACCCGCAAATCGACGATCGGCCAGCTCACGTCGCCCACGATCTTGAGCGCCGCCGAATGCACGGGCCCGGCTTCGCCGCCGGCGGCTATCGCGGCATGCATGCCCGCGAGCAGGCGATCGGCAAGCGTGCCGGATGCCTGCTCGAACGCCGGAAGCATGGCCTCGATCACTTCGACGCCAACGAGCATGTTGCCTGCCGCTACACACTGCTTGCCGGCGACGGCGTGATACGTGCCCAGCGCTTCCTTGCCGCTAAAGAACGCCGTTCGGCCCTGCGCGTCGATCACTGTGACCTGGCGGTATTCGCTCCACTCGCTCGCACCGAGCACGCGGTCCAATGCCGCGGCGGGATCGAGTTGCCCGTGCTCCAGAAGATCGAGAATCTGCGGGCCTAGCGCGGGCAGCGTGATGTTCTGCGTCGCCACCGCGCCCACGCCTGCGCGGACCCACGGGCATCGAGCGCCCACCGCGATGCTGGACGAACTGATCGCAATTCCAAGCTGCCCGGACTCCGGACAACGTCCGACGATTGAGAATGTCATGTTCCGCTCCTCAGGCTTTCGGCGGCGTCCATCCATCCGGAATGACCGCGACGACGTCGATCTCCATCAACCACTGCGGCTGACCCAATGCGACCACCACCAGGCCGGTCGAAATAGGAAACACGCCCTTCAACCACTTTCCGACTTCCTGATAGACCGGCTCGCGGTAGCGGATGTCGGTCAGGAACGTCGTCGTCTTGACGATGTGGGACAGGTCGCTGCCCGCTTCTTCCAGTAACTGCTTCACGTTCTTCATCGCTTGCTCGGCCTGGGCGCGCGGATCGCCGATGCCGACCAGGCGGCCGTCGAAATCCGTGCCCACCTGACCGCGCACATAGACCGTGTTGCCGGCGCGCACGGCCTGGCAAAGATCGTTGTCGAGCGTCTGGTTCGGATATGTATCCTTCGTGTTGAACATGCGGATACGGGTATGCGTAGGTTGGTTCATCAATGCACCTTAATGCTAGGAAGAAATGGATCGCGGATTAGAGAGCGTACGCATCAATTCACGCCGAACTCGCTGACTTTGTGGACGCGTGAATCGGCGGATGTGTTTTCAACGCTTTCAACGCTTTCCTCGCCGCAGCTCTGTGCCTGGTGTTGCGCGTCGCCGTAATAAGCCGCGTATTTGCGCTGCGTGACGATGTGATCAGCGATGTGCTTCGCGTCATGCCACACGCCCCAGATGAATGCGGAGCCACGGCGCGATAGCCAGGGCAGACCGAGGAAATAAATGCCAGGCTCCTTCGATACGCCGCGCTGATGTTTCGGCTTACCCTTTTCATCGAAGGCGTTGACGTTCAACCAGCTGAAATCGACGGCATAACCGGTTGCCCAGATAATCGACGTCACGCCGGCTTTCGCCAGATCGAGATCGTGCAACGGGTGCGTCACGCATTCCGGATCCGCGGGAATGACGCGCGCTTCAGGCTCTTCGGGAAGATCGAGACCGTTGCGCTCGGCATAGGCGTCGGCCGCATCCAGCAGCGACAGATAGTTTTCGTCGCCGCGCGCGATGTTCTCCGCGAGATCCGCTTCGAAGGTCACCACGCCGTCATCGAACGATTTCGTCAGACCCACGAGCGTGATGCCCTGATTCGCGAGACGCCGGAAGTCCACCGTATGGCCGCCGCGCGAACCGCTCACCGCAATCGTGACGTGCTCCCTGCCCGGCTTCATGACCTCTGCATCCCATTCGCCGAGCACGCCGAGCCACCAGCAGAAGTCGCGGCCGCGATAGCCGCGCGGCGGACGATCGTGCGCGCCGACCGACAGATAGACGCGCTTACCCGCGCGTTGCAACTCGTCCGCGATTTGCACGCCCGACGATCCCGCACCGACCACCAGCACGCCCCCTTCGGGCAATTGATCGGGATTGCGATAGTCGGCGGAATGAATCTGCGTAAGACTCGAATCTTGCGGCGCGATGGGCGGAATGACGGCACGCTGGAAAGGCCCGGTTGCGACCACCACGCGATTGGCCTCGATCGTGCCTTCCGAGGTTTCGACGGTGAAGCCCTGCCGCCCCGCATTGCGCACGACCTTCTTCACTTCCACGCCAGTGCGGATCGGCGCTTCGAACTTCTTCGCATAAGCGACGAAATAATCCGCGACCTGCTCCTTCGAAGCGAATGCGTCGGGATTGAAGTCCGCGAACTCGAGATTGGGAAAACGATCGTGCCACGCGGGGCCATTGGCAACCAGCGAATCCCAGCGTCCCGTGCGCCAGCGCTCGGCGATACGGGCGCGTTCCAGCACGAGATGCGGCACGCCAAGCTTGCTCAGATGTTCGCTGATGGCGACGCCGGCCTGACCGGCGCCGACTACGAGCGTGTCGATTGACGTTGTTTCCACTGTCATGGCTGTGTCCTTCTAAAAAAGGCGGAATATTTCGATTTGATCGCGGCGTCGCGGCCTTTGAGCGCCTCGCAATCGTTGCAGACCAGGTCGTGTTTTCCGACAATGCGTTGCCGCCCGGTCCGTTGTCTCTCGTAAAAATCTACGCGCCCTATCAGAATTTGAAAAATATATTTAAAAAATGCATAGCATCGGATTTACCTATGCAAGGCTTTTTGACCAATTCACAATGCCGCCCATTGGAGACCTGGAACACGGAGCGTCGTCGATGGAGAGTCAACCGTTACGCTACTCGTTGCGTCAGTTGCGCTATTTCGTGGTCACTGCGGAAGTGCTGTCCTTCACCGCCGCCGCGAAGCGCCTGCACATTTCACAGCCGTCGATCTCGACGGCGCTCGCGGATCTCGAAGTATCATTCGGCGTGCAACTCTTCATACGGCATCACGCGAGCGGTCTCTCGCTCACGCAAGCCGGTCGCGATCTGCTCGGGCAAGCGCGCAATCTTCTGAAGTTTGCAGAGGAATTGCAGACGACCGCGAAGGAAATGGACGGCGGCATGACGGGCGCCATCACGCTCGGCTGCCTCGTCTCGCTTGCGCCGCCGCTCATGCCGCGGCTAATCAGCCGATTCATCGACGAGCACGCGGGCATCTCGTTCCGCACTGTCGAGGCGCATCAGGATGGCCTCTTACGCGGCCTGCACGACGGCTCGCTCGACATTGCCCTCACCTACAGCCTCGACCTGACCGAGGAGATCGCCTTCACGCCGCTGCTCTCACTGCCGCCCTATGCGATCCTGCCGAAGACGCATCGTCTAGCACGCGCGCGCAAGGTATCGCTCGCCGACCTCTTGTCCGAGCCGTATGTGATGCTCGACCTGCCGCACAGCCGCGAGTATTTCGCCGCACTCTTCGATTCGGTGGGCAGCCGTCCCGTGCCCGCGTTCCGTTCGTCGCAGCCGGAGGTCGTGCGCGGCATGGTGGCCAACGGTCTCGGCTACAGCCTCCTGAACTTTCCGCTCAAATCGAATCGCACTGTGGATGGCGAAGAGTTCGTCATTAAGCGTTTCAAAGACAACGTCAATGCAACGATGCTCGGCATCGCGCAATCGCGCACGATGAAGCCGCGCCAGGTTGTGCATCGCTTCGCGTCGTTCTGCGAGACCTATATCCAGAGGCTGCATTTCGACGCATGATGAGGCAAGCGCGATTGTCTGCTTCAAGCCTGCGCACGCTGCATAGGCAAAAGCTTTGCTTTGTATCTGAAAACAATATTTTGGCTTGCAATTTGGCTTGATAGATTGGTGTGCATGTTGAGCGCTACGCCGTAAAGCCTCGCGTTGACGCGCTCTCACCGTGACGAATCAAGGGGGACACCATGGCCAACCCGGCAAGGACGATCGCAGTGCAAGCACTTGTCGACGAACTGCAGACGGGTTGCGAACGGCCATTCGGCGATGCGCATGCGATGCCGCCCGGCGTCTATACGTCGCCCGAATTCCTCACACTGGAAGAGCGCGCTATATTCGAGCGTGAATGGCAATGCGTCGGCCGCGCCAGTGCGCTCAAAGTGCCCGGCGATTACATGACGGCGCGGCTCGGAGCGCAACCGATCGTCGTATTGCGCAACGAACAGATGCAGCTCAAGGCGATGTCGAATGTGTGCCTGCATCGCATGTCGGTGCTGCTCGAAGGACGTGGCAACGTGCGCCGCATCGTCTGCCCCTATCACGCGTGGAACTATTCGCTGGACGGCGCATTGCAAGGCGCGCCGCTCATGGATCGGCAAGAGAGTTTTTGCAAGGAAAGCTACAGGCTGCCCACCGTACGCTGTGAAGAATGGCAAGGCTGGATCTACGTGACACTCGACGAACACGCGCCGCCCGTTCAGGCGCAGCTCGCCAGACTGAGTGAACTCATCGGCGCATACGGCATGTCGGACTACATCGAAACTTTCCATGAAGAGCACGTGTGGGACACGAACTGGAAGATCCTCGCGGAAAACTTCATGGAAAGCTACCACCTGCCCATGCTGCATCGCGCGACGGTAGGACCGCATTCGCGGCTTGAAGAAATGGAATGCCCGCCGGGTTATCCCGCCTTCAACTATCACTGGATCACCAAGGAAGCGTCATTGCCCATCGGCAACGCGCATCCGGACAACACGCGCCTCACGGGACATTGGCGCAAGACCACGGCGCTGCTCGCGATCTACCCGACGCATCTCGTCACGCTGACGCCGGGTTACTTCTGGTATCTCGTGCTGCAGCCTCAAGGCGTGGAGCGCGTGCATATCCGCTTCGGCGGCGGCCTTGCGCCGGAGTTCATCGCCGATCCCGAGGCCAACGCGCATATGACGACGTTGAAGAAGCTGCTCGACGAAGTGAACGCGGAAGATAAACGCGGCGTGGAAGCCGTCTTTCACGGCGTGCATGCGCCGCTCGCGAAGCCCGGTCACCTGAGCCCTCTCGAACGTCCCAACTATGACTTCGCGCGCTATATCGCCAGCAAGATCGGCGCGACGCCGCTTGGCACGCATTGATTACGACGCACCATCGACAGGACGCGATCACGATGTCAAACCCTTCTTTCATTTCGTTCTCGGGCGTGAGCAAATCGTACGACGGCGCCCAATACGTCGTCGATGACTTGAACCTCGACGTGCGCAAGGGAGAATTCCTGTCGCTGCTCGGCCCGTCCGGTTCGGGTAAGACGACTACGCTCATGATGCTCGCGGGATTCGAATCGCCCACGCACGGCGAGATTCGCCTCGACGGCCGCCGGCTCGACGACAAGCCGCCGCATCAGCGCGACATCGGCATGGTGTTTCAGAACTACGCGCTCTTTCCCCATCTGACGATTGCGGAGAACGTCGCGTTTCCGCTCTCCGTGCGGCGCGTCAGCCGTGCTGACCAGAAAACGCGCGTGAAGCGCGCGCTCGAAATGATCGAGCTGCCGCATCTGGCGAACCGGCGTCCCGCGCAGCTCTCCGGCGGACAGCAGCAGCGCGTGGCGCTCGCGCGCGCGCTCGTGTTCGAGCCGAGTGTCGTGCTGATGGACGAGCCGCTCGGCGCGCTCGACAAGCGCCTGCGCGAAACCATGCAATACGAAATCATGCGTCTGCATCGCGAGTTGTCGCTGACGATCGTCTACGTGACGCACGATCAGGCCGAAGCGCTGACCATGTCGGACCGCGTCGCCGTGTTCTCCGACGGCCGGATTCAGCAAGCCGCCACGCCCAGCGAACTCTACGAGAACGCGCAGAACGCCTTCGTCGCGAACTTCGTCGGCGAGAACAACGGGCTGACTGGGCGCGTCGTCAGTGTGGGCGAGGACTGGGCGACGCTCGCGCTCTCGGACGGCAGCGTCATTCGCGGCCGCAGCGAACCCGGCCTGCGCGCGGGTGACGAAGCGATGCTGGCGCTGCGCCCCGAACGCGCGCATATCCCGAGCGAAGGCGCGCACGTCGATGAACACAGCAACGTGGTGCGCGCACATGTCCAGGAACTGGTGTATTGCGGCGATCATCACCGCGTGCACCTCGCGCTCGGTTCGCGCGATTCCTTTGTCGTGAAAGTGCCCAATACACAGCGCCATGCGCTGCCTTCGCCCGGCAGCGAGATCGAGATCGCATGGCGCCACGACGACTGCAAGATTCTCGCGATGAGCGTGCCACGTAGCGCGCCCGTGATCCCCGCATCCACCCCGCTCTCACCCTCCATCATCACGACCGCACCTGCAGGAGCCAACTAAAATGCGCACTCTCATCAAAACACAAAACGTCGCACTCGCAGTACTCGCAGCAGCCGCTTTTACCACCGCGACCACCCAGGCGGCGGAAACGCTCTCCGTCGTGACCTTCGGCGGTGCATACGAAGCGGCGGCAAAGAAGGCCTATTTCGAACCGTTCACCCAGGCCACCGGCATCGGCTTCTCGACCGAATCGTATGACGGCGGCCTGGCGAAGCTCTCCGCGATGGAGCAGGCGAAGAACACCACGTGGGACCTGATCGACCTCGAAACGAACGATGCGATCACCGCCTGCGACGAAGGCCTTCTGCAGAAGTTCGACAAGAAGACGATCGGCAAGACGAGCGACTTCATCCCCGGAACGATCAGCGATTGCGCGGTCGCGAGCATGGTCTGGTCCACGGTCTACGCGTACGACGCGAGCAAGCTCAAGACCGCCCCGACCACCCTCAACGACTTCTTCGATCTGCAGAAATTCCCGGGCAAGCGCGGCCTGCGCAAGTCGCCGAAGGTCACCATGGAATGGGCGTTGATTGCGGACGGCGTCGATCCGAAGGACGTCTACAAAGTGCTCGGGACGCCCGCCGGCGTGGATCGCGCGTTCAAGAAGCTCGACACGATCAAGCCGAACATCGTGTGGTGGGAAGCGGGTGCCCAGGCGCCGCAGTTGCTCGCGGACGGCGCGGTCGTGATGACGCAGGCCTACAACGGCCGCATTTCCGACGCCGCGAAGAAGGACAACAAGCCATTCAAGACCGTGTGGGACGCGCAGGTCTACGACTTCGACTGGTGGGCCGTTCCGACGGGCGCGAAGCACGCCGACGCCGCCGCGAAATTCATCGCCTCCGCTTCGCAGCCGAAGGCGTATGCGGATCTGTCGAAGTACATCGCCTATGCGCCGCCGCGCAAGGACGCGATCGCGCTGATCGACAAGCAACGCCTCGCCGATCTGCCGACCGCGCCCGAGAACTTCAAGCGCGCCTTGCAGATCAACGCGAACTTCTGGGCCGACAACGCGGACCAGATCAATAAGCGCTTCCAGGTGTGGCTGACGCAGTAATACAACCGTCCGACGAGAGCCCGACTTGACTACTCACATGCCCGCTTCGGCCCGCGCCACGGCCCCGGGCTCTCCGACGAGAGCCGACGGCCGCGCGTCGTTTCAAAAGGCGCGCCGCCGCGCTTCGGTGCAGGCGCTGTTGCTCGCGCTGCCGCTGATCGTGTTTCTGCTATCGACGTTCATCGCGCCGATCGCGCTCCTGCTCGCGCGCAGCGTGGAGAACCGCGAAGTGCCCGACAGCATGCCCGCGCTTACCCGCGCGCTCGATGCATGGGACGGGAGCGGCGTGCCGGACGAGCGCATGTTCGCCCTGCTCGCCGCGGGGCTCAGGGAGGCGCAGCAAAGCGGACAGCTCGGCACTGTCGCGCGGCGGCTGAACTTCGATCAGGCCGAGTTCCGTAGCCTGTTGATGCGCACCGCGCGCCAGTTGCCCGCCGATGCGCCGCCCGCGTGGAAACCGGCGCTCGTCGAACTCGACCAACGCTGGAATTCGCCGGAGACCTGGCGCTTGCTGAAGCGCGCCGCCACGTCGCCCACGCCGGACTATCTGCTTGCGGCCGTCGATGCGCATGTGACACCGCAAGGCGCGGTCGCGTTCGTGCCGGACAACGCTTCGGTCTATCGGCAGGCGTTCGTGCGCACGATCTCGATCAGCGCCACGGTCACGCTGCTGTGCCTCGTGCTAGGCTATCCGGTCGCATGGCTGCTCGCGAACTTGCCCGCGAAAAGCGGCAACCGCCTGATGCTCTTCGTGATCGTACCGTTCTGGACCTCGCTGCTCGTGCGCACGACCGCGTGGTACGTTTTGCTGCAACCGGGCGGCGTCATCAACAGCCTGCTGATGGGTCTCGGACTCACCACCCATCCACTGCCGCTCATCTTCAACCGCGCCGGCGTGCTCATCGGCATGACGCATGTGCTCCTGCCGTACATGATTCTCGCGATCTATTCGGTGATGAAAAGCGTATCGCCCGTGTACGTGCGGGCCGCGCAATCGCTCGGGGCGCACCCGTTCACAGCGTTCGTGCGGATCTACATTCCGCAGACGCTCCCCGGCGTGGGAGCGGGCTGCTTCCTCGTGTTCGTGCTCGCGCTCGGCTACTACATCACACCCGCGCTGCTTGGCGGCGCAGGCGACGAGATGATCAGCCAGCTCATTGCGATACAGACCAACACGCAACTCAACTGGGGCCTCGCCGGAGCGCTCTCGGCGTATCTCGTGATCTTCACGGCGATTTTCTATTTTCTGTTCAACCGCATCGTGGGCATCGACCGCTTGCGCTTCGGTTAAACACGCTGACATACCAGGGAACGACATGCAAGAGCAACGCAACAAGGTGCTGACGGAACGCGTCGCCGCGCGCTGGGTGCGGCTGCATACAGCGCTTGTGCTGTTCTTCCTGATTGCGCCAATTCTCGCGATCATCCCGCTCTCGTTCAATTCGGGCTCGTACTTCTCCTACCCGTTGCAAGGCTTTTCGCTGCGCTGGTATGAGCAGGCGCTCACGAGCGCGGACTGGCAGCGATCGCTGCTGAACAGCATCGGCATCGGCGCGGCGTCAACGCTGATCGCCACGTGTCTCGGCACGCTCGCCGCGCTGGGCATTTCGCGCACGCAGTTTCCGCTGCGCTCGCTAATCATGCCGATCCTCATCTCGCCGATGATCGTGCCGATTGTCGTTGTGGCCGCGGGTTTCTATCTGATCTTTGCGCCACTGGGCCTCGTGAACTCGTATCCCGGCGTGGTGCTGGCGCATGCGGCGCTCGGCACGCCGTTTGTCGTGATCACCGTGACGGCGTCACTACTGTCGTTCGATCAGAGTCTGTTGCGCGCCGCTTCCGGGCTCGGCGCGACGCCCTGGGCCACATTCAGGCGCGTGACCCTGCCGCTCATCACGCCTGCGGTCGCGACCGGCAGCGTCTTCGCTTTCGCGACCTCGTTCGATGAAGTCATCGTCATTCTGTTCATTGGCGGCCCGGATCAAAGAACCGTGCCGCGGCAGATGTGGAGCGGGATTCGCGACTCGATCGACCCGTCGATCCTCGCCGTGGCGACGATGCTGATCGTGTTCGCCGTGCTGCTCTTCGCGAGCATCAACTGGCTGCATGGGAGCCGGGTGCGGCACTAAAGAAACGACGTGTCGTGCTGGCCCGCGATTTCTATCGTCGGCGTCGGCGCCTGGTTGGGATCGGCGAGTTCACGATTGACGACGTCGTCAATGCGGGACTGATGCTGTCCTCTGCAATGACACCGATGAGTTATCTGTGAGCAGCCGATCAGCGAAGGGGCGCGCGTGATATCGTGTGACGCGTCGCGCAGTGAGAATGCGTTTTCAACATGAAACTCACGCGCCCTTACTGACGGCCTTACAAAAGAATGTTCACGCCTCCCCTCGCGACGTGCGACCAGCCGTCCGGCAATCGGGGAAATTCCCGCGAGCTTCTCAAAACCGTTGTCGCAGCGTCGCTTGTGACTGGCCTTGAAATGTTCGATTTCACCGTTTTCGGCTTCTTCGCGGTGATGATCGGAGACCAGTTCTTCCCGCGAAAGATCCGTTGACTTCGTTACTGTGGGCAGTCGGCACCTTCGGCGTCGGCTTTCTCATGCGACCTCTTGGCGAGATCATGTTTGGCGCTTACGCGGATCGCGTGGGACGCCGCGCAGCGATGACGAGGACCACCTGGATGATGGCCCTGGGGACGGCGGCGCTCGGCCTGTGCCCGTCGTTTGCCAGCATAGGCCTGATTGCCCCGCTCATTATCATCGCCGGCCGATCGTTGCAGGGTTTTGCCGTCGGCGGCGACATCGGCGTTGCCGCGACCCTCATGATGGAGGCAGGACCAGTGTCGCGGCGCGGCTATCTGCTCAGCTGGCAGCTCGCTAGCCAGGGCGCGGCCGCGTTGCTGGGCGCAACCCTGGGCGTGCTACTTACCAGCACGCTGTCATCAAGTGCGCTTGCCTCGTGGGGCTGGCGGATTCCATTCCTGATCGGTCTGCTCATCGCGCCAGTCGGTCTTTACATTCGGCGTCGGCTTCCTGAGGATCCGATTCCCGCAGCCGCCAGAAATGGCGGTACACCGCTCGTCGAACTGTGCCGCGAACATGGCGCGACGATCCTGCTGGCGATGTTGATGATGGCGGGGCAAACCATACCGGTCTACGCGATCGTCTACTACATGCCGAGTTATGTGACTCGCGTGATCCACATGCCCGCCATCACCGGATTCCTGGCTTCCGCGTTGTCCGCGCTGCTGCTGATCGTCATTCCGCCGCTGGCCGGCCGGCTCATAGACCGTCTGCCTCGCCGCAAGCCGCTGGCCCTCCTCGCCTCGGGATGCACCGCGATTCTGGTCTATCCGGTCTTTCTGATGATCACCCGTGCGACCAACGCGCTGCCTATCCTGTGTGGCGTCGCGCTCATTAGCACCATGGTGGCGCTTAGCGCTGTCGCCGTCGCCCTGCTTGTGCTCGAAGCGCTTCCTGCGCGGGTGCGCGCCAGTGGCATGGCTGTTTCGCATGCGCTGCATGTCGCCTTGTTCGGCGGCACCGCTCAATTCATCGTGACGGGACTGATCAGATGGACCGGCGATCCCATGTCTGCGGCCTGGTATGTGGCGCCGGCGTGTGCGGTGAGCTTCTGTGCGCTGATGCTGTTCAAGGAACAGCGCACAGAAGCCTGATGCCTCGCGCACGCACTGACGCCTATCGCCGCGCCTGAAGCCGGGATCGGTGTGCGACGCATGCCAGCGGTCTACTACACTCACCGCTTTACGCTAGGCGTACCCGCGTAATCAATGGTACGTCGTCGTAGACGACTGCAGCTTCGTCAGCACACCGCCTTTGAATCTGAACCAGCCTTGCGAGCTTTGCATCACGACCTCATCGCCTTGCCAGAACACGCGCTTGACCGTCATGCGCTTACCCGAGCGCTGCACGAGTGGCGGACGATGGCGAAAGTCGTACAGCACCGGACCGGAATCAGTCTGCACGAGCGTGCGCGTCACGGTGTCGCTTGCGTTACCGATCTCATCAAAATGCGTGAGCGCGTTCGCGCCGAAGCGATCGAAAACTTCCTTATCGAGCATCCCCACGAAATCACGGTCGGCGCGCACGAATTCCAGTGCGCCAGAAGGCGTGTCGAGCGGCCCGGGCGCGTTGTTTTGCGCATGAACAGAGGTCACCAAAGAGATGGCTGCGAGTGAAGCGAGGAATAGTCGTCTCATGTTTTCTTTTAGAGTCAGCGGCATCTCCGACAGTGGAGCACCACCCGCAATCGTACCTTGGGAACAAGGTCGTCAATTCCGACCGACATGTTGAAGCTCTGCAACTGGACGATCACCGGCGCTCGCCATGGCACTATGCGCAGACCTATGCAACTCGATTGCGTAACGGCGCGCCGCTTCCCTCACCCATCCTCGCCCGTTCCCTTCCGATACAGACTGGGTGAGTTTCCAGTCCACTTCCTGAAAGACCGGCGAAAGCTCGCCGCATCCGAGAATCCAATGCGCTCGGCGACCTGATCGATGGGAAGCCTCGTATTCTCCAGAAATTCGATGGCGAGCGACCGGCGAACATCGTTCAACAAGGTTTGATACGAGTAGTTATCGTCGGCCAGCCGTCGATGCAAGGTCCGCAGTGACATGCCGAGTTGCGCAGCCATCTTCTCGGCGGATGGGAACACGCCCGGTGCGTTCAGGCAGGCCATGCGGATTTGCCGCGGAAGTTCGGGAATGCCATCCCGTTCTTCGAGAATGCGATCACACAGTTGCTGGCAGATTTGCGCGGTAATCGGATTCGCATTCGGACACGGACGGTCCAGTACATGCACGTCGAAATGCCACTCCATCGTATCGGCGCCGAACTCCACGGGACAGTCGAACATTCTTTCGTAATTTCGCCAATGTGGCGGCGCCGGATACGCCATGACCATCCGCTTCGACGGAAAAGGCGCTTCCAGCACCCGGCTGAATAACACCGTCATCGAGCTTCGCCAGAATTCGGCGACAAACGGCAACATGTCGCCAAGCGATGCGAGCCCGTGGCTGCTCAGAATGCCGGTATTCCCTTCGGTGGAATAGCGGATCTGCAAAACCGCGCCGGCCATCCTGACATTTTCGACGCTGAATTTCAGGGCGTCTCCAAAGGTCGTACTGCTGACCATGGCATAGCCATATATGCCGAAGTCACTGATCCTCTGACGCGCACCCGCAAGCAATCCAACATCGGCTCTTGTAGCAAGCCGTTGAGCGTTTCGATAAATGGCGAGACGTTGACGATGCGAAATTCTCGCCTGCGAATCCTCCAACTGATTCGCATGGACGCCCGTATTCGCGAACAGTTTGTTGACGGAAACGCCCTCCGCGGCCAGTTCGGCGGCGAGCGCGGCCAAGCCCAGAAGACTCTGCGTCGGCGCGTCGAGATCCGGGTGCAACGGCGTGATGATTTTCGGTGGTCGCACGATGTGTCTCACTCCAGTTGCAGACATGCTCGCACATTTTTCCGATCTTCGCCGGGCACGTTTGGCACATTTTGACACGGCAATTGGCAGGGTTGGACGTTGCCGCTCAATGAGCTCGCTGAGATAGTAACCATCAACGGCGCAAGCCGAAAAACAGATGGAGACAAGCCATGAAGCCCTCAGTCAACCCCGCTCCGGCACTAACGACAACCCTGATCGATGCCCATCCGGAACACATGGATGGCGCGATCGGTCCCGTCCATGCGGCGACGCAACACGCTCCGCCGATTCGAGCTATCGCGGCTTCGGTGTAACGCATCGGTACGGATTCGTCAGCCGACACTCCCACAACGTCGCAAACGCCGCTTACAGCCAGCGGCCTTTGCTCCGCTATCGCACATTGCAGAGAGAACCATGACCACAGTAAAGATTGAAATGGATGGCGCCGTCGGAATCGTTTCATTAGCCAAGCCACCGCACAACCTGATCGACGACGCGATGATCGCGGATCTGCTCGCCGCGTATCGCGGCGTAGTCGCCGAAGGGGCCCGCGCGATCGTGCTCAAAAGCGACATGCGGCACTTTTCCGCGGGTGCGGAAATGAGTTCCTTCACCGATGGCAAGACGGTGATCCAGCACAACGCCGATCAATTCTTCGAGTTCCTCGACGTGCTGGAGAACGCACCGGTCCCGACAGTCGCCGCCGTTCACGGCGCCGCGCTTGGCGGCGGCCTCGAACTGGCGCTCACCTGCGACATGATCGTCGCCGCGGATACGGCCTACTTCGGCCAGGTCGAGAGCATCGTGGGCCTGATTCCGCTGCTCGGCGGCACGCAACGACTCGTTCAGCGAGCGGGCGTCGTGCGCGCCAAGGAAATCGCGCTGATCGGACGGCGGCACCCGGCGGAAGCATTCGAACGCTGGGGCATCATCAATCACGTCGTGCCCGAAGCCGAACTCCAGACTGCCGCCATGTCGTTCGCCCGGCAACTGGCAGCGGGCCCGACCAAAGTCCTCAACGGCATCAAGCAGCAGGCCAATCTCGCCGCCAACGGCGGCGTGCGCAGCGCAGACCTGGAACAGATCAACCTCAACAACATGATCTGGAAGACGGGCGACCGCGAACGAGGTTTCGCTTCGTTCTTTTCGACCGGGCCCGCCACCGCCGAATTCAAGGGAGACTGATCATGTCAGCACCGCTCGAAGGCATTCGCGTGATCGATTTCACGCGAGTGCTGGCCGGACCGCATTGCACCAAAACTCTCCTCGATCTCGGCGCCACCGTGACCAAGATCGAGCCACCCTCCGGCGACATCGGCCGCGTGAGCATGCCGCATATCGGCGACATGTCGCTGTATTACGTGCAGCAGAACGCCGGCAAGCGCAACGTGAGCCTCGATCTCAACTTCCCGGAGGCGCGTTCGATCATGGTCGACATGTGCCGGGACGCGGACATCATCGTCGAGAATTTTCGCCCCGGGACGCTGAACCGGTTTGGGCTCGGCTATGAGCAGGTGCGCGCTTTCAACCCGTCCGTGATCTATGCCTCTTTGAGTGGCTATGGACAATCGACCTCATGGCGAAACCGTCCGGCGTTCGCGCCGACCGTACAAGCCGAGTCAGGACTGACCGACATCGTCCAGCACCATTTTGGCGACGCGCTCACCGAAGTCCGTAACGACGCATGCAGCCACGCCGACATGTACACCGGACTTCACGGCGTCATCGGCATTCTGGCCGCGCTTCAGCATCGGGTGCGAACCGGCGAGGGGCAACATGTCGATGTCTCGATGGCCGCCACCATGCTATCGGTGAACGAACGCGTGGGCGCACAACTGTCGGAAATCGATACGGAGGGCGAACCGATCATTCTTTCGGCGCCTGATTCGCACATCTTCGATTTGCCCGATGGACGCCAACTCACCATCGCGGGTAGCCCGATCTACACACCGATGTTTTCGCGTTACTGCGCGATGATGCGTCGCAACGATTTGCTGAGTGACCCCCGCTTCGGCACGGCGCTTTTGCGGCGGCAAAACATTGCTGATTTGCTGGCCGAAGTCCGCGCGTGGCTTCTCACGTTCAACGACCTGGATCAGCTCCAGACGCAGGTCAGCGAAGCGGGATTGGCCATTGGCGTGGTCCGGAGCGTCAACGAGTTCGCCGACTCCGAGTGGGTGCGGGAATGGGGTGCGCTAGTCGATGTAGACGACAGATCGGGCGGCACGACACGCATGCCCGGCGCGCCGTGGCATTTCAGCCAGTCCGAGTTGCCGCAGCCGGGCAGCCCCGCTTTCCAGGGCGAGCATAACGCCGAGGTGCTCTCCGAACGCAAGCTCAGCGCGGCGTTCATTCGGGATTTGCAGGAACGCGGAATCCTTCTCAGCAGGCACAGCCCCACGCGCCCGTTCGACTGAACGTCGATGCCTTGACGCGCACGACTCGCACCTTACCCCGAATGAATCGAGACGAACATGCAACACACTCTGAATCAGACGCATGATCCCGCTGCGCGCAGTTGGGTCGAGTCCGCCAATGCACAGGCGTGTGACTTTCCAATCCAGAACCTGCCGTTTTCGGTTATCCGCAGAAAGCATTCCGATGAGGCGTTTCGAGGTGCGGTCGCTATCGGCGATCAGGTGGTCGATATCGCCGCCTGGGCGTCTCGTGCCGGTCTGAATGGAATCGCGGGCGAGGCTGCGCGGGCGTGCGCGCAGCCCGTGCTCAACGAGTTCTTCTCAATGGGTCCGTCCGCATGGCGCGCATTGCGACACGCGCTATTCGCGGCGCTTCACGAGCGCGCCCCTTCGGACGATCGCGCGGCGATCGAGGCATGTCTGGTCCCGCTAGCGGAAATGGAATACAGCCTGCCTGCGCAGATCGGCGATTACACGGATTTCTATACCTCGATTCATCACGCGACCAACATCAGCAAGCTACTCGGCCTGAGCGGTGTGGGCGCCAACTTCAAATCGATACCCATTGCTTACCACGGCCGGGTTTCGAGCATCGGGCTAAGTGGTCAGCGGTTCCGGCGCCCGGCGGGTCAAATCATGCTTCCGGGCGAAGAAGCGCCGATCTTCTCGCCGTCGCGCAAGCTGGACTACGAGCTTGAACTCGGCATTTACATTGGACAAGGCAACGCGGCCGGCGAGCCGATCGACCTGGATCAGGCCGACAGTCATGTATTCGGGCTATGTCTTCTCAACGACTGGTCCGCTCGCGATATTCAGGCTTGGGAGATGCAGCCATTAGGGCCGTTTCTGGCAAAGAATTTTGCCACCACCATTTCGCCGTGGATCGTGACCATGGAGGCACTGGCTCCGTTCAGGCTTCCCCTGCCGCGCCCGGACGCGGATGGAAAGCCGCTGCCTTATCTGGATTCCGACAGAAATAGCACGACTGGCGCCATCGATATCCAACTGGAAGTCTGCATGGAGACTGCTCACCATAGAGCCGGGAATCTCCCGGCGGCGCAACTCTCACTCACGAGTTTCAAGCATCAGTACTGGAGCATCGCACAGATGGTCACGCATCACGCCGTGGGCGGCTGCAATCTGCGTCCGGGAGATCTGCTTGGCAGCGGCACCATTTCAGGCCCGGAGAAATCGGAAGCGGGCGCGCTGATGGAACTTGCACGCAACGCAAGCGAGCCGCTCACGCTGAGTACGGGTGAAAAGCGCAGCTACGTGGAGGATGGCGACGCCATTATCCTGCGCGGCTACTGTGAGAAAGCAGGCTTTGCACGAATCGGATTTGGAGAGAGCCGCGGCGAAGTTTTGCCGGCAAAACTCTCGCGATGACCTCTTCATAGGTCTGTCATGAGCACCATAACGGAGGAGACCCGACATGCAATCGATGGAATCAATCAACGCGGAGTTCGAGAGGCAAAACGTGACGAAAGTCAGATCATCCGGCTTGTCCCTTGTCGAGAAGACGCAAGCGCTCGCAAAGTTTCGGAACCGCTTCGTATGGTCATTGCTTTACACGTCGTTAGGCATCTATTTCGGCCTGTTAATCGCAGTGCTGGAGTTTCCCGGCGTGATGTCCTTATCCGTCTACGGCGAGCTCAACCTTGGACTGCTCGCGGTAGTCGTTCAGTTCGCGCTCACGATCGCCACTTTCTGGGGCTACTGTGCATGGGCCGAGCGAGCCTACGACCCGAAAGCGGCCGAACTGCTTCGCAGCGCGTTTGCACAATCGAACGGTGATCGACATGAATAATCTGATCAGTCATGGCGGGCTCAGAATCATCGCCTTCGTGGGATTTATCGGACTCAGCCTCATTCTGACCGGATGGAGTGCTCGCCGATCGCGTGGAACCTCCGGCTTTTTCGTGGCCGGACGCAATCTGTCGCCGTTTCAGAACGGCCTCGCGCTGGCGGGAGACTTCATGTCCGCCGGATCGTTTCTCGGTGTGACGGGACTCGTTTCCCTGTTCGGATTCGACGGCATCGTGTATCAGGTCGGCTTCATCGCCGGATGGATCATGATCATGCTGATCGTCGCCGAGCCGGTCAGAAACTGCGGCAAATACACCCTCTCCGATGTGGTCGCACTCCGTCTGCGCAGCCGCGGAGTGCGAGCGGCCACATCGGGTTCTTCGCTGATCATTTCGTTAGCCTATCTACTCGCGCAACTCGTTGGCGGTGGCGCGCTGGCCAGTCTGCTATTGCCGATCGGCACCAACGCCGCGATCGTGCTGATCGGTGTACTCATGATCGCGTATGTGCTGTTCGGCGGAATGGTGGCCGCGACTTACGTGCAGATCGTCAAGGCCGTGCTCGTCTGGACTGCCGGCGCGGTGCTCGTGCTGTTTGCTCTGGCGCATTTCTCCTTCGACGTGGGCGCACTGTTCAATAAGGCTCGCCTGTCATCGCTGCATCCAGCGCAGTACTTTGTGCCGGGCGGCTACTTCAAGGATCCGCTGGATACGCTGTCACTCACGCTCGCCCTCGCGTTGGGCACGGCAGGCCTGCCACACGTCATGACCCGGTTTTACACGGTGCCGTCCGCCGTCGCGGCGAGAAAGTCCGCGAAAATCGGCCTGATTGTGATGACGTCCTTTGCGGTAATGATGATCGTGCTCGGATTTTCCGCCACCGCGATCGTGGGACCGGCGGCGATTCTCGCCACACACAGTTCCGGAAACAGCGCCATCACCCTGCTCGCTACGACACTCGGCGGCGGTGCGGGTTCTGCCGGCGGCGAACTTCTGCTCGCGTGCGTTTCAGCAATTGCCTTTGCGACCATTCTTGCGGTTGTCTCGGGCATCATGATTTCCTCGGCCTCGACCATCTCTCACGACATCTTCGGCCATCTCTTCTCGGCGTCTCGCGATAAGGAGCGCCGGCAGGTCGTAATCGCGAAGATCGCCACGATAGTCTTCGGTATCGCCGCCATGGGACTCGCGCTGCTCGTCAAGACCTTCAATGTCGCGTTTCTCGTCGGGCTCGCGTTCGCCATCGCGGCAAGCGCAAACTTGCCCGTGGTTCTCTTCTCGATGTACTGGCGGCGTTTTACGGATCGAGGCGCAGTGGCCGCGGTGCTCGCCGGCACCCTTTCCTCGATTGGCCTCGTGCTCCTGGGGCCGGCCGTCATCGGAGCGAAAGGCATCATCTTCAAGGATTCCACCCCGCCTTTCTGGCTCTCGAATCCCGGTCTGTTCAGCATTCCGGTGGGCTTTATCGCGGGCTGGCTCGGATCGGTCACGACACGTCAGAACGCCGGCGACGGTTCCTTCGATGCTCAGCAACTTCGAATGCTAAGCGGCCTTGGAGCGGAAGCCGCGTCGGAACACTGACGCGAGAGCGCGCAATCTACCTACCTGTCCAACAAGGAGACACCCAGTGATTAACTTACGTACTGCCGCTTCACGACTTGCATTGTCGACGGCTGCCGTTGCTGCGATCAGCATGAACGTGTTCTGCGCGCCCGCGATGGCGGCGACCGTCGAGGTATCGGAAACAAAGACGATTATCGATCACGTGACCGTCTCTTCCAGCAAACCCTACGCTTCCGTCAAACAGGATCTGGAGAGCCGTCTCGGTCGACTTGACGATCATATCCGCACGCTGCTGAAACAGGACAAGGTCGACGAATTGCGCGCCGCCCTTCAGAAAGCCGCCGGCAACGACGGTCTTGTGATTCACTACATTGGGCTGCATGGAGATTGGCTCATGCTGAAAGGACAGCGCAGGAACGGCACCGAGTATTTCACCGGCAATGTTCTCACCGCGACTGAAATGACCAGCGTCAATATGGCGGCAGGACTGTATGCGCCATTGCGTATCATGGTTTACGAAAACGCACAGGGTGGCACGACGATCGAGTACGATAAGCCGTCGACTCAACTCAGCCAGTTCCACAGCGCCCAGATCGACGTTCAAGGCCGCTCACTCGACGATCGGCTGGCGAAGCTTTGTGCTTCGGTATTGCAATAGCAACGTACGGATCTGATGGGCCAATGTCCTGACGAAGCGGATATCTACCATGAAAATAGACACTTTCAAACAGATCGTTCTTGCCTCTCGACCCGATGGACAGCCAACCGTCGACAATTTCCGTCTTGAGCAAGCCACTCTGCCGGACACGCCACCGAATGGTCTGCTGCTCCGTGTTTTGTACCTGTCGCTCGATCCGTACATGCGCGGCCGAATGGATGCGCGCAAGTCGTACGCGCCTTCGGTCGAAATCGATCACAAGATGGTCGGCGAAGCCGTGGCCGAGGTAATCGAATCCAGACATCCGGACTATCGCGCAGGTGAACTCGTACTTGCTCCAACCGGATGGTGCGACTATGCGGTGATCGACGGTACTGGATTACGCAAGGTCGACCCCGATCTCTCGTCACCGTCAGCCCGGCTCGGCGTGCTCGGCATGCCGGGATTCACCGCGTACGCCGGCCTCATGTTGATCGGCAAGCCCAAACCCGGCGATACGGTCGTGGTTGCAGCGGCCAGCGGTCCGGTCGGCTCACTCGTCGGACAGCTTGCGCGAATAGCCGGGGCGCGGGCAATAGGAATCGCCGGCGGTTCGGAGAAGTGCCGCTACGTGCTGGACGAACTCGGTTTTGACGCCGCGATCGACCATCGCGCGCCCGACATGGCCGAACAATTGGCTGCGGCTTGTCCGGATGGAATCGATGTGTACTTCGAGAACGTCGGCGGCAAGATATGGCAGGCAGTGCTGCCTCTGCTCAACCGCTTCGCGCGTGTGCCAGTTTGCGGCCTCATCGCGCAATACAGCGGCGATCAGGAAAACGCCAACGGCCAGCTTGCGGCCACGATGCGCCAGATACTGACTAAAAGCCTTCTGGTGCGAGGTTTCATCAACTACGAGTTTGCCGACGAACACTATCCCGAGTTTCTGCGCATCGTGTCCAACGGTATTGGCGAAGGACGGATTCGCTACAAGGAAGATATCGTCGATGGTCTGGAGAAGGCCCCAGAAGCATTTCTCGGCATGCTGCAAGGGCGCAACTTCGGCAAAGTCGTCGTGCAGGTCGCGGCAGAGCCCTAATCCTGAATACGCTGTGCCAGCGCAGCGGCAAAAAAATCAGTCGCGCTGCGCACGCGTGCCGGTACAAACCGGCGTTTTGGCCAGATAAGGCTAATGTCTCTGACGTCGCTGATGAATTCGTCGAGAACCGTGATCACGTCCGGATGCCGCAGTTCATCGGCCAGAGAGACCTTGGCGAACAGGCCGATGCCAACGCCGGCCAAAACGCCTGCGCGGATCGTTTCGACACTGTTAGACGAAAGATTGCCGCGAACGGACACATTGAATCGACCCTCCGGTCCCACAAATGGCCAATTCGCCGACTCCACCAGGCCGCCATATAAAAGGCAATTGTGATCGGCGAGTTCGGTGGGCGTCTTTGGTATGCCGTACTGCTCGAAGTAGCGGCGAGATCCGACACATACCAAGGGGGTGCTCGCCACGCGTCTGACGACCGCGTCAGGATCGTTCACAGGGCCCACCCGGATCGCCAGATCGATCCGGTCTTCCACCATATCCCGCACGAAGTCAGAGAGGATCAGATCCACCTGCAGGCCGGGATTGAGTGACAACAGCTCCGGTATCAGCGGAAGGATGTGAAGCCGGCCAAACGTGCCGGACACAGCGATTCTGATGAGACCCGAGACATTAAACGTGCTGCTGGTCAGTTCGCCGTCGGCTTCGTCCATTTCGTCGATGAGCGGTTTGGTCCGATCGTAGTATCGCTGCCCCTGGTCGGTCAGGGTCACGCTGCGAGTGCTTCGATTGAGCAGCATGACGCCAAGGCGCTTTTCCAGCGCGCCGACTGCCTTACTGATGACGGATTGTGAGTCGCCGGTTCTACGCGCCGCAGCGGAAAAGCCGCCGGCTTCGACGACGGCAATAAAGGCGTTCACTTCGTGAAACCGATCCATAACGCTCCCCTCGGTTGACCTATTCTCTTAGAGCATGAATCTTATGAAAAATCCAATGATTATCATCGTCCACGACGAGAATTACTATGGTCCTGTCATTCACGAACAGACAGGAGATTTCAATGTCCACCCTCGCAGGCAAGATTGCCGTCATTAGCGGCGGAACGACCGGTATTGGTTTGGCGATCGCCCAGCGGTTTGTCACCGAAGGCGCTCACGTCTTTATCTTTGGCCGTCGGCAGGCACAACTCGACGAGGCCGCGGGACTGATTGGACGCAACGTCACCACGATCCAGGCTGACGCCGCCAATCTCGACGACCTCGACCGCGTTGCGGCAACAGTCAGGGACAAAAAAGGAGTCGTCGACATCGTCGTGTCGAACGCGGGCTTTACGGAGCAGGCTTCGATCGACACCCTCACGCCCGAGCATTTCGACAAGGCGTTCAATCTCATGGCTCGCGGCCCCGTCTTCCTGGTGCAGAAGTTGTTGCCGATGATGGCAGCTGGCGGCTCGATCGTTCTAGTCTCATCCGCCATGCACGGCATGGGCATTCCTGGCCACACCGCTTACGCGGCGACCAAAGCTGCGTTGCGTTCCTATGCGCGCACCTGGGCCGCGGAATTCAAGGATCGCGGCATTCGCGTCAACCTGCTCAGCCCTGGCGTGACAGATACCCCGATTCTCGACGCCCAGTCGGCGACACGCGAGGATCTGGTGACCATGTACCAGAGCATGGTCCCGATCGGCCGACTCGCACGGGCCGACGAAATGGCCAACGCGGCGCTCTTTCTCGCGTCCGACCAGAGTTCCTACATGACGGGTGCGGATCTGATGACCGATGGCGGCATCGGTCAGGTCTGAGACGCAAAGTCACCGCCAAGACCTTTCGATACACAAAGGAGAATTCAATGAGCTACGCAATTATCGGGCTTGGCAAGATCGGCACGGCCATCGCCCAGGCATTCGCTAATCAGGATATCGAAGTAGTTGTGGCAGGCAGGCGGCCACTGGACGCGAGCGCGGCGCAAATAGGCCCGTCAATCGTTGCTCGACGGCTGGAGGACGCAGTCAAGGCCGACGTCGTTATTCTGGCCGTTCCGTTTGCGAACCACCGGGATATCGGCCGCGCAGCTGAAAGCTGGCAGGGGAAGATCGTGATCGACGCCACCAATGCGTTCGGCGTTCCCCCGGAAGAACTGGGCGGACTGCCATCGACTGCCGCCCTCGCGAAGTCGTTCCCAGGGGCGAAGGTGGTGAAGGCCTTCAATCATCTGCCAGCCGCCGTCCTGGCCCAAGGGTCGAAGACTCCCCAAGGCGGCCGGCGAGTCGTCTTCATCTCCAGCGACGATGGTGCGGCTAGCGCCTCGGTGGCGGCACTTGTCGAACGGCTCGGATTTGCGCCGATCGAGTTGGGGAAGATCGGCGAAGGCGGCCTGCTCGTCCAGGCACGCGGCAACACGTGGGCTCAGCTTATTTTTCAGGACCTGGCCAAGTTCGATTGATCGAAATGCCTGCAAACCCAAGGGGTAGAGGCTGGTGCCTGGCCTGGCCGCAAAGCGAACACGCCCTTGCTCGCGCCACGATATGCTAACTTAGCGCGGCCGGACGCCAATCGCGTCGAACCATTGCTTACTCCAAGGCTGTAGTTTTTCCACTGTATGCCGTCCCCAACCAAGGCGCCACGCCTTCCCCCTTTAAACGCGCTGCGGGCATTCGAAGCCGCCGCGCGTCACCTCAACTTCCGTGTCGCGGCAGAGGAAATAGGCGTCACTCAAGGTGCAGTTGCCCAACGGGTGCGCAATCTCGAAGACGTTCTTGGACTTCAGCTGTTCGATCGCCTACCGCGCGGGCTCGCGCTGACTACCCATGGTTCGATCTACTTCTCATCGGTGCAGCGCGCGCTGACGATCATCGCGAACGCAACGGAAGCGCTCGCGCACCGGGCATCGAGTTTGACGGTCAGCACGACGCCTTCATTTGCGTCGAAATGGCTCATCCCACGGCTGGCCACATTTACGGACGCTTATCCATCCATTGAAGTGCGTGTGATCGCGGATCAACAACTCTCGACTTTTAAACGCGACGGAGTCGATATCGCGATCCGCCACGGCAAGCCGCCTTTCGGTAAAGGACTCGCTGCCGATCCACTCTTTCCGGTCGATATCTATGCTGTCTGCAGCCCTTCATTGGCCGACTCAAAACGACCACTGAGGAAGCCGTCCGATCTGAAGCATCACGTTTTGCTGCATGATTCACACGACCTGTGGCCCGAATTTCTCGAAGCGCTGAACGAAGGAGGACATGTCGATCCGAGTAAGGGTCCTCGGTTCAGCCAGTCCGCCCTTGCAATCGATGCCGCGATATCGGGCCAAGGCATCGCTCTGACCAGCGAACAACTCGTGGAACGGGATCTCGCCGCAGGCCGCTTGTGCCGCCTCTTCGATTTCGCGCTGCATCTCTCGCTGAGCTATTACGTCGTCTATCCCGAGGACCGGCGCGATTCGGAGACTATTCGGGCAATGCGGGACTGGCTGATCACGCAGGCCCGATATGAACTAAAACCCGCGACAGCAAAGCGAACGCGGCCAGACAGTAGAAAAACTACTGCCAAGCTGGATAAATAATGATTCGACGGTGGCTGTCCAAAAAACTTAAAATATCACTTCGCGAAACCAGCCGCCAGAGATCGCTGCCCTTGCCTTGTTGAATCCGTCAAACCAACATCGCAAAGACCTCAAGCGACTCATGTGAATCGTTCCCACGGCATCGCAATTCACACCGGAAATCCAATCCATGAACGCACCCTATTCGAATCGCCAATGGTTCTATGTAAAACGTCCCACGAGTCGCGTTGGATCGGAGCACTACGAGCTTCGTGAAAGCGAAATCTCTGGACCGTTGGCGGAGAACGAAGTCATCGTTCGCGCACGATACATCAGCGTGGACCCGTACATTCGCATCCAGCAGCACGAGCGCAATACGTATGACGTGCCTCATCCCCTCGGCATCGTGCAACGCTCCGGTGTCGTGGGCGAAGTGGTCGAGTCGGCTAGCCCGTTGTTCGCCAAAGGCGACTGGGTGTCGACTTATTCGGGTTGGCAGTTATATGCGCGGTGCCATCACAGCGAACTCACCAAACTCGATCCTGCAAGCGCGCCAGTTTCCACGGCACTCGGTGTGCTCGGCATGCCAGGGCGTATCGCCTGGTTTGGCCTCATGGAAGCCGGCCGGCCGCGCCCCGGCGATACGCTGGTTGTTTCCGGTGCGGCCGGGGCCGTCGGCTCGCTGGTTGCGCAGTTCGGGAAAAAGGCGGGCTGCAAGGTCGTGGGCATTGCCGGCGGTCCAGACAAGTGCCGATTCCTGCTCGACGAACTGAAACTGGATCGCGCGGTCGACTATCGGGAACACAAGACACATGAAGACTTGACGAGCGCGCTGCTCGAAGCCACAGGAGGGGTGGACGTTTATTTCGACAACGTCGGCGGCCCGATCACGGATGCCGTGATCCCCCTTATCAAGCGCCGAGCCCGCATCGTGATCTGCGGAGCGATCAGTCAATACGACGGTGGCTTGGACACGCCGGACGTGGGACCACGATTTCTACAGCATATGCTCTTTCAGCGCGCCACCATCCAGGGCGTGCTGGCAAGAGACTACACCAATCGTATGGACGAAATGGTGGCGCAAGTGGCGCCTTGGGTTAAGAGCGGTGAGATCGTATTCAAGGAGACTTTCGTCGATGGATTCGAACAACTGCCTGCTGCGCTGAATAGCCTGTTCGAAGGCGGCAACATCGGCAAGTTGCTCGTGAGGGTTTAATCGCCAGAACAGGCGTCGCCATTGCGGAGCGCCGGCGGCGACCGGCGCCGCGGAATCGCGCTAGCGCTGGTCTTCGGGGACAACTGGGCCGATATCTGATGGGCAACCTTGTAGATCTTTTTGGGCGGCGTCAGCGCTCACGACTGCATGGTCTCCTTTGACTTTACGGTTTCCCTCGCGATCCGGATGGCTTTGTCGAAGCTGCTATCCGTGGCGACGTGCCGGTTGTCAACGCTCACGAGCCAACGGCCACTGCTACAGCACCAGCGAATCCTTCGCTCTTCAAGCAGCAATGCGAACCACCGCCAAATGGAGGCATCTTCGGCATTAGCGGCTAAGGCCGCCGCCGCTCTGACATGCCTCATATCATTCAAATTGCTCACGTTTCACCTCATCCGACCTGGACTTTCCCTCGACGTACGCTTAAGACAGCATGGCCTCGAACTCCGGAACGACCGAGAACAGATCGCCCACCAGACCGTAATCGGCGACGCTGAAGATCGGCGCTTCTTCGTCTTTATTGATCGTGACGATGACTTTGCTGTCTTTCATCCCGGCCAGATGCTGGATCGCACCCGAGATTTTCAGCGCCGTCGTCGACTTCGTGCGAAACGGTTGCCTTGCCGTCAGCGACGACAACTTTCGATGCAAAGGTCGCTTGCGGCAAACCAGCCAGCATCTGACCAGTCTGGTTCGAATCGTCGTCGATGGCCTGTTTGCCGAGAATGACCAAAGAAGGTTGCTCTTTATCCATTAGCGCCTTCAACACCTTCGCAACCGCCAACGGTTGCAGGTCCTCAGACGACTCGATCAGAATCGCGCGATCCGCACCGATCGCCAGCGCCGTGCGCAGCGTTTCTTGCGATTGAGCGACACCCGTCGCCACGCCCGCTTCCTTCAATCGCACCGCTTCTTCAACCGCGATTTCATCGAACGGATTCATCGACATTTTTACGTTCGCCAGGTCAACGCCCGTGCCGTCCGATTTCACCCGGACCTTCACGTTGCAATCGACCACTCTCTTAACCGGCACAACAATCTTCATGGTTCCCTCTCCAATCGGTTTGCACGCTAGTGTGCTTACTCGAACCGAGGGTTGGAATTCGGCATTCTGGAACACCGCATTTCAGGCGATCGAATGCACACGACGCCAGCCAACACGGAAAGGATCTGTGCGTGAATTCACGTCGGCCAACCCCGTTAACCCCAGCCTAATCGCGCCTTCCGCAATCAGTAATTGAGCGACGACTTTTGCTGATGCACGCTATCACTCATCAAAGCAAGGTAATCGATCGGCCCTGCTTGGCGCGACGGCTCTCCGTTTTCATCGACCTACCAAAACTCGTCATCATGTCAGTCAACTGGCCGGAAACAATCTTCGAGCACTTCAAAGCCGCTGACGTGCGGCAAGTGGCCTACGTGCCGGATGCGGGGCACAAACGTCGTATCGAACTCTGCGAAGCAGATGCCGAAATCCATGCGGTTTCGCTGACCACCGAAGAAGAAGGCGTGGCCATGATGGGCGGCGCATGGGTCGGTGGCCAGCGCGGCGTACTGCTGCTGCAATCGAGCGGCGTGGGCAACTGCATCAACATGCTCTCGCTGCAACACGAATGCCGCATGCCCATCGTGATGCTGGTCACGATGCGTGGAGAGTGGGGCGAGACATGACCGAGTAAACGACTAGTCGGCAAACTACGCGTACTTATCGCCGACAGTGCTGCGGATGGGATAAGTGTCGTACACAATTATCATGCGCTCGACCAGACCATTGGCGTCGAACTCGAACACATCGACGCACTCGAAGCTCACGGCGGAACCGTCTTTCAGCACCCAATCGTAGATGAAGTAACCCGTCGCACGCCGAGCGCCTGTTGTGCTCATGCAGATGTCGATAGGCCTGATCGTGCTGTCTCCCGATGCTTCGCTGACTTTGGCAAAGAACGGTGCAGCTTGCATCCAACCGAGAAACGGCGAGAAAATCTGTGCGTCCGGTGCAAACAGGGCACAGATCGCGGCGACGTCGCCGCGCTCCAACTCTTTGAGGTAGGTGCGAACCTGCTGCGTATAGAGTAATTCCGGCGACGACACCACAGTAACCTCCGATAATTCGTTAAAGATGCGGCCCGGTCAAACGAGCACGCCCCTGGTTGAACACGATAGCGACCCGCCGATGACCGAACAATCGAAAAATCCGCAAGCGGGGTATGCACCCGGAACATACCCGCTGGCAGATCTGACCCGCCCGCTGCCGTCGCTAGCTGGATTTCAGGCGTTCGTCGCCGCGGCGTCTCTTGGCAGCGTGAGTAAGGCCGCTGATCATCTGTGCCGCACGCAGGGAGCGGTCAGTCGGCAGATCCAGCAACTGGAAGCGCACTATCAATGTGCGCTGTTCGTGCGCCACGCGTCGGGGCTGGCATTGACGGCAGAGGGAGACACGCTGCTGACGGTGGCAGTCCACGTGCTGACGCAACTCGTTCAGCATGCTGCCATTCAGCAGGGCGCGACGTCGGTGATTACGCTGCGGTTACCGTCCACGTTTGCGATTCGCTGGTTGCTCCCGCGGCTGGCAGAAATCAACCATGCGCTGGGCGGAACTGAACTGCGCATCTCGACATCCGCTGACGACACGCCGGATTTCACCGCGCCGGATGTCGACGCCATTGTCGTGCGTGGCAACGGACAGTGGGTGGGCGTAGAAGCGGTACCGCTGTTTGCCGAGACGCTCGCGCCAATGTGCACACCCGCATTGGCTGCATCTTTCAAGTCGGTCGCTGATCTTGCGGACGCGATATTGCTACATCCTGGACCTGGTTATGCGGAATGGCGTGGTTGGCTTGATGGTGTCGGGGCGACGCACATCAATGCTCGACAGGGGCTTGTATTCGATACACTTGAATTGACGCTCACTGCCGCAGCAGAAGGTCATGGGGTTGCAATCGGCGACCCACACATGGCGCAAGAAAGGCTTGATGTGGGTTCCCTGATGACGCCATTTCGAGAAGTAGTACGAAACAGTGCATCGTACTTTCTCGTTTACCCATCTCAACGTGCGGCCCAGCCGAAGATTCGTGCCCTTGCCGACGTCCTCGTACGGCTGGCGCAAGAAGAGTGACTTACGCGAGTGCGCTAAACAGAAAGCCATCGCACATGCGTCCACAGGCCGGTCGGTCGCGTCATTGGCATTGGTGCCGCTCGCATCGCGCGGTGATATGGAATTTACCAATACAACACCAAACGCCGGGTTCGATGAGCGGCCGGCGGCGCAAAACATGCAGTTGTCCCGTCGCGAGTATGAAATCTGCAAGCTACTGTTAAACGGAAGGACGATTCCCGATGCGGCGGACTACCTGGGCGTCAAGCTATCCTCAGCGGAGTCCTACGTGAAGCGTAGCCTTCGCGAAACTGGGGGTTCGCACGAAGCGCGAGTTGTTCGAATGGGCGCTGGCAGAAAACTCGCGGATGGGTAGCGCATGACCGCTGCAGGCACAGGCTTCACTTCGGCGTGTACATCTGCCAGCCGGACATAACGGGATCATTACCAGCCTGACGTGGCATCGAGGGTGGAGAGGTAGCGGTCATTCAAGCGTCAAAGGCTGCCCTGATTGACAGGGCAGCCGGCATTCCTTAAACCTCAGTCGCCGACAGCGCCGCATTCAACGTCTTGCTCGGACGCATCACGGCGTCGAGCTTTTGGGTGTCGGGCTGGTAGTAACCGCCGATGTCTACCGGCTGGCCTTGCACTGCCGAAAACTCGGCCACGATGGCCTGCTCGTTCTCAGTCAGTTGCTTCGCCAACGGCGCGAAATGCGCGGCAAGAGCGGCGTCTTCGGTTTGCGCAGCCAGTCCCTGGGCCCAATACATGGCGAGATAAAACTGACTGCCGCGATTGTCCAGTTGTCCTGTCTTTGGAGACGGGTTCTTGTTGTTTTCCAGTAGCTTGCCAGTGGCCTCATCCAGCGTCTTTGCAAGTATTTTGGCCTTGGCATTGCCAGTCTTGATACCCAGATCTTCCAACGACACCGCCAGCGCCAGGAATTCACCCAAAGAATCCCAGCGCAGGTGGTTTTCTTCCACCAGTTGTTTCACGTGCTTGGGAGCCGAGCCGCCTGCCCCGGTTTCGTACATGCCGCCGCCGGCCATCAGCGGCACGATGGAGAGCATCTTGGCACTGGTGCCCAACTCCATGATGGGGAACAGATCGGTCAGGTAGTCGCGCAGGATATTGCCCGTGACCGAGATGGTGTCCAGCCCGCGAATGACGCGCTCCAGCGTGTAACGCATGGCTCGCACCTGAGACATGATCTCTATGTCCAGGCCCGTGGTGTCGTGGTCCTTGAGGTAGGTCTCGACCTTCTTGATCACCTCGGCTTCGTGCGGGCGGTACGGGTCCAGCCAGAAGATAGCCGGCATACCGGAGTTGCGGGCGCGCGTGACGGCCAGCTTGACCCAGTCGCGGATCGGCGCGTCCTTGACCTGGCACATGCGCCAGATGTCGCCTTCTTCAACGTTCTGCGTGAGCAGCACTTCGCCGGTGGCGAGGTCGACGATGCGGGCTTCACCTGCTTCGGGTACTTCAAAGGTCTTGTCGTGCGAGCCGTATTCCTCGGCCTGCTGGGCCATCAACCCTACATTGGGAACCGTGCCCATCGTGACGGGGTCGAAGTTGCCGTTGGTTTTGCAGAAGTTGATGATCTCCTGGTAGATGCGGGCGAACGTGCTCTCCGGGATTACAGCCTTGGTGTCCTTCGGACGGCCATCGGCGCCCCACATCTTGCCGCCGATGCGAATCATGGCCGGCATCGAGGCGTCCACGATCACGTCGTTGGGTGCATGCAGGTTGGAGATACCCTTGGCCGAGTCCACCATCGCCAGTTCGGGGCGGTGCTCGTGGCAGGCGTGCATATCGCGGATGATTTCTTCGCGCTTCGAGCTGGGCAGGCTTTCCAGCTTGTCATACAGATTGACGAGGCCGTTATTGACGTTCACACCCAGTTCGTCGAACAGCTTCCCGTGCTTCTCGAAGGCCTCCTTGTAGAAAATCTTCACCGCGTGGCCGAAGACTATGGGGTGCGAAACCTTCATCATCGTGGCCTTGACGTGCAGCGACAGCATGACGCCAGTCTTGCGGGCGTCTTCCATTTGCTCTTCGTAGAAGTCGCACAGCGCTTTCTTGCTCATAAACATGCTGTCGATGATCTCACCGTCCAGCAGCGACACCTTGGGCTTGAGCACAATAGCCTTGCCGCTTTGTGTCAGCAATTCCATCTTCACGTCGCGAGCGCGATCCACCGTCGTGGACTTTTCGCCATGGTAAAAGTCGCCGTGCTTCATGTGGGCCACGTGGGTGCGCGACGCCATACTCCACTCGCCCATGCTGTGCGGGTTCTTGCGAGCGAAATTCTTCACGGCGGCGGGTGCGCGGCGGTCCGAGTTGCCCTCGCGCAGCACGGGATTGACGGCACTGCCCAGGCACCTGGAGTAACGTTGACGGATTGCCTTCTCGGCTTCGGTCTTCGGTTCCTCGGGGAAATCCGGCACCTTGTAGCCCTTCCCCTGCAACTCCTTGATCGCACCGACCAACTGATGCACGGAGGCACTAATGTTGGGCAGTTTGATGATGTTGGTATCGGGCAGCAAGGTCAGGCGACCGAGTTCGGCCAGGTTGTCGGGCACCCGTTGCGCCTCGGTCAGAAATTCTGGAAATTCCCCCAGAATGCGGCCAGCCACTGAAATGTCGCTCGCGGCGACGTGGATTCCGGCCGACGCGGTGAAGGTGCGGATAATGGGCAGGAAGGCACTCGTGGCCAGCAGCGGCGCTTCGTCGGTCAGGGTGTAGATGATGGTAGGTTGCTGGGTAGCCATTCATTGCCTCAAGAACGTGAAGTGAATTGGCGAACTGCGCCACAGACCGGCATTCATGCTGGGATTCTGCCTGACTTCGCGCTCCAGCGGGCTGAACCGCACGCGCTTTTCACATTACGCTTGCATTGCAATCGCAGAATGGAAAATCCGCTTACAAGCGAACCTTGCTGTACCTGGGTTGTGTCAGTTCGTGGTCGTATGATTACGACATGAACACACGCTGTTGGCAACCGTTACCGGCCGGCAGGCGAGCGCCCGCGCATCGCCCAGGCTGATCAGTCCTTTCCACGGCCGAACCGTTCGGCGGATACGCCTGGCTACAGGCGCGGGTTGTTTTATATGTCCTCGTATAGCGGCAGTGTCAGGAAGTCCGTGAACTGCTCCGAGGTCGACATTTCTTCGAATATCTGTGCCGCACGGTCATACTGCGTCGTGTCGCCACCCACCTCCTTCTTCACCTTGTCCAGTTCCTCGCCGGTCAGGTTGCGCACGAGCTCGGCGGTAGCCTTGCGACCGTCGTCGAGCTTACCCTTTGGAGAACGGATCCATTGCCATACCTGCGAGCGCGAGATTTCCGCGGTCGCGGCATCTTCCATCAGGTTGTGGATGGGCACGCAGCCATTGCCCGCAAGCCACGCCCCCAGGTAGTGAATGCCGACGTTGATGTTGTTGCGCAAACCCGCTTCGGTGATCGGCCCTTCCGGACTGAAGTCGAGCAGGTCCTTCGCGCTGACCTGCACGTCATCGCGTTGCTTGCCGATCTGGTTCGGCTCGTCGCCCAGCACCTTGACGAACTCGGCCATCGCGATCGGCACAAGCCCCGGGTGGGCGACCCAGCCGCCATCGTAGCCGTCAGCCGCGTCGCGCGACTTACGGCCTCGATACCGAGCGGCCCGATCCCTGGACTGTCTAGTCGCGCGCAGTCTGCGCTCGCATTCAGACAAGTCGTTTGAGGTGATACCGGCTACGGCGTCACCTCACGCATCGACATCGAATCGTTCGTGGGGAAGACATGGCAACTATCAAAGAGATCAGGGTTCCGGACATCGGCGACTTCAACGACATACCGGTCATCGAAGTGCTTATCAAGGCTGGCGACACCGTCCAGCTCGAAGATCCGCTGATCACGATCGAGTCCGACAAGGCCACGATGGAAGTGCCTGCATCGGAAGCCGGCATCGTCAAGGAAGTGAAGATCAAGGATCTCACGCATGCCGAGATCCCCGATGTGGTCGCCAGCGCCTATGGCGCCCAGGGTCTGCGCTTCGGTCCGGAATACCTGATTCCCAAGCCCTTCGATCCGCGGCTGATCGAGCGCATTGCGCCAGCGGTCGCCAAGGCGGCGATGGACAGCGGCATCGCCACGCAACCGATCGCCGACCTCGAGGCCTACCGGCTCAAGCTGCGGCGTTTCATCTATCAGTCCGGCAGCAGCAGGATGGAGCCGGTATTCGCAGCGGCAAAAAAAACCCAAGACGAGTGGTCTACGCCGAGGGCGAGGAAGAGCGGGTCTTGCGCGCGGCTCAGATCGTGGTCGACGAAGGGATTGCGTATCCGGTGCTGGTTGGCCGTTTGAACGTCATTGCCGAGCGCATCGAGAGCTTCGGACTGCGTCTGAAGCTCGGCGAGAATTGCGAATGCGTGAACGTGCTCGACGATCCCCGGTATCAGGAGACCTGGAATGAGTATTACGCCCTGGTGACGAGAAAGGGTGTGACGCGTGCGCTCGCGAGAGACGAGATGCGCAACCGTACGACGCTGATCGGCGCCATGCTGGTGCGACGCGGCGAAGCCGATGCCATGCTGTGCGGGACCTATGGCACCTATGCCGACCACCTCAAGTACGTGAACGATGTGATCGGCATGCGCCCTGGCGTCAGCACGTTCGCCGCGCTGCAGATGCTGATCCTGCCGGAGCGCCAGCTGTTTATCTGCGATACGCACGTCAACCTCGAACCGTCCGTGGCACAGATCGCGGAGATGACGCTGCTCGCCGCTGAAGCCGTGCGGCGTTTCGGCATCACGCCGAGTGTCGCGCTGCTGTCCCATTCGAGTTTCGGCAGTTCGAACGCGCCGTCGGCGCTGAAGATGCGAGACGCGTTGGCGCTGGTTCACGAGCGCGCTCCCACGCTTGCGGTCGACGGCGAAATGCGTGGCGACGCGGCGCTATCCAAGGCCATTCTCGACGACGTCTGCCTGGAGTCGCGCCTGGTGGAAGAAGCGAATCTGCTCATCATGCCCAACGTCGACGCAGCGAACATCGCGCACAACCTGCTGCGGATGGCTGCCGGCGGCGGCATTACGGTCGGCGCCATCCTGCTGGGCGCGGCGAAACCGGTGCATATCATGACGCCGTCGTCGACCGTGCAGCGCATCGTCAACATGACGGCGGTCGCGGTGGTCGACGCCGCCTCGGAGCGCTCGCAAGCCGGACGATCCGCCGATGCTCCGCTGGCATTCTGGCTTTGACCTGCAAGCAAATACGATGGCTGCCCTCCCCGAAGGCCAGCGCGGCGTACATAAAACGAGGCGCGTATGGCCGATCCACGATCAGACCACGCCGCCCACCGCGCTCACGAAACCCGACTGGATCCATGTCCGGCTGTCGAACAGCGAAACGTTCCGCGACGTCAAGCGGATCCTGCGGGAACACGGACAACACACGGTCTGCGAAGAAGCCTCCTGCCCCAACATCGGAGAATGCTTCAGCAAAAGCACGGCGACCTTCATGGTCCTGGGTGACCTGTGCACGCGGCGCTGCCCGTTCTGCGACGTGGCTCACGGTAGGCCCAAGCCGCCCGACGCGCAGGAGCCCTTGCAGCTTGCAAAGACTATCGTCGCGCTAGGGCTCAAGTATGTGGTCGTCACCAGCGTGGACAGGGACGACCTGCGAGACGGCGGTGCTCAGCATTTCGCGCAATGCATCCGCGCGATCCGCGAACATTCTCCGGGCACCACCATCGAAGTCCTGGTGCCCGACTTCCGCGGACGACTGGACGTCGCGCTCGACATTCTCCAGGCTACACCGCCCGACGTCCTGAACCACAATCTGGAGACCGTTCCACGTTTGTATCGTCAGGCCCACCAGGCCGGCGTCGCAACCGCGACCTGTAGCGATGATTGATCTTGCCAGCGGGCCTTCGATTGTCAGCGTGACGGCCACCGCGGTCGGCGCACTCAGCGGCGCTTTGTTTGCCGTGGAGCGCCGCTTCGGTCTGAGCGGTGTGCTTTGCCTTGCATTCAGCACCGGCGTCACCGGCAGTCTGATGCGTGACGTGCTGCTGCAGAGCGGTCCGTCCGTGATACTCACCGATGTCAGCTACCTGCTTGCGGTTCTGGTATGCGCAGCAACGGGATTCTTCTTTTCAAGCGTGATCCGCTGGGTACATCCGTTGCTCGTGGTGTTCGACGCACTGTCGATCGGGTTCTTTGCGGTGTTGGGCGCCACCAAGGCCATGCACGCCGGACTGGGGCCCCTCGGGGCGATTCTGATCGGCCTCATTAACGCGATTGGTGGTTGGGTGCTGCGGGACATCCTCGCGGGTGACAGGCCTCAACTCGTGCTTCCGGGGCCGATATACGCGATCGCGGCGGGCGTCGCAAGCGCACTCTATATGGTGCTGGTGGTTAGCCTGCACGTCGCCACCGCGCCTGCCGCGCTGGCTACCATTGTCGTCGGCTTCTCGATACGTATGGCTGCACTGAGATACGGCTGGAATGCGCCCGCCCCATCGACTTGACACCGCGCATCCGGCGTTCCAGATCCACGGAAAAGGCGCGCTATGGGGCATCGGGGAGTGACAGAAATCGATGATTGAAATCCCGCTATCGGATGTGGACTGGAGACGTGTCGAACACCTGTTTGTGGCGTCTGAGCCTGCTTCAGCGCGCGGGCGCCCGCGTCGGGTCACCCGACGAAAATTATTCGTTCTGCCTTCGGGTATAAGCGCCCGATGCCGTCGCTGCGGCGCGTCCCGACAAAGCCGACGTCAATTTTATTGATATGTCCTTTTTCTCACTGACGGCCGATCTGTTGGGCTCCATGCCTTCGCCTTTACGCTACGCGCTTTTTTTGATTCGCCCTAGTCAATTGCTTCTGGTCGCCACGCTAGCATCCTCCGAAGCCTTCTGAGACCGCAGTGGGATCGTACCGGCCGATAACCAGGGTTTCGCGGCGACCGTTCACCCGGTAGTCGTACCGGAAGCTCACCGCGCCTGACAGCGTCACTGCCGCATAGCCCCCGCTGATCGGCAACCTTGTAGATCGTCTTGGCCGGCTTCAGCGCTCGCAACGGCATGTCTGTGAGCATAGGGACTCCTCGAACGTATACCGTCAACCGATACCGTCAGAGTGATTTGACGGTATCGGACAAGGCCGTCCGAGGTGGAAATGTCGGTACCGTCACCGATACCGACATTTCCACCAGGTATTGTCCGGATCACAGCAGACCACATCGGACAATAACCTTATGTTTTTTAAAGGGAAAACATGGAAAACCCGAGCTCCCGGAACGACTTCGGAGCAGTTTGAATCACTCCCACTCGATCGTCGCCGGCGGCTTACCCGAGATGTCGTACACCACCCGGTTAATCCCGCGTACTTCATTGATGATCCGGTTCGACACGTGCCCCAGCAGTTCATGCGGCAGATGCGCCCAATGCGCGGTCATGAAGTCCAGCGTCTGCACGGCACGCAGCGCAACGACGTACTCGTAAGTGCGCCCGTCGCCCATCACGCCGACGCTCTTCACCGGCAGAAACACCGCGAACGCCTGGCTCGTCAGATCGTACCAGGACTTGCCGGTTTCCTTATCGATGAAAGTACGCAGCGTCTCGATGAAAATCGCGTCCGCGCGGCGCAGCAGGTCCGCGAAATCGCGCCTCACTTCGCCGAGAATCCGCACGCCCAGACCCGGGCCCGGGAACGGGTGGCGATACACCATGGCCGGCGGCAAACCGAGCTTGACGCCGAGTTCGCGGACTTCGTCCTTGAACAGTTCGCGCAGCGGTTCGAGCAGCTTCAGATTCAGCGTCTCAGGCAGGCCGCCCACGTTGTGGTGGCTCTTGATGGTCTGCGTCGCTTTCTTGCCCTTGCCGGCCGATTCGATCACGTCCGGATAGATCGTGCCTTGCGCCAGCCACTTCGCATCGGTCAGTTTGCCGGCTTCGGTCTGGAACACTTCGACGAATTCCGCGCCGATGATCTTGCGTTTCGCTTCCGGATCGGTCACACCGGCCAGCTTGCGCAGAAACACTTCGCTTGCGTCGACGTGAATCACCTTTACGCCAAGGTGGTCAGCGAAGGTCGCCATGACCTGCTCGGCTTCGTTCAGCCGCAAGAGGCCATGATCGACGAACACGCAGGTCAGTTGATCGCCGATCGCGCGATGCAGCAGCGCCGCCGCCACCGACGAATCCACGCCGCCCGACAGTCCCAGAATCACGTGCTCTTTACCCACCTGCTCGCGAATCTTCGCGACGGCTTCGTCGATATAGTGGCCCATTTCCCAGTCGGGCCGCGCGCCGCAAATCTGCAGCACGAAGCGCTCGAGCATGGCGCGGCCCTGCACGGTGTGCGTGACTTCCGGGTGCCATTGCAGGCCGTAGAAACGGCGCTTTTCGTCGGCCATGGCCGCGATCGGGCACGATTCCGTCGACGCCATCAGCGCGAAGCCCGGCGGCATTTCCAGCACCTTGTCGCCGTGGCTCATCCACACCTTCAGCATGCCGTGACCTTCCGGCGTGGTGAAGTCGCTGATGCCTTCGAGCAGGCTCGTGTGATTGCGCGCGCGCACTTCGGCATAACCGAACTCACGCAGATGGCCGATATCGACCTTGCCGCCGAGTTGCTCGGCCATGGCCTGCATGCCGTAGCAAATGCCGAGCACCGGCACGCCGAGTTCGAACACGGCTTGCGGCACGCGCGGCGTATCGGTTTCGGTGACCGAGCTCGGGCCGCCGGAGAGGATCACGCCCGTCGGCGCGAAGTCGCGAATGAACGACGCATCGACGTCGTACGGATGAATTTCTGAATACACGTTGGCTTCGCGAACGCGACGTGCAATCAGTTGGGTGACTTGAGAACCGAAGTCGAGGATCAGGATCTTGTCATGCATATCAGCGGACGGAGTCAAAAGTGAGCGGATACGGAATGCCGCGCGCGGAGCGCGGCGTTGAATTCAAAGCGGTCCACGTGGGGACGATCGAGCATGAAACGTAACGATGCAGCGTGTCGGCGCGGGCGGCGCCGCAGGCAGTTGCCGGTGGCGCACACAAACCAGATCCGAATGCTTCGGTACACGACATGGCGCGCAACGCGTCAGCCATGAAACGGCGGCCGGGGCGCGCCAGGCGCGTCGGCGGCGCCGTTGCGGGCTTCGTCTCGCGCGGCGGCCGCTTCTGCCCGCGCTGCGCGTTCGGACGGCGTCAGACTGGCTTCGTCGACCACCGGATGAAGCGGCGCCCCTGCAACAGGACTGGCGGAACTGACAGGACGCATAACGGGCACGACTGGCTCGGCGTGATAGACCGGAAAGCCCGCTGTGACACGGCCCGGCTCGCGCCGGTTAGCTGCGTCTTTCGCGGCGTCTTTAGCAGCCTGCTTTTCGGCGCGCTCGGCAGCGGCGGCTTCAGCGAGCCGCACTCTTTCACGTCGCCGCACCGTGCCCGACAAACGCACGCCGCCCAAGCCAATCACCAGCAGCACCACGCCCGTCAACACCGCGACGATCTGCCCGAAACCGGTCAGCGCCGGCGTATGCAGACCGAGCAGCCAGACCAGCATCAGCACGCCGGTCAGCCAGTTCACATGGCCGACCACCTTGGCGACGGTGGACGTGAGCGCGCCGTCGATCGACGCGTGGAAGGCCAGCCATGCCAGCCCGATCAGCGCCACGCCAAACCCCTGACCGACCAGAGCCGGCTGGGTTTGCACCAGAAGCAGCGCGTTGTACAGCGAAGTCCACGGCGTCAGCAGAAACAGCAGGCCGAACGCAAGCAACAGCAGGGCATCGAGGATGAGTACAGCGCGCAGCAATGGCTTCATTGGCGTTTAGTCCACGTGGTAGTTGGGCGCTTCCTTGGTGATTTGCACATCATGCACGTGCGACTCGCGCAAGCCCGCGCCCGTGATCTGCACGAACTCGGCCTTCTCGTTCATCTCGACGATGGTGCGGCAGCCGCAGTAGCCCATGCTGGCGCGCACGCCGCCGATCAACTGGAACAGGATCGCGTTGACCGAGCCCTTGTAGGCGACGCGGCCTTCGATACCTTCCGGCACCAACTTGTCGATGTTCGCGGAGTTGTCCTGGAAGTAGCGGTCCGCCGCGCCGTCCTTCATCGCGCCGACCGAGCCCATGCCACGGTAAGACTTGTACTGGCGGCCCTGATACAGGAAGACGTCGCCCGGCGCTTCTTCGGTGCCGGCGAACATGCTGCCCATCATCACGGCATTCGCGCCGGCTGCCAGCGCCTTGCTGACGTCGCCCGAGAAGCGCACGCCGCCGTCGGCGATGACCGGCACTCCCGTGCCCTTCAGCGCTTCAGACACGTTCGAGATCGCGGTGACCTGCGGCACGCCCACGCCGGCGACGATCCGCGTCGTGCAGATCGAGCCCGGGCCGATACCGACCTTCACACCGTCCGCGCCGTATTCGACGAGCGCCTTGGCGGCCGCCGCGGTGGCGATGTTGCCGCCGATCACTTCGACGTGCGGGAAGTTCTGCTTGACCCACTTGACGCGCTCGAGCACGCCCTGGCTGTGGCCGTGCGCGGTATCGACGACGATCACGTCGACGCCCGCCTGCACCAGCAGTTCGACGCGCTCTTCATTGTCCGCGCCGACGCCGACCGCCGCGCCCGCGCGCAGCTTGCCGTGTTCGTCTTTACATGCGTCCGGGTGTTCGGTCTGCTTGGTGATGTCCTTGACGGTCATCAGGCCGCGCAGTTCGAATGCGTCGTTGATGACCAGCACGCGTTCGAGGCGGTGGCTGTGCATCAGCGCCTTGGCTTCGGCGAGCGGCGTGCCTTCCTTGACGGTGACGAGACGCTCGCGCGGCGTCATGATGTTGCGCACCGGCTCGTCCAGACGCTCCTCGAAACGCAGGTCGCGGTTCGTGACGATACCGATAAGTTGCGCGCCTTCGACGACCGGGAAGCCTGAAATGCCATGCTGCTGCGACAGTGCGATCACGTCGCGCACTTTCATTTGCGGCGGCACCGTGATCGGATCACGCACGACGCCCGATTCGAAGCGCTTGACCTTGGCCACTTCACGCGCCTGTTCGGCTGCGGTGAGATTCTTGTGGATGATGCCCACGCCACCCATTTGCGCCATCGCAATGGCAAGGCGTGCTTCGGTGACGGTGTCCATGGCGGCGGACACAAGCGGCATATTCAGGGAGATGTTGCGGGTCAGCCGGGTCTTGAGGCTGGTGTCGCGCGGCAGAACATCGGAGAAAGCCGGGACGAGGAGCACGTCATCGAACGTGAGTGCTGTTTGGATCAGACGCATGGCAAATCCTATAGGCGCAAAAGCGAATTATACGCGATACCTCCCTGGTTTTCACTGCACTAACAGCAGCTTAGCGAATTTCGGGCGGTTTTTTTCGCGCCATCGGGCCCCTGGATTTCGCTTGGGCTGTTCGCCTCGGGTTCGATCAGGTTTCGTTTGCGCGTTCGGGCGCAACGGGGTGTCGGCGGGCTCGAATTGCAGAATCGAACAAGACGCCCGGCCCGCCCTCCGGCTATTCTGCCGACCATTCCAGTTTTTTTGCAGGGGCAGTCGATGCAACGCGGTGTGGCATATGGAGTAATCGCCGGGGCCTTATGGGGCATGGTTTTTCTGGTGCCGCGCGTGCTGCCGGACTTTTCGCCGCTGCTTCTGAGCGCGGGCCGCTACACGATGTACGGCATCGTCTCGCTGGCCGCCGCGCTGCCCATGGCGCGCTCGCTCGTCAAACGCCTGACCCGCGAGGATCTCGGCGCGCTGGTGAAACTGGCTTTGGCCGGCAACCTCCTCTACTACCTGCTGCTGACGGCCGCCGTGCACCTGATCGGCATCGCACCGGCGTCGCTGATCGTCGGCGTGCTGCCCGTCACGGTCACGCTGCTGGGCCGGCGCGATCACGGCGCGGTGCCGCTCGCCCGCCTCGCCTGGCCGCTGACGTTGGTGATGGCGGGCATCGCCTGCATCAACATCGATGTGTTCACCGTGGCGGAGAGTACGCCGGTCAGCGTCGTCACCAAGCTGACCGGACTCGCCTGCGCGGTCGGCGCGTTGGGCTGCTGGACGTGGTTTGCGGTCGAAAACGCCCGCTATCTGCAGCGCCAGACGCATTTCAGTGGCAATGAATGGTCGGTCCTATGGGGCGTGGTGACGGGCGCGCTCGGTGCGGCGCTGTGGCTCTTGATCGCCGTGCTGCCGGCGGGCGGCCCGCAAGGCGAACTGGCCGACGGACGCTGGCACACCTTCTGGATGCTCAACCTGGGGCTCGCGATCGGCGCGTCGTGGCTCGGCAACGGGCTGTGGAATGCCGCATCGAAACGGCTGCCGCTGACGCTCTCAGGCCAGATGATCGTGTTCGAGACGCTTTTCGCGCTGCTTTACGCGTTCATTTATGACCAGCGACTGCCGCGTCCGCTCGAGTTGGCGGCGATTCTGCTGCTGGTGGCCGGCGTGTGCTGGTCGGTGCGCCAGCATGCGGACGACGATACGTCCAGGGTCGCACGGATCAAGGAAAAGCCGCAAGTGTCGGCGCCGTGAGGCCAGAGCACGCCCGGAGGACGGGGCTTGTGTGAGGCTTGACGGAAGCAGTTCGTAACCGGAGACGCGGCTTGACTGAGGCTTGACGCGAGCACGTCGTGGCCAAATACGCGGCCCGACCGCGACTTCATGCGAGCAGTTCGCGGCCAAATACGCCGCCCGACCGCGACTTTATGTGAGCAGTTCGCGGCCAAACCCGCAGCCCGACCGAAACTTGACGCGAGCCGTTCCTGCCCGCCGCCTTGCCCCGGCCACGCAAGATCCGCCTACCGCGAATCCTTGTTCTGCCACCGACGCCCTTCGATCGAGCCCGCCTTGCGGGTCTTTTCGACGCGCCGCTGACGCGACACCTTCGGATCGACCAGCAGCGGCCGGTAGATCTCCACGCGATCGTGGTCGGCCAGCACCGCGTCGAGCGGCTTGAGCTTGCCGAACACGCCCACTTTCTGCGTGCCCAGATCGATCTGCGGGAAACGCCGCAAGATGCCGCTCACGTCCAGCGCCTGCTGCAGCGTGGCGCCTTCCGGCAATTCCACGGCAATCAGGGCCTGCTCGCCGGCAGACGCATAGCAGACTTCAATCGACAAGCGCGCGCTCATGCCTTACCGTAGCGCTGGTCGGCGCGCTTCACGAACGATTCGACGAAGGTATGGGCGATGTGATTGAACACTGGGCCAATGATCTTCTCGAGAATGATGTTGGTGAATTCGTAGTGCAGCGCGAATTCGATCTTGCAGGCATCGGCGCGCAATGGCGTAAAGCGCCAGAAGCCAGTGAATTTGCGAAACGGGCCGTCCGCGAACTCCATATCGATGCGCGTGGGCCGCTCCATGCTGTTACGCGTGGCGAAGTGCTGCTTGATGCCCTTGAAGTTGATATCGATCTTCGCCTCCATGCCGGTTTCGTCACGGCGGCGGATTTCGACTCCCCCACACCACGGCAGGAAGTTGGGGTAATCGGCGACGTCGGTGACGAGGTCGAACATCTGTTCCGCCGAATGGCGGATCAACACGGTTTTCTGGACATCTGCCATAAATTGAACAGCGCGTGGCAAGGGTGGACGAGCGCAGCGGGCTTTCCTTGCCCCGCTTTGCTAAAATCGTGATTTTAAACGAGTTGGGCACTTTCCATTCATGAGCATCATCGACAACAGAAAAGCCTTCTACGACTACTCGGTCGAAGAACGCTATGAAGCAGGGCTCGTGCTCGAAGGATGGGAGGTCAAGGCGCTGCGCGCCGGGCGCGGCCAGATCAAGGAAGGTTACGTCGTTATCAAGAATAACGAACTGTTCCTGATCGGCACGCACATCAGCCCGCTGCCCGAAGCCTCGACCCATATCAATCCCGACCCGGTGCGCACGCGCAAGCTGCTGCTGCATAGCGAAGAGATCAGCAAGCTGATCAGCAAGGTCGAGCAGCGCGGCTACACGCTCGTGCCGCTGAATTTTCACTACAAGGGCGGCCGCGTCAAATGCGAGATCGGCCTGGCCAAGGGTAAGAAGCAGCACGACAAGCGCGAGACTGAGAAAAAGCGCGATTGGGAACGTGAGAAAGCGCGTCTGATGCGCTCGCCGAGTTGATCGGTGGTTTGGTCTGAATAACGGCGTGCGGTGTGCGGATATGCCGCGCTCCGTTTTCGGTCAACGCGCTGTGATCAACCTCGATACGGCACGCAAACGCTCAAATGAAAATAGCCCACGTAGTCCGCGGGCTATTCTTTTTTCAGCAGGTCAAAGCGCGGTCGGCGCAATCAGCGCGGTGGGCGCTGTCGGTGCGCTGAGCGCAGTCTGCGTGTTCAGCGCGCTCGTTGTATTCAACGCACTCGGTGCACCCGGTGCATTCAACTGAGCCGGCGCATTCACCGCACCTCAGTCGCGCCCTTCCCCTTATTCACAATCGTCAGCGCCGACGCGATCATCGAACTCATGTCCGCGAGATTGCCCGGCACGATCAGCGTGGTGCCTTGCTTCGCCAGATTGCCGAACGCGTTCACGTATTGTTCGGCCACCTTGAGGTTCACCGCTTCCATCCCGCCGTTCGACTGGATGGCGGCCGCGATCTTCTGAATCGCCTGCGAGTTGGCTTCGGCCACGGCCAGAATCGCCGACGCCTGACCTTGCGCCTGGTTGATCGCCGCCTGCCGCTCGCCTTCGGACTTCTGGATCGCGGCCTCGCGGCCGCCGGACGCGATATTGATCTGCTCCTGCTTGCGCCCTTCCGAAGCGGCGATCAGCGCGCGCTTCTCGCGCTCGGCGGTGATCTGGGCCTGCATCGCGTGGAGAATTTCCTTGGGCGGCGTCAGGTCCTTGATCTCGTAGCGCAACACTTTCACGCCCCAGTTCGTCGCAGCTTGATCGAGCGACGACACGATGCTGTGGTTGATGAAGTCGCGCTCCTCGAAAGTCTTGTCGAGTTCGAGCTTGCCGATCACCGAGCGCAGCGTGGTTTGCGACAACTGCGTGATCGCGAACACGAAGTTGCTCGATCCGTACGACGCCTTCATGGGGTCGGTGACCTGAAAATACAGCACGCCGTCCACCTGCAATTGCGTGTTGTCGCGCGTGATACAGACCTGGCTCGGCACCTCGAGCGGAATTTCCTTGAGGATGTGCTTATAGGCGATCCGATCGACGAACGGAAACGCGAAGCTCAAGCCCGGCGTCAGCGTACGGTGATAGCGGCCGAGCCGCTCCAGAACCCACGCATGCTGCTGCGGCACGATCTTGATGATCTGCGCCGCCAGTACGATCACGATGATCAGAAGCACCGCCCCGACGATGGTCGAATCCATTACTACCCTCCGGTCCGTAGTTCGAATAGTTGTGTGTGATGCACGTGTGACGCGTTAGTGCTCACGCAATGGTGGCCCGGCTGTTTGAATGACGCGCGGCCACGACGACGAGGCAACTGCCGCGCAACTCCGTAATTTCGTAGAGCTGCGCGTCTTCCGGCTCGCCCGCGGCCAGTTCGACATCCCATGCCGCGCCGCGATAGTCGGCGCGTGCCCGCCGCTCGTGCCACGCCGGCACGGTCAGCGTTTGACCGATGTCGAGATTGACGTCCGGGTTGCGCGACGCCTCCTTGCGCGTTCTGCGGCCGAACCGCGAACGCCTGAGCAGCAGGACCGCCGCCAGCGCCACCACGGCCGCGACCGCGAACTGCACGTCGGCTGCGGCGCCCGCGAGATGCGCAAGCGCGGCCGCGACACAGCCCAACGCGATCATCAGCAGATAGAAGGTGCCGCTGAGCAACTCCAGCACGACCAGCACACCCGCCCCGATCCACCAGAACAATCCACCTGGCGCCACGTCGACCTCCACAAAGCAAAACACCCCGGAACTACCGGGGTGTTTATAGCACGAAGCGAGCGCATTTTAACGGGCGATACAGCACGGTTTCACGTGCCTTCGATGCGCGCTTGACCTACCGCACCGCACGTCATGCATGCCGCTTAGGAAGCGGGATGCCGCTCGCCTTACTTCGCCATCGACTTCGCCAACTGCTGCCACGTCTCGATGATCGAGTCCGGGTTCAGCGAGATCGACTTGATGCCTTCATCGGTCAGCCATTGCGCAAAGTCCGGATGATCCGACGGACCCTGGCCGCAGATACCGACGTACTTGTCCAGTCGCAGACACGTGTCGATCGCGCGCTTCAACAGGAACTTGACCGCCGGATCGCGTTCGTCGAAATCCACCGCCAGCAGTTCCATGCCGGAGTCGCGATCGAGGCCGAGCGTGAGTTGCGTCAGGTCGTTCGAGCCGATCGAGAAACCGTCGAAGAATTGCAGGAATTCTTCGGCGAGAATCGCGTTCGACGGCACTTCGCACATCATGATCAGGCGCAGGCCATTCTCGCCGCGCTTCAGGCCGTACTTCGTCAGCAGCCCGACCACGCGCTCCGCCTGCTTCAGCGTACGCACGAACGGCACCATGATCTCGACGTTGTCGAGGCCCATCTCTTCGCGCACCTTCTTCAGCGCGATGCATTCCATCTGGAACGCTTCGGCGAAGTCTTCCGCGATGTAGCGCGACGCGCCACGGAAACCCAGCATCGGGTTCTCTTCGTCCGGCTCGTAGCGCGAACCACCGATCAGCTTCTTGTACTCGTTCGACTTGAAGTCCGACAGACGCACGATCACGGGCTTCGGATAGAACGCCGCCGCGATCGTGGCGATACCTTCGGTCAGCTTGTCGACGTAGAACGCGCGCGGCGAGGCGTGCCCGCGAGCGACGCTTTCCACGGCCTTCTTCAGGTCCTGATCGATGTTCGGGTACTCGAGAATCGCCTTCGGGTGAACGCCGATGTTGTTGTTGATGATGAACTCGAGCCGCGCCAGACCCACGCCTGCGTTCGGCAGTTGCGAGAAGTCGAAGGCCAGTTGCGGGTTGCCCACGTTCATCATGATCTTCACCGGAATCGGCGGCAGTTCGCCGCGCTGCACTTCGGTGATTTCGGTTTCGAGCAGGCCGTCGTAGATCTTGCCTTCGTCGCCTTCCGCGCACGACACCGTGACCAGCGCGCCTTCCTTCAGCACGTCGGTCGCGTCGCCGCAGCCGACCACCGCCGGCACGCCCAGTTCACGCGCGATGATCGCCGCGTGACAGGTACGGCCGCCGCGATTCGTGACGATTGCCGAAGCGCGCTTCATGACCGGTTCCCAGTTCGGGTCGGTCATGTCGGCGACCAGCACGTCGCCAGGCTGCACACGGTCCATTTCCGACGGATCGTGAATCACGCGCACCGGACCCGCGCCGATCTTCTGACCGATTGCGCGGCCGGTGGCCAGCACGTTCGATTGACCCTTCAGCTTGAAGCGCTGCTCCGCTTTGCCCGCGGCCTGGCTCTTCACCGTTTCCGGACGCGCCTGCAGAATGAAGATCTTGCCGTCGCGGCCGTCCTTGCCCCACTCGATGTCCATCGGACGCTCGTAGTGCTTTTCGATGATGACGGCGTATTTGGCCAGCTCGATCACGTCTTCGTCCGTGATCGAGAAGCGGTTGCGCTGCTCGTGCGCCACGTCGACGGTCTTCACGCGGCCGGCTTCGCCCGCCTTGGTGAATTCCATCTTGATCAGCTTCGAGCCGATCGAGCGGCGGATGATCGGGTACTTGCCTTGTTCGAGCGTGGTCTTGTAGACGTAGAACTCGTCCGGGTTCACCGCGCCTTGCACCACGGTTTCGCCGAGACCATAGCTCGACGTGATGAAGACGGCGTCCTTGAAGCCCGACTCGGTGTCCAGCGTGAACATCACGCCGGCCGCGCCGACGTCCGAGCGCACCATGCGCTGCACACCCGCCGACAACGCGACTTCAGCGTGAGTGAAGCCCTTGTGGACGCGATAGGAGATAGCGCGGTCGTTGTACAGCGACGCGAACACGTGCTTCATGCGATCGAGCACGTCTTCCACGCCGACCACGTTGAGGTAGCTTTCCTGCTGACCCGCGAACGATGCGTCCGGCAAGTCTTCCGCCGTGGCCGACGAACGCACGGCGAACGACAGTTCTTCAGGCGAGCTGTTTTGCAGGGTGTCGAAGCCCGCGCGGATATCAGCCTCGAGTTGCGGCTGGAACGGCGCGTCGACGATCCATTGACGGATCTCTTTCCCCGCTTCGGCGAGCGACTTCACGTCGTCGACGTCGAGCGTTTCGAGACGTTTGGCGATGCGTTCGGTCAGCGTGTTGTGATTCAGGAAGTCACGGAAAGCCAGCGCCGTGGTGGCGAAACCGGTCGGCACGCGCACGCCAGCTTCGGCGAGTTGACTGATCATCTCGCCAAGCGACGCGTTCTTGCCGCCGACAATCTCCACATCGGTCATCCGCAACTGCTCAAACGGAACTACATACGCCTTATCCTTTGCGACGGTAACTGCGTTAGTCATACAAGCCCCTAAGTGTGAAAGAAATTCACGGCTGTGCAAGTGGGCTCGGACGTGAGACGCCTATTGGAAGCGTAACCTCGCGTCTTGCACAACCTGTTGGAGAAGCACTCGCTGCAAATTGCCCGATGCGCGACGAAGAAGGCGAATGGACGAATTTGCCGATCAATTCACAACGTTCGCCGCAACTTAGCGACCAGAATACCGGCCAAAAGCGAGGCGTTGAACGACCGTTCACGGTGAGTTAGACGCCAATCGCCTGCAATTGCTTATCCAACAGGTTGCCGCTATTCTACCGTGCCGACTCTCGAAATGTGACAGTCGGACGAGAATTGCGCCTCGAATCGCGCCCCGGACCGGCCAGCGGGCTTTTGCGAGGCCCCGCCGCCATCCGGGCGCAGTTGCGGTGCCCACGGCGCGCTGGTTGGACGCCGCTGCAGTCTCCGGTTAGCCACCGGGCAGCGTCATCCACACAGCGATGTTTCATTCGAGCGTTTTTTCGCTCACGTTCCCCAGCCCCACTGATGCCGCCCACCGTATTCATCGTCTCCGACGGTACCGGGATCACTGCCGAAACTTTCGCGCATTCGATCCTTTCCCAGTTCGACCAGAAATTCCGACTGGTTCGCGTGCCCTTCGTCGACTCGACCGAGAAGGCCTACGCCACGCTCGAAAAGATCAACGAAGCGATCGTGCAGGACGGCCGCCGTCCAATCGTCTTCACCACGTTGGTGGACAGCGCGTCGAATCAGATCGTGAAAGGCTCGAATGCGCTCGTGCTAGACATGTTTCAGACCTTCGTCGAGCCTCTCGAACAGGAACTGGAACTGAAGTCGAGCCACGCGATGGGCCGCGGCCACCAGAACGCCGACACCGAGGAGTACAAGAACCGGATCGAGGCGATCAATTTCTCGCTCGCTCACGACGACGGCCAATCGAACCGCAATCTGGCCGACGCCGACGTGATTCTGGTCGGCGTGTCGCGCAGCGGCAAGACGCCGACGAGCCTCTATCTGGCCATGCAGTACGGCGTGAAAGCGGCCAACTATCCGCTGATTCCGGAAGATTTCGAACGCGGCAAATTGCCCACGCCGTTACTGGCGCATCGGCAGAAGATGTTCGGTTTGTCGATCGATCCGCAGCGGCTTTCGGAGATTCGCAACGAGCGTCGGCCCGGCAGCAAGTACGCCGCGCCGGAGAATTGCCGTTATGAGATCAACGAAGCCGAAGCGATGATGCGGCGTGAGGGGGTCAAGTGGTTGTCGTCGACGCACAAGTCGATCGAGGAGATCGCGACGACGATCCTGCAGGAAATCAAGCTGGATAGGCCTTCGTATTGAGCCTGTGCGCATGGGTCGCGCAGAGCCCGGCGGCCTTGAACACGGGCACGCGCGAGAACATGCGTGTTGTCGCGCCACGGCGTAAGCGCGATCTGAGCCCCGCGGCCTGAAACAGACTCGAGCCCAGACGAACGCCGGAGCGCGCGCGTCTCCTGCGTCAACTACGCCCGCGCTGCTGCCGGCACTGCTCGAATACGCACACGGCCGCTGCGGCCGCCACATTCAGCGACTCCATGCCACCCGGCTGGGGAATCGTCACCCGCAACGAGACCGCATCGCGCCAGATCGGCGAGACGCCCGCCCCTTCGTTGCCGAACACCCACGCGAGCGGTCCGCTCAGGTCGCAATCGTAGATCGCCTCGGCGCCGTGCGAGTCCGTGATCACGATCGGCACCGCGAGGCGCTCGATCAGCGCCTGCGCTTCCACATCTTCGTGAACCTGCAGCAGGAAGTGCGCGCCCATGCCCGAGCGCAAGACTTTCGACGACCACGCGTACGCCGTACCCGGCGCGCAGAACACCTGCCCAATGCCGGCGGCCGCCGCGCTGCGCAGAATCGAGCCGACGTTGCCCGCGTCCTGGACGCCGTCGAGGACGAGGCAGGTTTGCGCGACCGTGTCGGGCAGCGGCGTATCGAGCTTTTCGACCAGCAGCAGAATGCCGACACCGTGCACGACATTCGACAACTGCCCGAACAACGCATCCGGCAGCGTCACGAGACGATGATCTTCGATGCGCGAAACGATCGCCTGCGCTTCGTCGTGGCGCAGCGCGCCATCGGTGACGATGCACATTTCCGGTTGCCCGGCGACGTCGAGATACGCGCTCGCGAGATGAAACCCTTCGAGCAGCGCGTGACCGCTCTTGCGCTGTTGATGCGTCGAGCCGGCCAATGCCTTCAGGCGCTTGTAGAGCGGATTGTCCCGCGAGGTGATAGCTTTCACAGGCAGCGAAGACAGTGAGAATGGGGGAAAGGTGGGTTACACGCGGCGCTCATGGGCGCCCGTGCAACGTTCAGACGACGCGGCGTTCGCCGAAGGCGTCGTCGTCGAACATCACTTCGGACACGACGATCACTTCACCCGCCGACAGCGGCACGCCCGAGCCGAAGCGCAGATGCGCTTCACGCACCGGCGCAAACGAACGCCGATGATGCTCGCAAGGCCCATGTTCGCGCAGCGCGGCGAGATGCTGCGGCGTGCCGTAACCGGCATGCGCGTTGAAGCCGTAGACGGGATACGTCTGATGCAATTCGAGCAGCATCCGGTCACGCGTGACCTTGGCGAGAATCGACGCCGCCGAAATGCTTTTGACGAGCGCGTCGCCGCCGATCACCGCTTCGCTGCGCACACTCAGCGTCGGACAGCGATTGCCGTCGATCTTGACGAGCGTCGGCACGACGGACAGGCCTTCCACGGCACGCTTCATGGCCAGCATGGTGGCGTGCAGGATATTCAACGAATCGATTTCCTCGACCGATGCCGAAGCGATGCAGTAAGCCAGCGCCCGGTCGACGATCTTGTCGTACAGCTCGTCGCGTTTTTTGGCGGTCAGCACCTTGGAGTCGTCGAGACCGCGAATCATCGGCTTGGACGGATCGAAAATCACCGCCGCGGCCACGACCGGGCCGGCCAACGGGCCGCGCCCTGCTTCGTCGACGCCGCAGACAACGTCGTCCGGCGTCTCGAAGTTCAGGCCGACCTGTTGCGCCGCTGCTCCGGCAACGGTTTTACGGCGAGGCGCGCGTGAAATGGTCACAGCCGCACCTTCCGCTTTTCGATGACGCTCGCCACGACTTCCGCCGCGCGCTGCGCGGTGTTCTGCTTCAGCACGTGATGCATCTCCGTGAAGATTTCCGTCAGCGTGCGCCGGTTGGTCTCGTCGCGCAACTGTTTCAGCGTGGCTTCGGCCAGCGCCTGCGGCGTGGCGAAGTGCTGCAGGATCTCCGGCACCACGAAGCGCCCCGCCAGGATGTTCGGCAGCCCGACATACGGCAGATAGCCTTGCCGGCGCATGATCTGGCCGGTCAGCCAGGGCACCTTGTACGAGATCACCATCGGCTTTTTCAGCAGCGCGGCTTCGAGCGTCACGGTACCGCTCTTCACGAGGATCGCGTCGGCCGCGGTCATGGCGAGTTGCGCCTGGCCGTCGGTAATCGTCAGCGCGAGGCCGGGGTGCGAATCGACCAGCGGCCGCAGCATTTCGCGCAGCGCCGGCGTGGCCGCCGGCATCACGAACCGCAGACTCGGCTCCTGGTGCTGCATCATCTCCATCGCGGCGAAGAAGGTCGGGCCGATCAGATCGATCTCCGAGCGCCGGCTGCCCGGCAGCACCGCGATGATCGGGCCGTCTTCCGCGAGACCCAGCGTCCGGCGCGCGCCGAGCGTGTCCGGCACGAGCGGAATTTCGTCAGCGAGCGGATGGCCCACGTACGATGCCGCGACGCCCGCTTTTTCCAACAGCGCCGTTTCGAACGGGAACACGCACAGCATGTGGTCGACCGCCTTGGCGATCTTCTTGATGCGGCCGCCGCGCCACGCCCAGATGGACGGGCACACGAAGTGAACGGTTGGGATCCCGGCCTCGCGCAATGGATGCTCGAGCCCGAAATTGAAATCGGGCGCATCCACGCCGACGAACACCGACGGCGGTTCAGCCAGCAACTGCCGCTTCAGCTCGTTGCGAATGCCGAGAATGCCGGGAATGTGCTTCAGCGCCTCGACATAGCCGCGCACCGACAGCTTCTCCATCGGAAAGTGGGCGTCGAAGCCGGTGGCGATCATGCGCGGGCCGCCGATCCCGTAGTACTGGGTGCCGGCGGGCAGACGGCTCGTGAGGCCGTCGAGCAGCGCGGCCGCTAGCAGGTCGCCGGACGGCTCGCCGGCCACCATCGCGACGCGCAATGGACTGGGTTGCAATGCCATCGCTTAGCGGATGATGCCGCGTTGCGACGCTTCGACGAACGCAAGCAGCGTCTGCACCGGCGCATCGCCATCGCCGCCCGCGGTCGCGAGTTCGCGCAACTGCACCTTCGCTTCTTCAAGCGACAGGCCGTTCTTGTACAACACGCGATACGCCGCGCGCAGCGCCGAGATCGCGTCCGGCGAGAAACCACGGCGGCGCAGACCTTCGACGTTGATGCCGTGCGGCTCGGCCTTGTTGCCGGCGGCGATCACGAACGGCGGAATGTCCTGCACCAGCGCCGATGCGCCGCCCAGCATGGAATGCGCGCCGATGCGCACGAACTGATGCACGCCCGACATGCCTCCGACGATCGCGTGGTCGCCGATCGTGACGTGGCCGGCCATCTGCGCGTTGCTCGACAGAATGACGTTGTTGCCGACGTGGCAATCGTGCCCGATGTGCACGTACGCCATGATCCAGTTGTCGTCGCCGAGCGTGGTGACGCCCGCATCCTGCATCGTGCCGGTGTGGATCGTGGTGAATTCGCGGATCGTGTTGCGGTTGCCGATCACGAGCCGGGTCGGCTCGTCCCTGTACTTCATGTCCTGCGGACGGCCGCCGACCGATGCGTAGTGGCCGATCCGGTTATCTTCGCCGAGCGTGGTGTGACCTTCGATCACGCTGTGCGAACCGACCGTGGTCCGCGCGCCGATCGTCACATGTGCGCCGATCACGGCATACGGTCCGACTTCGACGGATTCGTCGAGTTGTGCGCCCGGCTCGACGATCGCAGTGGGATGAATCCTGCTCATGCGTCCTCGCTTCTGATTCTGTTGCGTTGTCTGGATGGGCATCTGGCGGAAAGTCCGCGCGCGCGTGACGCCGCCGACCGCCCGGACGCTGGCTTAAGCGCCTGGCGCTTAGTGCGTTTAAGCGTCCTTGTCCGTGTGCCGCACCGCGCACATCAGGTCGGCTTCCGCCGCGACCACGCCATCCACTTCGGCGCGCGCCTTGAACTTCCAGATGCCGCGCATGTGACGCTCGAACGTGCAGTTCAGGATCAGCTGATCACCCGGTTCCACCACGCGCTTGAAACGCGCGTTGTCGATGCCGACGAACAGATACAGCGTGTTCGACGGGTCGCTCGGCTCTTCCGAAAACGTCAGCAGGGCCGCCGTTTGCGCGAGCGCTTCGAGAATCAGCACGCCCGGCATCACCGGACGGGTCGGAAAATGACCCTGAAAATACGGTTCGTTGATCGACACGTTCTTCAACGCTTTGATGCTCTTGTGCGGCTCGAGTTCGAGCACCCGGTCGACCAGCAGGATCGGGTAACGATGTGGCAGCAGCGTGAGAATCTTATGAATGTCGAGATTGATTTTTTCGGTGCTCATGGTGTTTCTGCTCACGCATTGACTGCGCGGTGATGAATGCGGATGCTGGTGCAGGTGGGTTGGTAACGCGTGCTGCCGGCGCTTGCCGTGACCCGGCGGCCGCGCCACCCGGTCACGGCAACCGACTTTGCTTCCTGATGCTTGCCCGCCATTTTACGCGGTGCCGGCAGGTTGCCCTGCGAAATGCTTGGCCAGTTGCCTTGCGAGTTGCCTCGATCGTTCAGACTTTGTCGCCTGCGGCATTGCTCGTTGCCGCATTTTCTCCATGCGCCGCCGGCTTGTCTTGCCTCTCAGCCGCGGCGTTTTCAAGCGCCTTGATACGATCGCGGAGTTTGTCGATATTGCGCAGCAACGCCGCGCTCTTGTTCCAGTCTGCATGGTTCACGGCCGGGAAGGCACTGGTGTACATACCAGGCTTGAGCAGCGACTTCGAGACGCCCGACTTCGCCGTGACGATCACATAGTCGGCCAGCGTGACGTGCCCGGCAATCCCGACAGCGCCGCCGATCATGCAATGACGCCCGATGGTCGTACTGCCCGCGATGCCCGCGCAGCCGGCAATCACCGTATAAGCGCCGACCTTGCAGTTGTGGCCGATCTGCACCAGGTTGTCGATCTTCACGCACTCTTCGATGATCGTGTCCGCCATGGCGCCACGGTCGATGGTGGTGTTCGCGCCGATTTCGACGTCTGCCGCGATCGACACGCCCCCGACCTGCGGAATCTTCACCCAGCTGCCGGTACGCGCCTCACCCTCGCCGATGAAATCCGGTGCGAAGCCGAAACCGTCCGAGCCGATCACCGCGCCCGCGTGCACGATCACGCGCTCGGCGAGCTTGCAACCGTGGTACACCGCGACATTGGGATAAAGATGCGAGCCCGCGCCGATGCGCGTGCCACGGCCGATCACGACATTGGCGTCGAGGCGCACGTTTTCGCCGATCACCGCGCCCGCTTCCACCGTGACGTGCGGGCCGACCACCGCGCTCGCGGCGATTTGCGCCGACGGGTCGATGCTCGCGCTCGGATGCACGCCGGGCGCCGCCTTGGGCGCAGCGAGGTCGATGAAGGTTTGCGCGACGCGCGCGAAGTAAGCGTACGGATTCGGCGTGACGATGAAGTTACGCTTCTCGCGGGAAGCGAGCTTGGCAAGGTCGTCGGCGTTGATCAACACCGCGCCCGCACGGGTCGTTTCGACCTGCGACAGGTACTTCGGATTGGCGAGGAACGCCAGCTGGTCCGGGCCTGCCTGGTCGAGCGGCGCGAGACTGCCGACGCGCTGCGAACCGTCTCCGACTACTTCACCGCCGAACTGCTGGACGATGTCCTCGAGCGTAAATGCCATGCCTATCCTGTCTCCTGTGTCGACCAGAGTTAGCGCTTTAGCGCTTACTCGGGTCCCATGCAAGCTGGTTGCTACCGTCCAGTCCGACTTGTCAGATCTACTGCCGGGCCTTTCAGCCCGCCAGCCGCGTTCAGTTACCCGACGCCGCCAGCGCCTTGAGCACCTGATCGGTAATATCGATGCGCGGGCTCACGTACACCGCTTCCTGAACGATCAGGTCGTAGTGCTGCGCCTCGGCGATCTGCTTGATCACCTTGTTGGCGCGGTCGAGCACCGCCGCCAGTTCTTCATTGCGGCGCTGATTCAGATCCTCACGAAACTCGCGTTGCTTGCGCTGGAAGTCCGTGTCCAGTTGCGACAGATCCCGCTGCTTCTGCGCGCGATCGGCCGGCGACATGGACGCGCCGTTCTTGTCGAGCGAATCGGACATCGATTTCAGCTTCTGCGCCATGTCGGCAAGGTCCTTGTCACGCCTGGCGAACTCGGCCTCGAGCTTGACCTGCGCGGCCTTCGCGGCAGCGGATTCGCGCAGGATGCGGTCGGAATTTACCGCCGCGATCCTGGCCTCCTGCCCATGCGCGACCCCGACACCCAAGGTCATTGCCAGCGCCAGCGCGCACGCCACACGTTTCGAAAACATACCGGTTAGCAAAGTCATCCTCTCGATACTGTAGTTTGGCCGCGCCGCCTGCAGCCCGATCAGAATGCCGTCCCGATCTGGAACTGGAATTTCTGATACTGGTCGCCTTCGTGCTTCGTGAGCGGGAAGCCCAGGCTGAGCTTGAGCGGGCCAATCGGCGAGATCCACGCCAGACCCACACCGTAGCCGTAACGCAGGCCATTAGCGCCGATACTGTTGCCTTCCGTGCCCCAGACGTTACCGGCGTCGAGGAACGTGAAGACACGCAACGTGCGGTCGTAGCCCGTGCCCGGCAGCGGGAACGTCAATTCGATGTTACCCACCAGCAGCTTCGAGCCGCCGATCGGGTCGTTCGTCTTGGCGTCGCGCGGACCCAGCGAGCTCGGCTCGTAGCCCCGCACCGAACCGATACCGCCCGCATAGTAGTTCTTGAAAATCGGATAAGGCTTGCCGCCGAGACCGTTACCGTAACCGCCCTGGAAGTTGAAGCCCAGCACGAACCCACGCGAAAACGAATAATAGTACTGCGCGTTGATGTCGGCCTTGTAGTACTGCGTGCCACCGATCGGCGTACCGTATTCGGCGTTCGCCTGCGTGAAGTAGCCACGGCTCGGTACCAGCGCGCTGTCACGCGCGTCGCGCGACCAGCCCACGGTGATCGGCACGTTGTTCGACACGCGGCCGAACTCGTGCACGTAGTCGATGTAGCTCTGCGGCGTGTTCGCGTCGATGTCCAGCTGGTTCTGCTCGAGGCCGGCACCGAAGTACACCGTGTCGACTTCCGAGAACGGAATGCCGAACTTCAGGTCGCCACCGATCGTGACGATCTTGAAGCTCGAATCCGTCGAGTAGTACAGCGGCTGATACGTACGGTAGTAGACGTCGGTAATGCGCTTGATGCCGTCGACCGTGAAGTACGGGTCGACCTGCGTGACCGTCAACGTACGGTACGTCTTGGCGGTATTCACGTTCACCGAGAGACTCGTGCCCGAACCGAACACGTTGTCTTGCGACACGCCGGCCGACAGCACCACCTTGTCAGTCGACGAGAAGCCCGCACCCAGCGTGATCGCGCCGGTCGGTTTTTCGGCCACCTTGACGTCGACATCGACCTGGTCCGGCGTGCCTTCGACGGGCACCGTGGTCACGTCGACATCCGTGAAGTAGCCGAGACGGTTGATCCGGTCTTTCGACAGCGCGAGGCGGTTCGAATCGAACCACGAGCTTTCGAGCTGGCGCATTTCGCGGCGCACCACTTCGTCACGCGTACGCGTGTTGCCGACCACGTTGATGCGGCGCACGTAGACGCGACGGCTCGGGTCCACCTGCAGCGTCAGGTCGACCTTGTGATTGGCCTGATCGATCTGCGGCTGCGCATTGACGGTAGCGAACGCATAGCCGTACTCGCCCAGCTTGTCGACGATAGCCTTGGTGGTAGCTTGCAGCTTTTCAGCCGAGAAGCGGTCGCCCGGTTTGATCTTGATGAGCTTGGCCAGCTCCGGCTCGCGATCGAGCAGATTACCCGCCAGCTTGATATTCGAAATCGTGTACGGCTCGCCTTCGTGCAGCGTGACCGTCAGATACATGTCCTTCTTGTCCGGCGTGATCGACACCTGGGTCGACTCGATGTTGAACTCGAGATAGCCGCGATTCAGATAATACGAGCGGACGTTTTCGAGGTCGCCGGTGAGCTTGTCTTTCGCGTACAGGTCGTTCTTCGTGTACCACGAGAACCAGTTCGGCGTGGACAACTGCATTTCGTCGCGCAGCGTACCCGTGCTGAACACCTTGTTGCCGATGAAGTTGATCTGGCGGATCTTCGCGCTCGGACCTTCGGCCACCGAGAACAGCACCGACACGCGATTGCGGTCGATCGGCGTGATCGTGGTGGTGACTTCAGCGGCGTAGTAGCCGCGCGTCAGATACTGACGCTTCAGTTCCTGCTCGGCCTTGTCGACCAACGCTTTGTCGTAGTAACGGCCTTGCGACAAACCCACGGCGCGCAGCGCCTTGGTCAGGTTTTCCTTGTCGAACTCATGAATGCCGGCGAAGTCGATCGTGCCGATGGCCGGACGTTCCAGCACCTGCACGATGACGACGTTACCTTCGGTCGCGATCTTGACGTCGTTGAAGAAGCCCGTGGCATACAGGGCGCGAATGGCCTCCGATGCCTTGTCGTCGCTGAAAGTGTCGCCTTGCTTGATGGGCAGGTAGGCGAACACGGTACCAGGTTCGACGCGTTGCAATCCCTCGATCCGGATGTCTTGCACCACGAAGGGCGTCGTTGCGTGAGCAACCAGCCCATGCGCGGCGAATGCCGCGGCTATAACCGTCTTTGGAACAAAGCGATGAGGTTTAAACAACGTGCTTCCCCAGTGTGTATAGCTGCATCAGGTCGGGCGGTCGCCATCGTGAACGCCGCCGAACACTTTAAAAATGGATTAAACGAGCCAGATCGTTGAACAGCGCGATCGCCGACAATGCGACGATGCAGGCGAGACCCGCCCTCTGAAAAACGAGTTGCCAGCGATCGGAGACAACTTTACCGGTCACAGCTTCAACCAAATAATATAACAGATGACCCCCGTCCAATACCGGAATTGGTAACAGGTTCAGTACGCCAAGGCTAATACTGACAAGGGCCAGGAACGACAGGAATGCAGAAGGACCTAGACGTGCGCTCTTTCCTGCGTAATCGGCGATCGTCACCGGACCGGAAAGATTTTTCAGCGACGCCTCGCCGACCACCATCCTGCCGAACATGCGCACCGAGTAAACCGCGAGATCCCACGTGCGGCGCGCACCCAACTGCAGGCTTTCAACCGGACCGTAATGCACGTCGATCGACGGCACTTGCGTGGCCAGTTCCGCGCCGATGCGGCCGATCTGCTGCCCCGTTGTTTCATCGCGCTGTGCCTGCGGCACGATGTTCACTTCTTCGAGCTTGCCCGCCGCCTTACCGCCGCGCTCGACCTGCAGCGTCACCGCTTTGCCGGCGTGCGATTTTACATAAGCGATGAAGGCCGTGGCGTTATCAGTCGGAATACCGTCGACGGCACGCAGACGATCACCCGCGATCAGCCCTGCCTTTTGCGCCGCGCTGCCCGGCTGCACACCCGCGACCGTCAGCTTGCCACCGCCCGGTTCGAAACCGAGATGCGACATGAAATCATCGTCGACGTCCTTCTCGCTGAGGCCGCGCAGATCGAGCTGAAAATCCGACGTACCGTGCGCATCTTTCGCACTCAGCACGACGCGCTTGTGATCGAATGCCGCACCCAGCAACTTCCAACGCAGGTCCGACCATGAGCGCACCGGCTCGGATTCGCCAGCGTTCTCGGCACGCACGGCAACAATCGTTTCACCGCCGTCGAAACCGGCAACAGCCGCAGGCGTATTCGGCGCGGGCGCCGCGACCACCGCTGCCGGCTCCGTCACGCCGGAGGCGAAGACGAGCGCGAACAGCACGATGGCCAACAGGAAATTCGCGACCGGACCGGCCGCGACAATCGCAAAACGGCGCCACACCGACTGCCGGTTGAACGCATGCGGCAATGCTTCGGCGGGGATCGGCTCAGCGCCCGTTTCGCGCTCGTCGAGCATCTTCACGTAGCCGCCGAGCGGCAGCGCGGCAATGATCCATTCGGTGCCCGTCTTCGGACTCACCCACTGGAACAGCGGCTTGCCGAAGCCGATCGAAAAACGCAGCACCTTGACGCCGCACAGACGCGCCACGCTGTAATGCCCATATTCGTGGACGACCACAAGTACGCCAATCGCGACCGCGAAGGCGAGCAGTTCGATCAGCAGGTTCATGTGCGCCTCACTGGACGGCGCGTTCCGTGCGACGGGCGCCGTCGGGCAGACGCGCGATGAATTCGGCAGCGGCGCGACGCGCTGCGGCATCCGCTTCGATCACGTCTTCGAGCGCGTGCGCGCTGCGGTTCGGCAACGCGTTGAGCACCGCATCGACCACCTTGGCAATCGTCATGAAACCGATCTGGCGCGCAAGGAACGCTTCAACCGCAATTTCGTTCGCGGCGTTCAGCGCCGCGCTTGCCAGGCCACCCTCGGCCAGCGCCTTCACGGCAAGTGCGAGACACGGAAAGCGCGTGTAATCCGGCTTTTCGAACGAGAGCGAGGCGACCTGCAGCAGATCGAGTTGCGCCACGCCCGAATCGACGCGATCCGGAAACGCCAGCGCGTGCGCGATCGGCGTGCGCATGTCGGGATTGCCGAGTTGTGCGAGCACCGAACCGTCGGCGTAGGACACCATCGAGTGGATCACGCTTTGCGGGTGAATCAGCACCTCGATGCGCTCGCCCGGCAGACCGAACAGCCAGTGCGCCTCAATCACTTCGAGACCCTTGTTCATCATGGTGGCCGAGTCGACCGAAATCTTGCGGCCCATGACCCAGTTCGGATGCTTACAGGCTTCTTCCGGCGTGACGTCGACGAGCGTGGCCGGTTCGCGGGTGCGGAACGGGCCGCCCGACGCGGTCAGAATAATCTTGGAGACGCCGCCGTGCAGCTCGGCTTCGCGCGGCAGGCATTGGAAAATCGCGTTGTGTTCGCTGTCGACCGGCAGGAGCACGGCGCCGTTGTCGCGCACCGCGTCCATGAAGATCGCGCCGGACATGACCAGCGCTTCCTTGTTGGCGAGCAGGATACGCTTGCCGGCGCGCGCGGCGGCGAGGCTCGGCGCAAGGCCGGCCGCGCCGACGATCGCCGCCACCACCGTATCGCAGCCGGCGCTCTTCGACACGTCGACGAGCGCCTGCGGTCCATACGTGACCTCGGTCTTGCAACCCGCCTCGCGCAATTTCGCCGCGACGCTTGCGGCCGTGCCGGCGTCGCCGACCACCGCGACTTCAGGTTGAAAGCGCAGGCATTGCTCGACGAGCTTGTCGCCGTTGCGATGCGCGCTCAACGCATAAATCGAAAAACGCTCGGGATGACGCGCGACGACGTCGAGCGTGCTGTCTCCAATCGAGCCCGTGGAACCGAGCAATGTCAGACGTTTTTGCATATCTCTTTCTCTAGCCGAGCAGCAGCATGGCAAGCGGCAGCACCGGCAACAAGGCATCGATGCGATCGAGCACGCCGCCGTGCCCCGGCAACAGGCCGCTTGAATCTTTCACACCGGCCTGGCGTTTCATCATCGATTCGAACAGGTCGCCCACCACGCTGAATGCCACCAGCAAGGTCAGCGCGAGCAGCGTACGCACGGCGCCCCAATGCGCCAGCAGCGCAGAATACAGGGTCGGCTCGAACGCATGCAAAAAGACCGCCGCCGCCGCGACGATCATCACCACCAGCCAGCCGCCGATCGCGCCCTCCCAAGTCTTACCCGGACTGATGGCAGGCGCCAGCTTGTGCTTTCCGAACGCTTTTCCGGAGAAGTATGCGCCGATATCGGCCACCCATACCAATAGCAGCAGCGACAGCACGAACGGCACACCCTGCATGCGCGCGGCGACGAGAGCATGCCAGCACGCGACGAATACCACAATGCCGGCAAGAAACAGGAAGGGACGCCAGGCACCCTGCGCGAGCGTGGGCTTGCGCAGCAGCACGAACGGACCGGCGATCACCCAGAAAATAGCGGCTGCCTGGAAGAGCGGCCTGGCCTGCTCGATACCGGCGCCGAGCCGCGTGCTTGCGACCAGCGCCACCGCCGCCACCAGCGCGTAAATCACGGGGCCCGCGCCGCCCAGCTTGAGCAGGCGCGCCCACTCCCATGCGGCGAACACGACGACAAAAGCGATCAGCGCGCCGAACGCGCCCACCGGCGCGAACAACGTGACCGGCAGGAACACTGCCAGCAGGATGATCGCCGTGATGACACGGGTTTTTAGCATGGAAGCGAATCGACGTTTTGCGATTGCGGCTCGAGTTGAGCACTGGTGCGGCCAAAGCGGCGTTCACGCTCCGCGTACGAAGCGATGGCGTGGCCGAGCGCGTCGGCGTCGAAATCCGGCCAGAACGTGTCGGTAAAGTAGAACTCGGTGTACGCGAGCTGCCACAGCAGGAAGTTGCTGACGCGACGCTCGCCGCCGGTGCGGATGAAGAGGTCCGGCTCCGGCGCATAAGCCATGGAGAGGTGCTCGGCGAACGAGTCCTCGGTCACCTCGACCGCCTTACCCGCCAGCGCCGACTGTTCGGCGAGCTTGCGGGTGGCCTGCATGATGTCCCAGCGGCCGCCGTAGTTCGCGGCGATCGTCAGCGTAAGACGGGTATTGCGCGTGGTTTTGGTCTCCGCGCGCCTGATCAGGTCGCGGATGCGCGTATCGAAGCGGGATAGATCTCCCACCACGCGCAAACGGATGCCGTTCGCATGCAGCTTGCCGATCTCGCGCTCCAGCGCGGTCACAAACAGGCGCATCAGGAACGACACTTCGTCGTTCGGACGGCGCCAGTTTTCCGAGCTGAAAGCGAACAGCGTCAGATATTCGACACCCTGACGGGCGCAGGCCTCGACGGCCGCGCGCACCGCGTCGACGCCGCGCGTATGGCCCGCCACGCGCGGCAAGCGCCGCTGGGTGGCCCAACGGCCGTTGCCGTCCATGATGATCGCGATATGTCGCGGCACCGCGGCGACATCAGGCACGCGCACGGTTGAACTGGTGTAGGTCATGGCCGTCGGGACAGTGACTGCAAAATAAAGAAGTAAAAATCGTGAAAGTGCTGAAGCGACCGGCCTCAGACCGTCATGATCTCGGCTTCTTTCGTCACGACGAGCTTGTCGATTTCGGTGACGAACTTGTCCGTCAGCTTCTGAACGTCGTCACCTGCACGACGCTCGTCGTCTTCCGAAATTTCCTTATCTTTCACGAGCTTTTTCAACTGCTCGTTGGCGTCGCGACGCAGGTTGCGCACCGCCACCTTGGCCGTTTCCGCTTCGCTCTTGACCACCTTGGTCAGTTCGCGGCGGCGTTCTTCGGTGAGCGCGGGCATCGGCACGCGGATCACGTCGCCTTGCGTGGCCGGGTTCAGACCGAGGTCCGACTCGCGGATCGCCTTTTCGACGACCTGCACCATCTTCTTTTCCCACGGCTGCACGCCGATCGTGCGTGCGTCGATCAGCGTCAGGTTCGCGACTTGCGAAATCGGCACCGGCGAACCGTAGTAGTCGCACTGGATGTGATCGAGCAGGCCCGTATGCGCACGGCCCGTGCGGATCTTCGACAGGTCGTTCTTGAACGCGTCGATGGAGCGCTGCATCTTTTGTTCAGCGCCCTTCCTGATATCAGCCACAGACATTTTTAAACCTCCGAACCTTCAAAACGGTGCGAGCCGGCCAGCACGCGCAAGATGCGGCGGCCCCGGGCTCGCGCTAAAGCCCACGTTATGTGAACGAGAGTTTACACGTGGACGAGGGTACCCTCGTCGTCGCCTTGTACGATGCGCTTAAGTGCGCCCGGTTTGACGATCGAAAACACCCGGATCGGCAGTTTCTGGTCGCGGCACAGCGCGAACGCCGTGGCGTCCATCACCTGCAGATTGCGGCCGATCGCCTCGTCGAAGCTGATCGTGGTGTAACGCGTCGCGCTCGGGTCTTTCTTCGGGTCGGCGGAATAAACGCCGTCTACCTTGGTTGCTTTCAGCACGACTTCCGCGCCGATTTCCGAGCCGCGCAAGGCGGCGGCCGTGTCGGTCGTAAAGAACGGGTTGCCGGTGCCGGCCGCGAAAATCACGACTTTGCCTTCTTCGAGCTGGCGAATCGCGCGGGGCCGGATGTACGGCTCGACCACCTGGTCCATGCGCAGCGCCGATTGCACGCGCGCCTCGATGCCGGCGTGGCGCATGGCATCCTGCAGCGCCAGCGCGTTCATCATGGTGGCCAGCATGCCCATGTAGTCGGCCGTGGCGCGATCCATACCCGCCGCGCCGCCCGCGACGCCGCGGAAAATATTGCCGCCGCCGATCACCACGGCCAACTGCGTTCCGAGACGGACCACTTCGGCCACGTCCGCCACCATTCGTTCGATGGTCGCGCGATTGATGCCAAAGGCATCGTCGCCCATCAGAGCTTCACCGGAGAGTTTGAGCAGGACGCGTTTATAGGCAGTGGGCATAGGGGTATCCAGATCGCGCAGAACAGGCAACAACAAGGGACTAATGTAGGGGTGAAATGCTGATTCGGGCAAGCGTCGCCAAATTGACGAACCCTGGAGTTCGCCGGCGGCGTGCGCCACGAGGGTCAACCCGCGCGCAGCCTTGCGGCGCTGCCGACCGCGGCAAAGTCTTGCTCCGCCGCGGGTCCAACGATATTGCAGTGAAGCTTACGTGATGCTTATTGTTGCTTTGCAGCAGCGACTTGAGCGGCCACTTCAGCTGCGAAGTCGTCCTGCTTCTTCTCAATGCCTTCGCCGACCACGAACAGCGCGAACTTCTGCACGCTCGAGTTGCCAGCCTTCAGCATCTGTTCGATCGTCTGCTTGTCGTTCTTAACGAACGTCTGGTTCAGCAGCGACACTTCCTTCAGGTACTTCTGCACGCTGCCGTCGACCATCTTGGCGACGATTTCAGCCGGCTTGCCCGATTCCGCAGCCTTCTGTTCAGCAATGCTGCGTTCCTTGGCGATCAGATCCGCCGGCACGTCGTCCGACGACAGCGAAACCGGCTTCATCGCGGCGATGTGCATTGCGACGTCCTTGCCGACCTGCTCGTCCGCGCCGGTGTACTCGACCAGCACGCCGATACGCGTGCCGTGCAGGTACGCTGCCAGCTTGTTGACCGTGTCGAAACGCACGAAACGGCGGATCGACAGGTTTTCACCGATCTTGCCGACCAGTGCCAAACGCACTGCGTCGACCGTCGAGCCTTCCAGCGGCAGTGCCGCCAGCGCCGCGACGTCAGCCGGGTTTTGCGTGGCGACCAGTTCAGCGACCTTCTTCGAGAAACCCAGGAAGTCGTCGTTCTTCGAAACGAAGTCGGTTTCGCAGTTCAGTTCGACCAGCGAACCCGCGTTGCCGCCGATGAACGATGCAACCACGCCTTCAGCCGTCACGCGCGACGCTGCCTTGCTGGCCTTGTTGCCCAGCTTCACGCGCAGCAGCTCTTCAGCGCGCGCCATGTCGCCGTCGGCTTCCGTCAGCGCCTTCTTGCATTCCATCATCGGCGCGTCGGTCTTTGCGCGCAGTTCTGCAACCATGCTTGCGGTAATTGCCGCCATCATTTGCTCCTTGAGTTCCGTCTGTCACACGCCGCCCGGACTTCGATGCCGGCGGCAAGAATTCGTTTCAGCGTTCCGCGTACTTTTTTACGCACCACGCTTTGAGCACTACCTCGGACACCGCCGGCAGCGCCCCACTACAATGTCGCGGCCTAAAAAAAGGGGGCCTGTAGAAAGCCCCCTTTTTTGCCGGACACGGGGCAGCTTTACGCTTCCGGGTTGACCTCGACGAACTCGTCGCCGTCGCCACCACGTGCAGCTTGCACCACTTCGTTGACCGCGCTCGCACGGCCTTCGACGATCGCGTCAGCCACGCCAGCCGTGTACAGAGCGACAGCCTTCGATGCGTCGTCGTTACCCGGGATCACGTAGTCGATGCCTTCCGGCGAGTGGTTCGTGTCGACCACGGCGATGACCGGAATGCCGAGCTTGTTGGCTTCGGTCACGGCAATCTTGTGGTAGCCGACGTCGACCACGAAAATCGCGTCCGGAATGCCGCCCATGTCTTTCACGCCGCCGATCGACTTGACCAGCTTGGCCATTTCGCGTTCGAACAGGAGCGCTTCCTTCTTGCTCATGCGTTCGGTTTCGCCTGCTTCCAGCGCTGCTTCCATGTCCTTCAGGCGCTTGATCGAGACCTTCAGCGTCTTGAAGTTGGTCAGCATGCCGCCGAGCCAGCGTGCGTTGACGAACGGCATGCCAGCGCGTTGCGCTTCTTCAGCGATCGTGTCGCGCGACTGACGCTTCGTGCCGACGAACAGGATGGTGCCGCGATTCGCTGCCAGTTGACGCGCGTACTTCAGCGCGTCGTTGTACATCGGCAGCGTCTTTTCGAGGTTGATAATGTGAATCTTGTTGCGATGACCGAAAATGAAGGGGGCCATCTTCGGGTTCCAGAAGCGCGTTTGGTGACCGAAGTGGACACCGGCTTCCAGCATTTGACGCATGGTAACTGCCATGAAAATCTCCGCGAGGGTTGGGTCTTAAGCCGGCTGCCGTATCGGCCGCGTTGCCATCTTTTTTTGGCTGAACGCGGTGGACACCCTGGGTGCGCCGGCTTGCGAGTCTGCTGCCTTTTGTTGCCTTTTATGCTTCCGCTTTCGCTTCCGCATTACCTCATAGCGCAGGCAACCGGCGTTATGAGAAGCCGTTCCTGCCGCTTTTTTGTCCGCATGGACGAATAAAGTAAGACAGAGATCGACTCAGCCAAAGATTATAGCACGCGACTATTGCACGACTCAACCTGCCCGGTAGCCCTGTGCATGGCCGCCGGGTTGCACCCGCGCGAACGCCGGCCACCTTGAACGCGCCTGCCTGGGGGTCTATGAAAGCCGCCGGCCCGGTCGCAAAAGCCTGCGGCGGCCGGAATATGGTGCGATAATCCTGCAATAATCGCATTTCAGGCCCGACTCATGGCTATTACGCTCAAAAACGAACACGATATCGCGCAGATGCGCGTCGCCTGCAAACTGGCAAGCGAAGTGCTCGACTACATCACCCCGTTCGTCACCGCCGGCATCACGACCGGCGAACTCGACCGTCTGTGCCACGAATACATGCTGAAGGAACAGGGCACGGTTCCGGCACCGCTGAATTACCAGCCGCCAGGCTACCCGCCCTATCCGAAGGCCACCTGTATTTCGGTCAACGACGTGATCTGCCACGGCATTCCCGGCGACAAGACGCTGAAGAACGGCGACGCGCTCAATATCGACGTCACCGTCATCAAGGAAGGCTATTTCGGCGACACCAGCCGCATGTTCATCGTCGGTGAAGGCTCGATCATGGCGAAGCGGCTCGTCCAGACCACCTTTGAATGCATGTGGGTCGGCATCGACCAGGTGCGCCCGGGCGCGCATCTCGGCGACATCGGCTACGCGATCCAGAAGCATGCGGAAGGCCAGGGCTACAGCGTGGTGCGCGAATACTGCGGCCACGGCATCGGCACGGTATTCCACGAAGACCCGCAGATCCTGCATTACGGCCGTCCCGGCACCGGGCTCGAACTGCAAACCGGCATGATCTTCACGATCGAACCGATGATCAACGCCGGCCGCCGCGACATCCGCACCATGCCGGACCAGTGGACCGTCAAGACCAAGGACCGCAGCCTGTCGGCGCAGTGGGAACATACCATCCTCGTCACCGAAACCGGCTACGACGTGCTGACCGTGTCCGCCGGCACGCCCGCGCGTCCGCCGGTCGTCGCGGCCACGGCCTGACCGACTTCCCACCTCTCCGCCTCCCTGCCAATGAGTAGTGTTCCAGCCGTCGCCCAATCCCCTGCCACGTCGCTCAAGGCGGAGTACAAAGTGGCCAAAGCCCAACTGCTGGAACGCTTCAAGACGGCCACCAACGTCGACGCTTTGATGGCCTCCTTGGCGCGCGCTACCGACGACTCCCTGCGCGCGGCCTGGAACACCTGCGAACTGCCGGCCGAGTTGGCGCTAGTGGCCGTGGGCGGCTACGGGCGTGGCGAACTGGCGCCGCATTCCGACATCGACATTCTGGTCCTGCTGCCCGACGCGCCGATCGAGCATCTTGAAGCGCGCATCGAACGCCTTATCAGCCTCGCCTGGGATTTGGGGCTGGAGCTCGGCAGCAGTGTGCGCAGCGTGTCGCAATGCCTCGAAGAAGCCGCCAACGACGTCACGGTGCGCACCTCGCTGCTCGAGGCGCGGCGCATTACCGGCAGCGCCGAGCTATTCGACGACTTCGCGAAGCGTTACCGCGAAGCGCTCGACCCGAAAGCCTTCTTCCAGGCCAAAGTCCTGGAAATGCGCCAGCGCCACGCGAAGTTCCAGGACACGCCCTACTCGCTCGAACCCAATATCAAGGAAAGCCCGGGCGGCCTGCGCGATTTGCAACTGATCCTGTGGATCACCCAGGCGGCCGGATTCGGCAGCAGCTGGCGTGAACTCGAAGCGCGCGGCCTGATCACGGAGCGTGAGGCGCGCGAACTGCGCCGTAACGAGAGTTTCCTGAAGGCGTTGCGCGCCCGGCTGCATGTGACCGCCGGACGTCGTCAGGACATCATGGTGTTCGACCTGCAAACGGCGGTGGCCGAAAGTTTCGGCTACAAGCCCACCGCCACCAAGCGCGCGAGCGAACAGCTCATGCGCCGCTATTACTGGTCCGCCAAGGCGGTCACGCAGCTCGCTACGATCCTGATCCAGAACATCGAAGCGCAGCTCTTCCCCAGCACGAGCGGCATCACGCGCGTGCTGTCGGAGCGCTTCGTCGAAAAGCAGGGCATGCTGGAAATCGCCAGCGACGACGTGTTCCAGCGCGAGCCGAACGCGATCCTCGAAGCCTTCCTGCTGTACGAACAGACGCCCGGCGTGAAGGGCCTGTCGGCGCGCACGCTGCGCGCGATCTACAACGCCCGCGACGTGATGGACCAGCACTGGCGGCGCGATCCGGAAAACGGGCGCCTTTTCATGGCCATCCTGAAGCAGCCGGCCGGCATCACCCACGCGCTGCGTTTGATGAACCAGACGAGCGTGCTCGGGCGTTATCTGCTGAACTTCCGGCGCATCGTCGGACAGATGCAGCACGATCTGTATCACGTCTACACCGTCGACCAGCACATCCTGATGGTGCTGCGCAATCTGCGCCGCTTCGCGGTGGCCGAACACGCGCACGAATATCCGTTCTGCAGCCAGTTGATCGCCAACTTCGACCGGCCGTGGGTGCTGTACGTGGCGGCGCTGTTTCACGACATCGCCAAAGGCCGCGGCGGCGACCATTCCACGCTGGGCATGGCCGACGCGCGGCGCTTCTGCCGCAATCACGGCATCGAGGGCGAGGACGGCGAACTGGTCGTGTGGCTGGTCCAGCAACATCTGACCATGAGCCAGGTCGCGCAAAAGCAGGACACGAGCGATCCGGAGGTCATCAAGCGGTTCGCCGAACTGGTCGGCACCGAACGGCGCCTCACGGCGCTCTATCTGCTGACCGTAGCCGACATTCGCGGCACCAGCCCGAAAGTCTGGAACACGTGGAAAGGCAAGCTGCTGGAAGACCTGTACCGCGCCACGCTCGCCGTGCTCGGCGGCGCGCGGCCGGATGCGCATTCGGAGCTGAAGTCGCGTCAGGAAGAAGCGCTCGCGCTGCTGCGCCTCGAAACCGTGCCGGAAGGCGCGCAGAAGGCGCTGTGGGACAAGCTCGACATCGGCTATTTCCTGCGTCACGACGCGGCGGATATCGCTTGGCAAACGCGTGTGCTGTACCGCCACGTGGAAACACCCACGCCGATCGTTCGAGCCCGTCCGTCGCCGATCGGCGAGGCGCTCCAGGTGCTGGTGTACGTGAAGGACCAGCCGGATCTGTTCGCCGGCATTTGCGCGTATTTCGACCGTAATGGCCTGTCGGTGCTCGATGCACGGGTCAGCACGACCCGTCACGGGTACGCGCTCGATAATTTCCTCGTCGCGCATACCGAAGAAGACGTGCATTATCGCGATATTGCCAATCTGGTCGAACAGGAACTGACCGCCCGCCTCACCGGTGACGGCACCCTGCTTCCGGGACCGTCGAAAGGCCGTTTGTCGCGGCTGTCGCGGACCTTCCCTGTGACCCCGCGCGTCGATCTTCGGGCCGACGAGCGCGGCCAATATTACATCCTGTCCGTGTCGGCGAACGACCGGCCAGGCCTTCTTTATTCGATCGCGCGTGTGCTGGCCGAGCATCGGGTCGGCGTCGCTTCGGCGCGGATCAATACGCTCGGCGAACGCGTCGAAGACGTGTTCCTGCTGGATGGACACGGTCTGTCGGACAGCCGCCTGCAAATTCAGGTCGAGACCGAACTGCTGCGCGCGATCGCAGTGTGAGATTTCATGCGAGTCAAATTAACAGCCAAGCACCCGCGGCCGGCTTCGTCCGAACGCGCCCCTGTCCGTACCGGCAGCACGTCGGCGCGTAAGCCGACGCGCCCGGCAGGACCCAGGCCGGCGACGCCGGCACCTGGCGGGGCGCGGGGTGAACGCGCTGGCGCGGCCGGCGGCGGTAAGCGGCCGGCGGCCGCTGGTAAGCCGGCCGGTGCCGGCGCGCGTCCTGCGCGTCCTGCAAGGCCCGAAGGGTCGTTTTCGCGCGAGCGGGACGCCGGTGGCGCGCAGCGCGCGGCGTCGGATCGACCACCGCGTCGCGAGGGCGCAGGTGGTGCGCCGCGCGCGGCGTCAGATCGACCGCCGCGTCGTGAGGGCACGGGTGGTGCACCGCGTCGTTTCGAAGGCGGCGGCGATCGTGCTCCGCGTCGGGATGATGGCGAGCGCGCGCCGCGCCGGTTTGAAGGCGGCGGTGATCGTAGCGAACGGGCGCTGCGCAGGGCTGACGGTGAACGGGCGCCGCGCCAGTTTGAAGGTAGCGGCGACCGCGCCCCGCGTCGGGACGCTGCGGAACGCGCGCCGCGTCGATTTGAAGGTGGCACGGATCGCAGCGAACGCGCGCCGCGCAGAGCGGATGGCGAGCGCAGCCAAGGCGCGCCGCGTCGGTTTGAAGGTGGTGGTGACCGTACGGGTAGCGCGCCGCGCCGTTTTGAAGGCGCAGGCGATCGCGGCGAACGGGCTCCGCGTCGGTTTGAGGGCGGTGCTGATCGCACCGATCGTGCGCCACGCCGTTTTGAAGGAGCAGGCGATCGAGCCGAACGCGCTCCGCGTCGCTTTGAAGGCACTTCAGACCGCGGCGAGCGCGCCCCGCGCCGTTTCGAAGGCACCGCCGACCGCGGTGATCGCGCGCCGCGTCGTGAAACCGGTGACCGAGCCGAACGCGCGCCCCGCCGCTTCGAAGCCAGCACGGATCGCAGCGAACGCCCGCCGCGCAGCGTCGGCGATCGCACCCCGCGCCGCGACGACGGCGAACGCCGTCCGTTCAGCGGCGCGCGCCCGGGCGCAGGCCGTCCGTCGGAAGGCGGTCCGCGTGGCGAGCGTCCGGAACGCCGTGAACGCGACGCATCCGACCGCCCGCGTTTCAACAGCGACCGTGGCGCACCGCAAGACCGCCGCGGCGGCGAGCGTGGGCCACGCAGCGATAGCGCGCCGCGCCGTTTTGAAGGCGAGCGTGGTACATCGGACCGTGGCGAACGCAGCAGCTTCGCCAAGCCCGCCAAAGCCGGATACAGCGACCGCGCGGACCGTCCGGCAAGCGCTCCGCGCGACGAGCGCGGCGAACGCGCCCCGGCCAAACGCGAATTCGGCGACCGTCCGGCGCGCAGTGCTGACCGCACTGAACGTACCGACCGTGGCGAGCGCCCGGCCCGCAGCTTCGACAAGACGCTGCCGGCCGCCGGCCGCCGTTTCGGCGACGACCGCCCCGCGCGTGCCGACAAGCCGCGCGGCGCGCCCCGAGCCGAGCGCGACAGCGAAATCGATGCCGCTCCGCGCACGCCGCGTCGCGACTACGAAGACGCGCCAGGCACGCTGCGCCTGTCCAAGCTGATGTCCGAACTCGGCATGTGCTCACGCCGCGAAGCCGACGAGTGGATCGAAAAAGGCTGGGTGCTGGTGGACGGCGAGCGCATCGACACGCTCGGCACCAAGGTCCGTCCGGACCAGCGCATTGAAATCGACCCCGCCGCCGAGGCCGCGCAATCGAGCCTGGTGACGGTGCTGATCCATAAGACGGTGGGTCTAGTCTCAGGTCAGGCGGAAGACGGCTATCAGCCGGCCATCACGCTGGTCACGCCGGAGAATCGCTGGGAAGGCGATCACTCGGACATCCGCTTCTCCGTCGCGCATTTGCGCCAGCTCGCGCCGGCTGGCCGTCTGGACATCGATTCGACGGGCCTGCTGGTGCTGACGCAAGACGGCCGGATTGCCAAGCAACTGATCGGCGGTCATTCGGAGATCGACAAGGAGTATCTGGTGCGCGTGGCATTCGGCGAGCACACCACCGACGTCGAAAACCACTTCCCGCCGGAGAGTCTGGCGCTGCTGTGCCACGGCCTGTCGCTCGACGACGTGCCGCTGAAACCCGCGCAAGTGAACTGGCAGAACGGCGAGCAATTGCGTTTCGTGCTGCGCGAAGGCAAGAAGCGCCAGATTCGCCGCATGTGCGAACTGGTCGGCCTCGAAGTGATCGGCCTGAAGCGCGTGCGCATGGGCCGAGTGATGCTGGGCGCGCTGCCGCCGGGCCAATGGCGTTATCTGTCGCCGGACGAGTCGTTCTGAAGCCGGGCGCCTGACAGACTGACGCCTCAACAAAAAACCCACGCAATCGCGTGGGTTTTTTTATCCCTGCGCCAAGCCGAAGATGCCAGCGCAGTGACCGAAGCAGCACAAGCCGCTTCAATCGTCGCTATTCGGGTCCATATCCGGAAACAGCACTTCCGTGAAGCCAAACTTCGCGAAATCGTTGATCCGCATCGGATACAGCTTGCCGATCAGGTGGTCGCACTCGTGTTGCACGACGCGCGCGTGAAAGCCCTCGGCGACACGGTCGATCGGTTTGCCGTATTGATCGAAGCCGTGATACTTGATCATCGAAAAACGGCTCACCGCGCCGCGCAGGCCCGGCACCGACAGGCAGCCCTCCCAGCCCTCTTCCATGTCCAGCGAGACTGGCGTGACGGTCGGGTTGATCAGCACCGTTTCCGGCACTGGCGGCGCGTCCGGATAGCGCTCGTTGTGCCCGAAGCCGAAGATCACCACCTGCAGATTGACGCCGATCTGCGGCGCGGCAAGGCCCGCGCCGTTTGCGTCGTGCATGGTCTCGAACATGTCTTTGACGAGTTCATGCAGTTCGGGCGTGTCGAAGTGATCGACCGGATCGGCAATGCGCAAAAGGCGCGGATCACCCATCTTGAGAATTTCGCGGATCATAACTGCCCCTCCAGGAGCTTACGCATACCATCTTCGTCGAGTACGGGAACGCCGAGTTCCTCAGCCTTCGCCAACTTGCTGCCCGCGTCGGCCCCCGCCACCACATAGTCCGTTTTCTTCGACACAGAGCCGGCCACTTTCGCGCCGGCCGCTTCCAGCATTTCCTTCGCCTCTTCGCGGGCAAGGCTCGGCAAGGTGCCGGTCAACACCACCGTCTTGCCGGCCAGCACGCCCTGCGGCGCTTTAGGCGCGGGCGGCCCTTCGGACCACGTGACCTTGCCTGGCGCGCGCAACTGCTCGATCACCGTGCGGTTGTGCTCCTCGGCGAAGAACTGGTGAATCGACTCGGCGACCACCGGACCCACGTCGTTGACCTCCAGCAAGGCTTCGACCGAGGCGTCCATGATCGGATCCAGCGAGCCGAAGTGCTTGGCGAGGTCTTTCGCCGTGGATTCGCCCACATGCCGGATGCCGAGCGCGTAGATGAAGCGCGCCAACGTGGTGTGCTTGGCCTTTTCGAGCGAGTCGAGCAGATTCTGCGCAGACTTTTCCGCAAAGCGATCGAGTTCGGCGAGCGTTGCAAAGCCGACGTTGAACAGATCGGCCGGCGTACGCACCAGATTCTGCTCGACCAGTTGGTCGATGATCTTTTCGCCGAGGCCGTCGATATCCAGCGCGCGCCGCTGCGCGAAATGCCACAGCGCCTGCTTGCGCTGCGCGGGACAGAACAGGCCGCCGGTACAACGCGCGATCGCCTCATCCGGCAGGCGCTCGATGCTCGAACCGCACACCGGACACTGCGTGGGCATTACGAATTCGCGGGCGTCGTCCGGGCGGCGGTCGAGCAGCGCGCTCACCACTTCGGGAATCACGTCGCCGGCGCGCCGCACGATCACCGTATCGCCGATGCGGATATCCTTCCGACGCACTTCGTCTTCGTTGTGCAGCGTGGCATTCGTGACCGTCGCGCCGCCGACGAACACCGGCTCCAGTCGCGCCACCGGCGTGATCGCGCCGGTGCGGCCGACCTGCACGTCGATCGCGACGAGTTTGGTCAGCGCTTCCTGCGCGGGGAATTTATGCGCCAGCGCAAAACGCGGCGCGCGCGACACGAAGCCGAGCGCATCCTGCTCATCGCGCCGGTTGACCTTGTAGACCACGCCGTCGATGTCGTACGGCAGGTTCTCGCGTTTCTCGCCGACGCCGTGAAAAAAGCCCAGCAAGCCCTCGGCGCCCTGCACCACTGCCCGCTCGCTATTCACCGGCAAGCCGAGTTCCTTGTACCAGTCGAGCAATTCGCTGTGCGTGGCCGGCATCTCCATGCCTTCGAGCACGCCGATGCCATAAGCGAAAAACGACAGCGGCCGTTGCGCGGTGATCTTCGAATCGAGCTGCCGCAAACTGCCCGCCGCGGCGTTGCGCGGATTGGCGAATTCCTTTTGTTCCGCGGCCCGCTGACGTTCGTTCAGGCGCTCGAAATCGCGCTTGAACATCAGCACTTCGCCACGCACGTCGAGCACATGCGGCACACGTTTGCCCTTGAGCTTGAGCGGAATGGAGCGGATCGTGCGGACGTTCTCGGTGACGTTCTCGCCGGTCGTGCCGTCGCCGCGCGTGGAGGCTTGCACGAAAGCGCCGTCGACGTAACGCAGCGAGATGGCGAGGCCGTCGAATTTCAGCTCGGCCGCGTAGTCGACCGGCACCGGCGGCTCGCTCGCGTTCTTGCCGAGCGCGTCGCCGACGCGTTTGTCGAAGGCGACGATGTCTTCATCGGCGAAACCGTTGTTCAGCGATAGCATGGGCAGGTCGTGCACGACCTGCTCGAAACCGCTCGCCGCCTCGCCGCCCACACGCTGGGTGGGCGAATCCGGCACGATCAGGTCCGGATGCTCCGTCTCGATGCGCTCCAGTTCCTTGAACAGCTTGTCGTATTCCGCGTCAGGCAGGTCCGGCTGGTCGAGCACGTAGTACGCGTAGTTGGCGCGTTCGAGTTCCGCGCGCAGCCACGCGGCACGCTCCGCCGGGGTGTTGGTTGCGGGATGTGAGACGGAGGTTCGGGCCATGCTGTCGGAAGGTTCTTCAGTGAAGTTCAGACATTGGATTATCGCAGGAAGCGTGCCCCTTTACATCGGCCGAATGGCCAGTTTCGGCGCGTCGCGCGTCCGCTCGGAAGCCAGGCATGAAGCCGCCGCCTGAAACGACAACGGCCGCACATCGTGCGGCCGTCGGAGACAACGATAAAACGTAAAAATTTTACTGGCTGAACAAACGCCGCGTGGCCGGCGAGCCCGCCGGAATCCCCGCCTGTTCGAGCTTCGCGTAGAGCGTCATCAACTGCTTTTCGATGGCGAGCAGCGCGGTTTCCGGCAACGGACGACGGCCGTCGTCGACCACCCGCCCGCCGATGCGCTCGGCCAACGATTTCGCGTAGTCGCACATCAGACGGAACGGCAGAATGTCTTCATCGGCCACCGGCACGTCGAGCACCAGCGTGATCATCTGGCCGCCCTTGTAGGTGAGGTCGTCGCGCAGGAAGTTGGTGTCGCCGAATTGCAGCATGAACACCGGGCTTTGCCGTGCGTCGAGCTTGACGAAACGCGTGCCGTCGCGCGAAAGCAGCAAGCCGTCTTGCGACGCGACCGCCTGCACGTAGTTGGCCGACCACGGCGCGCCGTCGGAAAGCACGTTGATCGACAACTGCGCGTCGCACTGCGCGGCGAAGCCGTCGAGTTCGCGCGCCATCGCGACCGTTTCGAGCATATCGGGAAATTCCGGCGAGGCATCCAGCGCGTCGGCAAACTGCTGCACGCCGGTCACGAACTCGGAAAACTCCAGTTCGTTGAGCGCGCCACTGCGATTGGCCAGTTGCGCGGCCGCGCGCAGTTCTTCATAGCGCGCGCCGTTTTGCAGCAGTTCCCACGCGCCGCCGTCGAGCTTGCCCTCGATATGCACCGGCTTGCTGCCCGCGCGGCGCAGACGCTGCGCAAGCGGAATCACTTTGTCGCCCGCGACCGGGCCGTTCAAACGGATCGGCACGATACAGTCGATACGGCGATCGACGATAGCCGGCGGCGCCGACGAGATTGTCGTGGCGGCGGGCAGAATCGGTTCGACGGGTTCGCCGGCCTGGCGGGCTTGCGCGGCCTCGGCGCTCGCGTCGCGTTCGGCTTCAGCCACGCCCTCGGCTTCCGGATAGCCGTTCGGCGTGGTCGTCTCGGCCTGGATATCGGCCGCCGTGTCGAGCGGCGCCGTGCCGGCCGCCTGGCCGCCGAACGTCGGCTCGACGCGCGCCGCGGTGCTCGGCTCTGCCGCTTCAACGCCCACCACCGGCTCGCGGCGCGTGGTCGGCCGGGCCGGTTCGATGAACGGGCTCTGTTCCTCCTGATCGTCCCGCGCGAGATTGTCGGCGGTGTCGGCCGGCATCGGCCGCGGCATCTTGCGGCGCACCTTCGCGCTCTGCCACGCGTTGTACACGACCACGCCCCCGACCACCACGGCACCCGCGCCGATCAAACCGAGTGTCAACTCGTCCATGCATGCTCCATCAGCAATTCTTTTATCTGCGCGGCTCTGCGCCCGCTCCACGTGTCGCGCGACCACCGGCCGCTGCGCTGAACGCGGACACCCGCGAGGCTCAATTCAAATCAAACTCAAACGATATTCTGGGCGAAACCGGCGGCCGATTCCATGTCGACGGCAACGATCCGCGACACGCCCTGCTCCTGCATGGTCACACCGATCAACTGCTGCGCCATTTCCATCGCGATCTTGTTGTGCGAAATGAACAGGAACTGGGTTTTGTCCGACATCGCACGCACAAGGTTCGCGAAACGTTCCGTGTTGGCGTCGTCGAGCGGCGCGTCCACTTCGTCCAGCAGACAGAACGGCGCGGGATTCAACTGGAACATCGCGAACACCAGCGCGGTCGCCGTCAGCGCTTTTTCGCCGCCCGACAGCAGGTGAATCGTCGAATTCTTCTTGCCCGGCGGCTGCGCCATCACCTGCACGCCGGCGTCGAGAATTTCGTCGCCGGTCATGATCAGCTTCGCCTGGCCGCCGCCGAACAGACGCGGGAACAGTTCGCCAAAATGATGGTTGACCTGGTCGAAGGTGCCTTGCAGGAGCGTGCGCGTTTCCGCGTCGATCTTGCGGATGGCGTCTTCGAGCGTTTCGATCGCGCTGTTCAGGTCGGTCGATTGCGCGTCGAGGAACGACTTGCGCTCGCTCGCCGCCTTCAGTTCGTCGAGCGCGGCCATGTTGACCGGACCGAGCGCGGTGATGGCGTTGTTGATGCGCGTGACTTCGCCCTGCAGGTACGACGGCTTCATGTCCGGCGTGAGCTTGGCCTGCAACTGCGCCTCGTCGACACCGGCCGCTGCCAGTTGCTCGATGAATTGCTCGCCGTTCAGGCGCGCCGCCTGTTCCTTCAACTGCAATTCGTTGATGCGGTCGCGCAGCGGCTGCAGCGCGCGCTCGGCGGTCAGACGCGTCTCGTCGGCGGCACGCAGCTTGGCGGTGAGATCGTCCAGTTCGAGGCGCGCGGCGTGCAGCGCTTCTTCCTTGACGGCGCGAATATCGAGCGCGTCCTGCAGGCCGGTATGCGCGGTCTGTTGGTTGATGGTTTCCAGCTCGGCGCGCGCATCTTCCAGCGACGCCGCGACACGCTCGCTCTGCTCGTGCGCGACCTGAATGCTGCGCTTCAGCTCGTCGATGCGGTTCGCCATGTTGCGGGCGGCAAAGCGCGCGTCGGTGGCGGCACGGTCGAGATCGCGCGCCTGGCCGCGAGCGGCGGTGAGTTGTTCGTCGAGCGCCTCAAAGGCCAGTTGATGATCTTCGAAACGCGCCTGCAATTCGGCGAGTTCTCCGTCATGGCGCTCGAAGTTAGCTTCCGACTCCGCGCGCATGGCGCGCTGCTCTTCGATCTGCGCGGTGATCTCACCGAGTTCCTCGTGGATCTGCGTGCTGCGCTGGGTGTAGCGCTCGTGCGCCTGCGTGAGCTTGAGCGCGTCCATTTGCAAGGCGTGCACGCGCTGCGTGGCGCGCTCCGCCTGCTGACGCACATCGGTCAAGACCTGGGCGGCTTGCGTGTGAGCGGCTTCAGCGCGGATCGCGGCGGCCTTCGCTTCGTCCGCGAGCAAGGCTTGCGCGCGAACTTGACGCGCCAGATTTTCGATTTCCTGCTGACGGGCCAGCATGCCGGCCTGCTCGGAATCGGCGGCATACAGTTGCACGCCAACGCGCGTCACCACATGCCCCGCCTTGACGACGAACGAGCCGCCTTCCGGCAATTGCGAGCGCATGGCGAGCGCCTGCTGCAGATCGTCGGCGACGAACGCGAGGCCGAGCCAGTCATTCAGAACCGCACGGATGCCCGCGTCGTCGATCCGCACGAGCGACAGCAGCGGCCGCAATGCAGGCGGCGTGGCGGCCGGCTGACCGGCTACCGGCGGCGCATAGAAAGCGAGCTTGGCGGGCGGCGCGTCGGTGGCGAATGCCTTGACCCAGTCGAGGTTCGACACTTCCAGCGCGGCGAGACGCTCGCGCAGCACGGCCTCGAGCGCGGCTTCCCAACCGGCTTCGACATGCAGCTTTTTCCACAGACGCGGCAGGCTGCCCAGTTCGTGCTTTTCGAGCCACGGCTGGATCTTGCCTTCGGTCTGGACGTTTTCCTGCAACTGCTTGAGCGCGGCAAGGCGCGCGTCGAGCTGATGAATCTGGGCGCTTTCCGCTTGCACGCGTTCCTGCGCGGTGCGGCGTTCGCCATCGAGGCGCGGCAGCGTTTCCTGCGCGTCGGACAGACGCGTTTGCGCGTCGTGCAGGATCTCTTCGTGCTCGGCGAGCTGCATGCGCACGTCTTCGAGCTGCGCTTCGTCCGGGGCGTCGAGACCGCCCGCTTCCGACTTCAAACGCTCATGACGCGCCTGCAGTTGCTGCAATTGCTGATCGGCATTGCGCTGATGCGCGGCTTCGAGCTTGAGCGCCTGTTCGGTCTGCGCGATGCCGCCGCGTTCGGCGTTCAACTCCGTTTGCGCATCGCGCCAGCGCGCTTCGAGCGCGGGCATCGCGTCGTGCTTGGCGGCGGCTTCGTCTTCGGCCAGCGCGGCTTTTTCTTCAGCGACGGCCAGTTGTTCTTCAGCGTCTTCGAGATCGTCTTGCGCTTTTTGCGCCTGCGACTGCCATTGCTCACGCTGCGCGTTCAGCGCGGCGATCTGCGCCTGCACGCGATTGCGCGATTCGACGATGAACTTGATCTCGGCTTCGAGCCGGCTGACTTCCGAATTCGCCTCGTACAGCGCGCCTTGCGCGCCTTGCATCGCGTCGCTGGCGGAGTAATGCGCGACGCGCAGCGTTTCGAGTTGCGCTTCGACTTCACGCAGTTTCGCGGTATGCGCTTCGAGATCGATCTGAGCCTGTTCGATCGCGCGTTGCTGGCGTTCCTGCTCGCCGCCCGCTTCGTTCTTGCGCAACAGCCACAGGAGACGCTGCTTCTCTTCACCGTCGGACTGCAGTTCCTTGTAACGCGTGGCCACAACGGCCTGCGCTTCCAGTTTCTCCAGATTCGAACTGAGTTCCCGAACGATATCTTCGACCCGCGTCAGATTTTCCCGCGTGTCGTGCAGACGGTTCTCAGTTTCGCGGCGGCGTTCCTTGTACTTCGACACGCCCGCGGCCTCTTCGAGGAACACGCGCAGCTCTTCCGGCTTCGCCTCGATCAGGCGCGCGATCATGCCCTGCCCGATGATCGCGTACGCGCGCGGCCCAAGGCCGGTGCCGAGGAAGATGTCCTGAATGTCGCGGCGGCGCGCCGGCAGATTGTTGATGTAGTAGCTCGAGGTGCCGTCGCGCGTGAGCACGCGCTTCACGGCGATTTCGGCATACTGCCCCCACTGGCCGGCGGCACGGCCGTCGGCGTTGTCGAACACCAGTTCGACGCTGGCGCGGCTACCCGGCTTGCGCGCGGTCGAGCCATTGAAGATCACGTCCTGCATCGACTCGCCGCGCAGCTCGGAGGCGCGCGATTCGCCGAGCACCCAGCGCACGGCGTCGATGATGTTGGACTTGCCGCACCCGTTCGGTCCCACCACGCCGACTAACTGGCCCGGGACCTGGAAATGCGTGGGATCGACGAATGACTTGAAGCCAGCGAGTTTGATCGAGGTCAGACGCACGGCGATTTCGCTGTTTGAAAAGGGAAAAAAATAGGTGGCTCGTGAAGGCCGCGCCAGCCGTTCGCCGACAGAGCGACACGGCCCGCGAACCCTCGCGCCTCGGGTGCCGGCTTCATGCGTTGAGGCATGCGCCGGCTAATGAGGGGCAATCATACCATCGCGCGTGGGCGGTTTTTGCCGTCCTTAGGGTCGTCGAGGTGTGCATCGCGCCCGTCGGCGATACTCGTCTTCTGAATGGCCGGGTCGGGCGGCATGGCCTTGGTCCGATGCACCCAACTGGACAGCGCCGAAGCCAGCACGATGCACGCGCCGCCCGCCCATTCGCGCGGACCGGGCGACTCGCCGGCGAAGAGCCACGCGGACAGCGCCGTGACCACGATTTCGAACAGCATGATGATCGATGCCCGGTTGGCCGGCACGCGCGAGAGCCCGTACTGCACCAGCATATTGTTCGACGCCAGCAGAAAGCCGAGGCCGAGCACCAGCCAGGCGGCCGTGCCGAGATGCGCGCCGGTGGGCGGCGCGGGCATCGCCTCGAACAGCGAGGCACAGGCGCCAAAAAGCGCCGCGCCGCCGAAGATCGTCGCGGTGCGCATTTCCGGCTTCATATCCGGCAACACGCGGCTCGTCTTGAGGATCAGCACGTTGCTCATGGCGAAGCCCATGCCGCCCGCGAGGCCTGCCCATTCGGCGAGATTGCCGGGCACGGGAATGCCCAGTTGCGGCGACCACAGCATGGTCATCGCCCCGGCCAGCGACAGCGCGGCGAGTCCCGCGCCCGCCCACGTCAGCCGCTCATGCAGGATGAAGTGCGCGAAGAGCGCGGTCCACGCGGGGGTGAGATAGAACAGCAGCAGCACGCGCATCACCTGGCCGTGAATCGAGCCCCACACGAAGCCGAGGTTGGTGATGCCCGCCGCCAGCGCGAGCGCCGGCAGCAGCCAGTGCCAGCGCACCGTCTTGAGCGCGCGGTAGCGCACCAGCAGGACGAACAGGCAGCCGGCGCCGCTCGTCAGCGCGCTGGCCGCCGTGCCGGTCACGCCGAGCGCCGCCAGCATGCGCAATGGATACCAGATCACGCCCCACACCGACGCGCCCAGCATGATCGCGAGCGTCGGCCAACCGTTGCGAAGCCAGTTGGTCATGGTGCGGGGCTCCTTGCGGAGGTGATCGGGGTGTGTCTGTCGCGGACTACGCCGCTCGTTGCACGGGCGCTAATGAAGTTTGGGCCGAGAACTGCGGCGTTTCTGCCAAAGGCGCTGGTGGCGTTCCGGCCAAGGACTGCTGCGTTCCTCGCCAAGGCGCCGGGGGCGTTGCGGCCCAGGACTACGGCGGTCCTTTGTTAGGCGCTGGTGGCGTTCCTTCCGCGGACCGCGGCGCTCCTGCGCCTGTTGTGTCCGGATGTCTCCAAGACTGCTGCGTACATTGCTGCTCCTGCTTCTTTCTTGCGCGAGCCGTCGGCGGCTCGCGTCGTTCCCGCTGCAGCGCATTGCCTGCGCCGCCTGGCGGGTTGCGCCGTTGCTCAATGGCGCGATGTCCTTCACCTGCTTAGCTCTTCACCTTGCCTTCACTGCGCTGCCGTGGATCGCCCGCGCGACGCCGCCGCGCCATGCGCGCCCGCTAACCGCCACGCCACCGTATGCCCGCCTCGCCACGCTATAATCATTCGCTCGCCGCTGCTGCCGGCCGTTCAGCGTGTTTTGTGCGTTTTACCGCCGCCGGCGCGTGCCCCGCTTTTTTCTGCATCCTTTTCCGCAGCCGTCTCTCGCCCATCTTCGATCAGGCTCGATCCGCCCAGTGAATCCGCTACTCGACTCCCTCCAGCCCTACCCGTTCGAAAAGCTGCGCGCGCTTTTCGCGGACGTCACGCCGAGCGCCGGCCTTGCGCATATCAGCTTTGGCATCGGCGAGCCGAAACACCCCACGCCCGCGCTGATCCGCGATGCCGTGGTCGCCTCGCTGGGCGGCTTGTCCTCGTATCCGGCCACGATCGGATCGCCGGCGCTGCGCGAGTCGATCGCGAAATGGGTCACGCGGCGCTACAACCTGCCGCCGGTCGATCCGGCCTCCCAGGTGCTACCGGTGTCGGGTTCGCGCGAGGCGCTGTTCGCGCTCGCCCAAACCGTGCTCGACCCGAAAAAGAATGCTGACGGCGAGCCTGCGATCGTACTCTGTCCGAACCCGTTCTACCAAATCTACGAAGGCGCGGCGATTCTGGCCGGCGCGCAGCCGTACTTCGTGAATAGCGATCCGGCGCGCAACTTCGCCTGCGACTATTCGGCGGTGCCGGCCGACATCTGGGCGCGCACGCAACTGCTCTATGTCTGCTCGCCCGGCAATCCGACCGGCGCGGTGCTCACGCTCGACGACTGGCGCGAACTGTTCGCGCTGTCGGACCGCTACGGCTTCGTGATCGCCTCGGACGAGTGCTACTCCGAAATCTATTTCGACGAAGCCAATCCGCCGCTCGGCGGCCTCGAAGCCGCGCACCGGCTCGGTCGTGGCTTCGAGCGGCTCGTCATGCTTTCGAGCCTGTCCAAGCGCTCGAACGTGCCGGGCATGCGCTCGGGCTTCGTCGCGGGCGACGCGGCGATTCTGAAGGACTTCCTGCTATACCGGACATACCACGGCGCGGCCTTGTCGACGGTGTTCCAGAGTGCCAGCATCGTGGCCTGGAATGACGAGACGCACGTGCGCGAGAACCGCGCGAAGTACGTGCGGAAGTTTTCCACCGTGACGCCGATGCTCGCCGAGGTGCTCGACGTGCGCCTGCCGGATGCCGCGTTCTATCTGTGGGCAGACGTCTCGCGCACGGGCCTCACGGACACCGAGTTCGCCCAGCGCCTCTACGCCGACTATAATGTGACGGTTCTGCCGGGCTCGTTCCTCGCGCGCACTGCGCACGGCGTGAACCCCGGCCGCAATTTCGTACGCATGGCGCTCGTCGCCGACGTCGACGAATGCACGCAGGGCGCGCAGCGGATCGTCGATTTTTGCCGCGCGCTGGCGGGTTGAGTTTTCGTTGATTGCAACCCCGCGCACCGCATCCCTTCTTCCGACTTCAACTCTTCGATAAAGCACGCATATGTCGCAACAACTTCAGCAGATCATTGACACCGCCTGGGAAAACCGCGCCGAACTGTCGCCGAAGGCCGCTCCGGCCGACGTGCGCGAAGCCGTCGCCCACGCCATCGAGCAACTGGACAAGGGCGCGCTGCGCGTCGCGGAAAAGAAAGATGGCGACTGGGTCGTCAATCAGTGGCTGAAGAAAGCCGTGCTGCTGTCGTTCCGCCTGGAAGACAACGCGCCGATGCCGGCCGGCGGCTACTCGCAGTTCTACGACAAGGTGCCGTCGAAGTTCGCCAACTACACCGCTGAAGACTTCGCCGCCGGCGGCTTCCGCGTGGTGCCGCCCGCCATCGCGCGCCGCGGCTCGTTCATCGCGAAGAACGTCGTGCTGATGCCGTCGTACACCAACATCGGCGCGTACGTGGACGAAGGCTCGATGGTCGATACGTGGGCCACCGTCGGTTCGTGCGCGCAGATCGGCAAAAACGTCCACCTGTCGGGTGGCGTGGGCATCGGCGGCGTGCTGGAGCCGCTGCAGGCGAACCCGGTCATCATCGAGGACAACTGCTTCATCGGCGCGCGTTCGGAAGTGGTGGAAGGCGTGATCGTCGAAGAAAACTCGGTGATCTCGATGGGCGTGTACCTCGGCCAGAGCACCAAGATTTACGACCGCGAAACCGGCGAAGTCACGTACGGCCGCATTCCGGCGGGCTCGGTGGTGGTGGCGGGCAACCTGCCGTCGAAAGACGGCTCGCATAGCCTCTACTGCGCCGTGATCGTCAAGAAGGTGGACGCCAAGACGCGCGCGAAGGTCGGCCTGAACGAGCTGCTGCGAGGCGACTGATGGCGCGCGGCACCAAAACCGTCGTCTACGGCATCCCGAACTGCGACACCGTGAAGAAAGCCCGCGTGTGGCTGGAAGAGCACGGCGTCGAGTTCGAGTTCCACGACTTCAAGAAACACGGCGTGACCGAACCGCTCGTGCAGGACTGGCTGAAAGACGTGAAGCTCGACGCCTTGCTGAACCGGCGCGGTACCACGTGGCGCGCGCTGTCCGATGACATGAAATCGGCTGCGGACACGCAGTCGGGCGCGATCGCGTTGATGATCCACAAGCCGTCGGTGATCAAGCGGCCGGTGCTGGTGGTCAACGGCCGCGTCAAGTCGCTCGGTTTCTCCGCGGACGATTACGCGGCGCTGTTTGCGTAAGAGCCGCGCGGTTCGTCTGATCCGGCGCGCGGAGCTGATCGCCGGAGTGGGTGGCCGGCTCGTACGCAAGTCTCGGCGCACGCGCCGAGCGCAACACGCAGTAAAACGCGGCCTGGCCGCGTGGCTCAAAAGCTGTTGCCGGCTGCGGTGCTCAACCGCCAGCCGGCATTTTTTCATTTCAAAGTGGCTTGTATCGAATCCATGTCCGGCACCCTCGCCCTTACCGAACAACTGATCGCGCGCGCCTCCGTGACGCCCGACGACCAGCATTGCCAGCGCCTCCTGATCGAGCGCCTGTCCGCGCTCGGCTTCGAGCACGAGACGATCGAATCGAACGGCGTGACCAACCTGTGGGCCGTCAAACGCGGCGTCGACGGCACCGCGGGCAAGCTGCTCGCGTTCGCCGGCCATACCGACGTGGTGCCGACGGGCCCGCTCGAACAGTGGCACTCGGCGCCGTTCGAGCCGACCCATCGTGACGGCAAGCTGTACGGCCGCGGCGCGGCGGACATGAAAGCCTCGATCGCGGGCTTCGTGGTGGCGAGCGAGGAGTTCGTCGCCGCGCACCCGGCGCACCGCGGCACGATCGCCTTCCTGATCACGAGCGACGAAGAAGGCCCCGCCACCGACGGCACCGTGAAGGTCGTCGAAGCCTTGCAGGCGCGCGGCGAGCGCATGGACTATTGCCTCGTCGGCGAACCGACTTCGAGCGCCCAGTTCGGCGACATGGTGAAGAACGGCCGGCGCGGTTCGATGTCGGGCAAGCTGCTCGTCGAAGGCGTGCAAGGCCATATCGCCTATCCGCATCTGGCGAAGAATCCGGTGCATCTGCTCGCGCCCGCGCTGGCCGAACTGGTCGCCGAACGCTGGGACGACGGCAACGAATATTTCCCGCCCACCACGTGGCAGGTGTCGAACATTCACAGCGGCACCGGCGCGACCAACGTGATTCCGGGCCATGCGGACGTGATGTTCAACTTCCGCTTCTCGACGGCTAGCACGGTGGAAGGACTGCAAGCCCGCGTGCATGCGATCCTCGACAAGCACGATCTCGACTACGATCTGCAATGGACCGTGAGCGGCCTGCCGTTCCTCACGCCGCGCGGCGATCTGTCGAACGCGCTTGCCAAGGCGATCAAGGACGAAACCGGCGTGAGCGCGGAACTGTCGACCACCGGCGGCACCTCGGACGGCCGTTTCATTGCGCGCATCTGCAAGCAGGTGATCGAATTCGGCCCGCTGAACGCCAGCATCCACAAGATCGACGAACATATTGAAGTCGCACACATCGAGCCGCTGAAGAACGTGTATCGCCGCGTGCTCGAACAACTGATCGCCTGAACAAGGACTATTTGCGATGACGCTCCCGTTTTCCACCGTTCGCGACCTGCTGCGTTTCGCGGTCTCGCGCTTCAACCAGGCCGATCTGTCGTTCGGCCACGGCTCGGCCAATGCCTATGACGAAGCCGTCTATCTGGTCCTGCACACGCTGCATCTGCCGCTCGATCTGCTGGATCCGTTTCTCGACGCGCGTTTGACCGCGGCTGAAATCGACGCCGTGCTGAACGTGATCGAGCGCCGCGCCACCGAACGCGTGCCGGCCGCCTACATCACGCAGGAAGCCTGGATGCACGGCTTCCGCTTCCACGTGGACGAGCGCGTGATCGTGCCGCGTTCGTTCATCGGCGAATTGCTGCAGGACGGTTTGCAGCCCTACGTGGAAGATCCCGAGCAGGTGAGCGCCGTGCTGGAGTTGTGCACGGGTTCCGGCTGCCTCGCGATTCTCGCCGCGCACGCGTTCCCGAATGCGGATATCGACGCGGTGGACCTGTCGGCGCCCGCGCTGGAAGTCGCCGCGCGCAACGTCACGGACTACAAGCTCGACGACCGCGTCGCCCTGTTCGAAGGCGATCTGTACGCGCCGCTCGCGGAGCGCCGTTACGACGTGATCATCAGCAACCCGCCGTACGTGAACGCGGCGTCGATGCAGGATCTGCCCGCCGAATACAAGCACGAGCCGGAGATGGCGCTGGCGGGCGGCGTCGACGGCATGGACATCGTGCGCCGGATCATCGCCGAAGCGCGCAACTGGCTGACCGACGAAGGCGTGCTGGTCGTCGAAATCGGCAACGAGCGGCAACACGTGGAAGCGGCATTCGGCGGGCTCGATCTCGTCTGGCTGTCGACCAGTGCCGGCGACGACAACGTGTTCCTGATCCAGGCGGCTGATTTGCCGGTTTGAGGTTTGATCGCTTCTTCGGGATGCGGTGCGCGCGGCGTGGGTTGTCATGCTGTGCGTGCCGTGTCTGAATGAAGCGGCTCTCCCGAGCACTTGCTTCGAGCCCAGGACTCGACCGGACTCCCCAAATCCGGCTCTCCCGCTCCCGACAAAAACAAAAGTGTTCTGTCCTCCGCGACCATCCCGCAATCGCGCGCGACCACGCGGCTTTGCCCCCCAGCTTGACCATTCCCCCCCAACGCACGCACGTTCGGTAAGATGAGCGCGGTCAGCTGCCCGGCGCTCATCGAGCCGGCCCGGGCAGCGCTTCGCCAACCCAACGCCTGCCTATGCAATTCGACCTGCTTCACATCGGCACGCTGGTCGCCCTCTGCCACATTCTCGGCGTGGCCGCGGCATGTCACGCGATTCTCAACACGCGCACTTCGCAAGGCGCGATCGCGTGGGCCGTGTCGCTGGTCGCGATGCCTTATCTGACGCTCGTGCCGTATCTGTTCCTCGGCCGCAGCAAGTTTGCCGGCTACGCGGACGCGCGCCGCGTCGAAAACGAACTGCTGCGCACGCGCGCGCATCCGCCGGAATGGGATATGCGCGCCTCGTCAGCGGGACTGCCGACGCTGGAACTCGGCGGCCGGCTCGTGCATTCGCTCACGCGCCTCGGCGGCATGCCGTTTTTGCCCGGCAACTCGGTGCGCACGCTGGTGAACGGCGCAGCGACCTTCGAGGCCATCTTCGACGCCATCGAGAATGCGCGCCGCTACGTCATCGTGCAGTTCTTCATCGTGCGCGACGATGCGCTCGGCGAAATGCTCAAAGACGCGCTGATCGCGAAAGCGCAACAAGGCGTGCGTGTCTACTTCCTGTACGACAGCATCGGCAGCTTCGATCTGCCGCACCGTTATGTGGCGGCGCTGCGCGCGGGCGGCGTGGAGACGCATCCATTCGCTACCAATCGCCGCTTCGTCAACCGTCTGCAACTGAACTTCCGCAATCACCGCAAGATCGTTTCGGTGGATGGCGAACGCGCGTTTGTCGGCGGCCACAACGTGGGCGTGGAATATCTCGGTGGCAAGCCGCCGCTCTCGCCGTGGCGCGATACGCATATCGAGGTGCGCGGGCCGGCGGTCGCCAGCATCCAGTTCGTGTTCACGGAAGACTGGCACTGGGCCACGCAGCAGTTGCCTGAGTTCGACATGCCGCCCGCGCCAGACGCCGACTCCGCGGCGGGACACAACATGCACTGCCTCGTCGTGCCGAGCGGTCCGGCGGACAAGCAGGAGACCTGCTCGCTGTTTTTCGTCGAAGCGATCAACGCGGCGCGCGAGCGAATCTGGATCACCTCGCCCTACCTGATCCCCGACGAGGCGGTGTTCTCAGCCTTGCGGCTCGCGGCGCTGCGCGGCGTGGACGTGCGCATTCTGATTCCGAGCCGGCGCGATCACATCGTGGTGTTCGCCGCCTCGAAACTGTATGCGTACGACTCGCTACGCGCGGGAATCCGGATCTTCCGCTACCAGCCGGGCTTTCTGCATCAGAAGGTGGTGCTGATCGACAGTGCAGCCGCGGCAATCGGCAGCGCGAATCTCGACAACCGCTCGTTCCGGCTGAACTTCGAGATCATGGTGCTGACCGTGGATCGCGGCTTCGCCAAAGAGGTCGAAACGATGCTGCTAGCCGACTTCGCCGAATCGCGCGAAATCGACCGGAATGAGTACCGCAAGGCAACCGCTTTGAAACGCGTGTTGATGCACGTGGCGCGTCTCTTTTCGCCGATCCTGTAGCGGCCGCCGCCTCACAGCAGCTTTTCGATGTCCTCGGTTATCGCCTCGGGCTTCGTCAGCGGCGCATAACGCTTCACCACGTTGCCGTCGCGGCTGATCAGGAACTTGGTGAAATTCCACTTGATCGCTTCCAACCCCAGCAGACCCGGCGCCTCGCCCGTCAGATAGCGGAACAGCGGATGTGCGTTCGCACCGTTCACGTCGATCTTGTCGAACATCGGGAATGTCACGCCGTAGTTCTTTTCGCAGAAGCTGCCGATCAGCGCGGCGTCGCCCGGCTCCTGCTTGCCGAACTGGTTGCAGGGAAACCCCAGCACCGCGAGCCCGCGTGCCGCGTAGGTGCCGTACAGCTTCTGCAAGCCCGCGTACTGCGGCGTGAACCCGCATTCGCTCGCCGTGTTGACGATCAGCAAAACCTTGCCGTCGTACTGCCCGAGGCTTACTTCCTCGCCGCCGAGCGTGCGTGCCGAAAACGAATAAATCGATGTCATGTGCTCCCCCCGTGAAAGCCGTCAGTCTATGCCAAAAGCTTCGCCGGTACAGTCGGCCGAATGGCCGATCCCGGTTGAGCGCCCGGTGTCGGGCCCGGCAGTCTAAAATAGCGGTTTTCTTCAGCCGGCCTCTTCGTGATCCGCTTTAACCAGTTCAGCCTCGCGCGCGGCACCAAGCCGCTCTTCGACAACACCACGTTCACCCTCAACCCCGGCGAGAAGGCCGGCCTGGTGGGGGCGAACGGCGCGGGCAAATCGACGCTGTTCGCCGTGCTGCTGGGCGAATTGCATGCGGACGGCGGCGATTTTTCGATCCCGCCGAACTGGCAGATCGCCCACGTCGCGCAGGAAACGCCCGCCGCGGACAAGACCGCCCTCGCCTACACGCTGGATGGCGACGCCGCATTGCGCGCGATCGAAGCGGCGATTGCCGCCGCCTCCGCCGCGCATGACGGCGCGGCCGAAGGCGAAGCGCACGCCGCATTCGCCGACGCCGACGGCTACACCGCGCCCGCGCGCGCCGAAGCCCTGCTGCTCGGCCTCGGCTTCACGCTCGATCAGACCCGCAAGCCGGTCAGCAGCTTCTCGGGCGGCTGGCGCATGCGGCTGAATCTGGCGCAGGCGCTGATGTGCCGCTCCGATCTGCTGCTGCTCGACGAACCGACCAACCACCTGGATCTCGACGCGATCGTCTGGCTCGAAGACTGGCTGGACCGTTATCCGGGCACGCTGATCGTGATCTCGCACGACCGCGAATTCCTCGATTCGGTCTGCAATGTCACGCTGCATCTGGAACAGCAGCAGATCAAGCGCTATGGCGGCAACTACTCGCAATTCGAAGTGCTGCGCGCGCAGCAGATCGCGCTGCAGCAAAGCGCGTACGAGAAGCAGCAGCGCACGGTCGAGCATTTGCAGAGCTACATCAACCGCTTCAAGGCGCAGGCCACCAAGGCGCGCCAGGCGCAGAGCCGCGTCAAGGCGCTGGAAAAGATGGAACTGATCGCGCCGGCGCATGCGTCCTCGCCATTCACGTTCGAATTCCGCACGCCCGATTCCGCGCCGAATCCAATGATGGTGATGGAAGACGTGCGCTGCGGCTACCGCAGCGAAGGCGAACCCAGTGTCGAGATTCCGATCGTCGATCACGTCATGCTGTCGATCCAGAACGGTCAGCGCATCGGGCTGCTCGGCGCGAACGGCCAGGGTAAGTCCACGCTGATCAAGACGCTGGCCGGCACGCTGGAGGCGCTCGGCGGCCACGTGCGCGAAGGCAAAGGGCTGCGCATCGGCTACTTCGCACAGCATCAACTCGAAACGCTGCGCCCGGACGACACGCCGTTGCAACACGTCGCGCGCCTCGCACCGGACACGCGCGAGCAGGAATTGCGTGACTTCCTCGGCAGCTTCAACTTTTCCGGCGAGATGGCGACCTCGAAGATCGCGCCCTTCTCCGGCGGCGAAAAAGCCCGCCTCGCACTCGCGCTGATCATCTGGCAAAAGCCGAACCTGCTGCTGCTCGACGAACCGACCAACCATCTGGATCTCGAAACACGTTACGCGCTGACCATGGCGCTCGCGCAGTTCGAAGGCACGCTGATTCTGGTGTCGCACGACCGGCATCTGCTGCGCGCCACCACCGATCAATTCATGCTGGTCGCGAAACATCGGCTGCAGGAATTCGACGGCGACCTTGACGACTACCGCGACTGGCTGCTTCAACATGCGGCCGAACAGCGCGCGGCGCTCAAGGCGGGCGCGGCGTCGAGCGGCGCGAACGGCGGTGACAGCGCGGACAACGGCGTGAATCGCAAGGAACAGCGGCGCCTCGAAGCGGAAACGCGTCAGAAGCTCGCGCATCTGAAAAAACCGCTGCAAAGCCGGATCACGAAGATCGAGAAGGAAATGGACACGCTCAACGCGGAGAAGGCGACGCTCGATGCGTTCGTCGTCGATCCGGCGAGTTACGAGCCCGAACAGAAAAGCAAACTGACGGAGGCGATCCGCCGTCAGGCAGATGTGAACGCGCGCCTCGAAGCGCTCGAAGCCGAATGGCTCGAGACTCATGAGGAACTCGAACAAATCGGCTAGCGGCACGCTGTTTCAGGTCCGCGCCGGCATCGACGGGAGGTTGGCTTTGTCATCCGCGACATCATCCGTCTCAACGCCTGATTCATCGGCCGCAGCTTCGGCCACTTCGTCGGCCGCTTCACCGGCCGCGTCCGCGCCGCCCGCGCTGCAAGGGCTGCGCGTGCTCGATCTGACACGCCTGCTGCCGGGACCGGTCGCCGCCCTGCGGCTCGCCGAGCTGGGCGCCGACGTGCTGAAGATCGAAGCGCCCGGCGCCGGCGATCCCACCCGCACGATGATGCAGTCGTCGAGCGATCGCGTGGCCGGGCGGCCCGGCGCGTTTTACCGGCTGGTGAATCGCGGCAAGCGCGAAACGCGCCTCGACCTCAAGTCCGAGGCGGGACGCAACGTGCTGTGCGCGCTCGCCGCGGAAGCGGACGTGCTGATCGAGAGTTTCCGGCCCGGTGTGATGGAGCGGCTGGGCCTCGGCTACGAAACGTTGCGCGCGCTCAATCCCCGGCTGGTCTACTGCGCAATCAGCGGATACGGCGCGAGCGGTCCGTTCGTCGACCATGCAGGGCACGATCTGAACTACATCGGCTATGCGGGCGTGCTCGATCAACTGGCGGGCCGTGACGGCGCGCCGATCCTGCCGAATTTCCAGATTGCCGATCTGCTCGGCGGTGCCCTGAGCGCGGTCACGCAGATTCTCGCGGCGCTATGGCATGTGTCGCGCGGCGGCGAAGGCCGCTTCGTCGATGTCTCCATGACGCATGTCACCCACGCGCACAACGTGGTGGCGCAGGTCGCGCTCGCCAATGATGGCGCGGCGCCTGCTGCCGGCGCCGGTCTGCTGAATGGCGGCGTGCCCTGCTACAACCTGTACCGCACGCTCGATAACCGCTGGCTCGCGGTCGGCGCGCTCGAACTGAAGTTCTGGGAAACGCTCTGCATGGCGCTCGACCGACCCGAATGGGCCACGCGCCACTGGAGTCTCGGCCAGGCGATCGGCGGTCCGGACGCGGCCGCGCTCATACAGGAACTTGCCGACGTGATCGGCAAGCGTCCGCTGGAAGAATGGGTTTTGCTGCTGGAGCCGCTCGACTGCTGTGTCTCGCCGGTGCTGACGGCGGCCGAAGCCGCGCGGCATCCGCTGTTCAATCCGTAGGCTTAAGAGGCGGCAAGCGCGAGTGGTGACGACGAAGAAGCTAGATTGAGCAGGTAGTGGGCGGATGAATTTGCGCGGCGGTGCAGTCCAGGCTGGCGGGCAAAACCGGGCTTGGTGTTCAGCGCGTTTGCCCCCGACAGGCTGATCGGCACAGATAGCCTGATTGGCCTCAATTGCGGCGTCGGAGGCATTGGCCTGGTCTGCGGCATTGCGCTATTTGCGCCGTTTGCGCCATTTGCCTCATGAGGCAAAAGAGCCGACTGGGGCAGAAAACTAACCCCGACCCCGCGCCAGCAGGTCCGCGCCGCGCCTCAAAAACCCTCAGCGCCGCGCCGCGGTCTGCCGCGGCAATGTCTGGCGCGGCGTCTTTTCGTCGTCGTACAGCACGTGCTTGCGGCCTTCCACATGACGGTTGATCGTCGCGCGGACCTCAGCGGCCGTGGCATCTTCGGCTACGACCCGCCGCGAGATCTGCCCTGCCGTGTCGATCCACTCGACGATCCGGCAAGCGCCGCCCCATGGCTGGCGAATAGGCGCGGAGACGCGGCAGCCGCGCACCTGTATCGGCCGCTCGGCTACGGTTTCATATGACTGTTTCAAGGCGCGATCCTTTTTCGGGCATCAGAAGGGATGCATACCCTTGCAGCTTAGGAAAAAGGAATGTCGGGTAGGTTACAGCCAATATGGAGATATTTACCGGCCATTACGGAACGTCGGGCGCCTCAGGACGCCCGAACCCCCGTCTATTCAAGCGTGCGGACCCGGTCGATGGCCTGTTCGATCCGCTCGACCGCAACAACCTGTAAGCCTTCTATCGGCTGCTTCGGCGCATTGGCCTTGGGAATCACCGCGACCGAAAAGCCCAGTTTGGCGGCTTCCTTCAGGCGATCCTGACCGCGCGGCGACGGCCGGATCTCGCCGGCGAGGCCCACTTCCCCGAACACCACCAGCCCCTTGGGCAGCGGCTTGTTACGCATGGACGAATGAATCGCGAGCAGCACGGCCAGGTCGGCGGCGGGCTCGGTGATCTTCACGCCGCCCACGGCGTTCAGGAACACGTCCTGATCGAAACACGCGATGCCCGCATGCCGGTGCAGCACCGCCAGCAGCATCGCCAGCCGGTTCTGCTCCAGGCCGACCGCAAGACGGCGCGGATTCGGTGCGTTGGCGGAGTCCACGAGGGCCTGCACTTCGACCAGCAGCGGCCGCGTGCCCTCCTGCGTCACCAGCACGCACGAGCCCGGCACCGACTGCTCGTGCTGCGACAGAAACAGCGCCGACGGATTGGCCACGCCGCGCAAGCCGCGCTCGGTCATGGCGAACACGCCGAGTTCGTTGACCGCGCCGAAGCGGTTCTTGATCGCGCGCACCAGACGATACGAGGAATGCGTGTCGCCCTCGAAGTACAACACCGTGTCGACGATGTGTTCGAGCACGCGCGGCCCGGCCAGCGCGCCTTCCTTGGTCACGTGGCCGACCATGATGATGGTGGTGCCCGACTGCTTGGCAATGCGCGTAAGTTGCGCCGCGCACTCGCGCACCTGGGCGACCGAGCCCGGCGCGGAAGTCAGCGCGTCGGAATAGACGGTCTGGATCGAGTCGATCACCGCGACATCGGGCCGCTGCTCGGCGATCGTCGCCTGGATTTTTTCGAGCTGGATTTCCGCCAGCAATTGCAGTTCGCTCGCCTTCGAGCCCGGCTCCAGCAACGAAAGCCGTTGCGCGCGCAACGCAATCTGCGCGGCCGACTCTTCGCCGCTGATATAGAGCGCGCGTTTGTCGGCGGCGATTTCCGCGAGCGATTGCAGCAACAGCGTCGATTTGCCGATGCCCGGATCGCCGCCGATCAGCACCACGCCGCCCGGCACCAGACCGCCACCGAGCACGCGGTCGAACTCGCTGACGCCGGTGGAAAAGCGCGGCACATCGGATGCATCGATATCGGCGAGACGGCGCACCGGCGCGCTCTTCGCGAGCGACTGGAAGCGATGCGTGGAGGGCGCTTCCGCCACCGACTCGACCAGCGTGTTCCACGCATTGCACGAAGGGCACTGGCCGGCCCATTTCGGCGATTGCCCGCCGCATTCACTGCAGATGTACAACGTTTTGGGTTTTGCCACGCGCTATTGCCTGTGTTGCTGTTCTTTGGATTGAAACGCTTGCTGCGAGGCCAGGTACACGCCCGGGTTGCGCGCCTTTACTCAGCCCGCACCGGCACGCGCGGCGCCACGGCGCACATCAGCTCATAGCCGATGGTGCCGCACGCCTGCGCGACGTCGTCGATTGGCAGCGAGGTGCCCCACAGCTCGACGCGCGAGCCGACGTTGGCGGTCGGAACCGGCGTCAGGTCGACGGTGAGCATGTCCATCGAGACGCGCCCGACGATCCGCGTGCGCACGCCGTCGACGATCACCGGCGTGCCTTCCGGCGCGACGCGCGGATAGCCGTCCGCGTAGCCGCACGCCACCACGCCGATGCGCATCGAACCACGCGCTTTGAACGACGACCCGTAGCCGACCGTATGGCCTTCGACGAGCGTTTGCACGGCGATCAGTTCCGAGGCGAGCGTCATGGCGGGCTGCAGGCCGGTGCCTTCGATCGCCGCCGTGAGGCCGGACGGCGACGCGCCGTACATGATGATGCCCGGGCGTACCCAGTCGAAGTGCGTGGCCGGATGCCACAGCGTGGCCGCCGAATTGGCGAGGCTGCGCGCGCCGGCGATGCCTTGCGCGCCGCGCTCGAACGCCTGCACCTGATAGTCCACGCCGCGATCACCGTCGGCGTCCGAGAAATGGGTCATCAACGTGATCTGGCCGACGCCTTGGGCGGCGCGCGCGCGTTCCCACGCGGCGCGGAACTTCTCCGGCGTGTAACCGAGGCGGTTCATGCCGGTGTTCATCTTCAACTGGATATTGACCGGTTTGGACAGGCGCGCCATTTCGAGCATGCGCAATTGTTCGTCCGAATGCAGCGCGGTGGTCAGGCTGTAGCGGTCGATCACGTCGATATCGGTCGGACGAAAGAAGCCTTCGAGCAGAAGAATCGGGCCGGCCCAGCCCAATTCACGCAACTTCACGGCTTCTTCGAGGTCCAGCAACCCAAAGCCGTCGGTTGCGCGCAGGCCCGGAAAAACGCGCGCAAGGCCGTGCCCGTAGGCGTTTGCCTTGACGACGGCCCAGATTTTGGATTTCGGTGCGTAGCGCCGGGCAACGGCGAGATTATTGGCGAGAGCGGAGGTATGAATCGTGGCTGAGAGCGGGCGCGGCATGGGATATTTTCGTAAAGACGCTTGCGAATCAGCGGCTTACAGGGCGTTTTCAGCGCTCCGTAGCCCGCTGGGCGGTGCGATCAAGGATTTTGCTAGTCCGAATCCATCTATTTTCATGATATAAAGCCGTGCGCACAACCCATTTCGACGAACGGCATAAGCCCGGACGCTCAACCAGCGGCCGGGGCGGATAGACCGCAGCGAGGACAGCATCGCATCAGATGAAAAAAGGTTTTTACACCATCATGGCCGCGCAGTTTTTTTCGTCGCTGGCCGACAATGCGCTTCTGATTGCTGCTATCGCACTGCTGAAAGATCTTCACGCCCCTAACTGGATGACGCCGCTGCTCAAGTTGTTCTTTGTGCTGTCGTACGTCGTTCTCGCCGCCTTCGTGGGCGCCTTCGCCGACTCCCGTCCGAAAGGACGCGTGATGTTCATCACCAATACCATCAAGGTCGTCGGTTGCATCACGATGTTGGTGGGCGCGCATCCGCTGCTCGCGTATGGGATCGTCGGCTTTGGCGCGGCGGCCTACTCGCCCGCCAAATACGGCATCCTGACCGAACTGCTTCCGCCTGACCGGCTGGTCGCCGCGAATGGCTGGATCGAAGGCACGACCGTCGGCTCGATCATTCTCGGTACCGTGCTCGGTGGAGCGCTCATCAGCCCGCACATCGCCGCGCCGATCCTGCGGCACCACATTCCCTCGGTCAACACACCCGCCGAGGCGGCGATGCTGGTCATCATGGCCATCTACGTGATCGCGGCGCTCTTCAATCTGCGCATTCCCGACACCGGCGCGCGCTATCCGAGACAGGAACGCGGCCCGATCAAACTCGTCACCGATTTCGCCGACTGTTTCCTCGTGCTATGGCGCGACAAGCTCGGCCAGATTTCGCTCGCCGTCACCACGCTGTTCTGGGGCGCCGGCGCGACGCTGCAATTCATCGTGCTGAAGTGGGCCGAGGTGTCGCTCAACATGTCGCTCTCCGAAGCGGCCATCCTCCAGGCGGTGGTGGCCGTGGGCGTGGCGGCCGGCGCGATCTTCGCGGCCTCGCGGGTGCCGTTAAAGAAGTCGCTGTCGGTGTTGCCGGTCGGCATCATGATGGGCATCGCCGTGATGCTGATGGCGTTCTACACACGCGACCTGTTCCCTGCCCATTGGGGTCTCTATTTCGGCCGCGTGCATCTGCCGGGCTATCTGATCGTCGCGTACATTTTCCTGATGATCGTCGGCGGCCTGTCGGGCTTTTTCGTCGTGCCGATGAACGCGCTGCTCCAGCATCGCGGGCACGTGCTGCTGTCGGCCGGTCACTCGATCGCCGTGCAGAACTTCAACGAAAACCTGTCCGTGCTCGTGATGCTGTGCCTCTACGCCGTGCTGGTGTGGCTCGACGTGCCGGTTACGGCGGTGATCGTGCTGTTCGGCACCTTCGTCTGCGTGATGATGTGGTTCGTGATGCGGCGCCACCAGGCCAACCAGCGTGCGTTCGACTCGGTCGCGCTGATCGGCGAAGTCAAGCACTGACCCGCGGCGGGTCGTCCGCTCACGCAGCGACCCGCGCCTTCCTCCTTCCTCGCTTTGCCATGACTCAACCGATTCCCAATGTGCTGACAATCGCCGGTTCCGATTCCGGCGGCGGCGCTGGCATTCAGGCCGATCTGAAGGCTTTCTCGGCGCTCGGCGCGTACGGCGCGAGCGTGATCACCGCGCTCACCGCGCAGAACACGCGCGGCGTCACCGCGATTCACGCGCCGGACCCCGGCTTCATTACCGCGCAACTCGACGCGGTGTTCGACGACATCCGCATCGACGCCGTGAAGATCGGCATGCTGGCGAACGCGCCGATCGCGCGCGCGGTCGCCGACGCGCTGCGCCGGCACAAGCCAAAGCACATCGTGCTCGACACCGTGATGATTTCGAAGAGCAACCACGCGTTGCTGCTGCCGGATGCGGTCGCGGCGGTGCGCGACGAGTTGCTGCCGCTCGCCGATCTGCTGACGCCCAATCTGCCGGAAGCGGCCGCGCTGCTCGGCGTGCAAGCCGCGACCGACGAAGCCGGCATGGTCGAGCAAGGCGAAGCACTGCGCGCGCTCGGCGCACGCGCGGTGCTGATGAAGGGCGGCCATTTGAGCGCGACGGATAGTCCGGACTGGCTGGTGCAGGACAGCGGCACGCTACGTCTCGGTGGCCCGCGGGTGCCGGTGAAGAATACGCATGGGACGGGCTGTACGCTGTCGTCGGCGATTGCGGCATTGATTCCGCAGCGTGGCGATCTGGCGAGCGCCGTCGCCGATGCGAAGCTGTATTTGACCGGCGCGCTGCAAGCGAGCGATCGACTCGACGTCGGCAGCGGCGTGGGGCCGGTGCATCATTTTTATCGGTGGTGGTGAGGAGGCGTTGTGACCGCCGCTACTGCCGCGCGTAGTGTTGCGCCAGCTCGGGCCACTCGTCCGGCACGATAAAGCCGCGCGAGCGTTCGATCAGATTGCCCGCACTGTCCTCGGTGAACGCGGCGACCATCGCCGGTCCGTGCTGATGTGAAGTTTGCCCGGCAAGGGTTTCTGCATCGACGAACGCCAGGCCCGCGGCCTGTGCCTCGTGCAGCGTATGCCGTCGCGGCGCGAGCCACTCCAGCCGCGGCAATGTGCGCCACTTCTCCGCATGCGCCACCGCGAACGCCGGCCAATCACTGCGCGTCACCCACCAGCCGCGACCATGCGCCGGATCGAGTTCGACGGGATTGAGCGGCGTCTCGCCATGTCGGTAAAACAGCCAGCCTTTGATGAACATCTGCGGCGTCCACGGACCCGCGTAGCCGACCGAGGCAAACTCCTCACGCGCGCTCAACGGCAACTGGTGATTCAGCACATGCGCGAGCTTCAGATCGAAGCGGTCTTTCAGATTCGGGCCGACGTAGTCGGATAACTGCGCGCGCCCTCCGCCGGCATGCAGATAGCACTTCACGGCCAGCTCCCAATGCAGCCGCGCGCCCTGCCGCGTCTGCACCAGAAAATCGCATTCGCCGAGCGTGACGCCCGCGCGCCGCAACGGCACGCTCGCCGCCACCAGCCGCGCCCCCGGCCCATGTTGCAGGAACCAGCCGAGCAGCCGTTCGGCATACCGGCCGAGGCGCGTGATGCGCGTCGCCGCGAGTTCGTGATGCAAGGGTTCGGGCGCGGCGTCGAGCGCGTGCAGCCAGTCGATGGTCGCCTGCGCTTCCTGCGGTGTGTCGAAGGCATTTGCCAGCGCACCCACCGGTGGTTGCGGGCGCAACAGATCGGCGCTCAGCAGCAGCCACGCGAGATCGCGAACGGCAGCGTCTTGCAAGGTGTCGAGCAGCGTATCGCGGCTCGCGGCATCGATGCCGGCCGCAGCGGCGGAGCCCGCCGCCGGCCCCTCGGCGGCCGTCACTTCGACGCGTTCGACGGCGCGCCGCCGGCCGCCCGCCACGTGTCGCGCGCGAGGCACAGGTCAGCCCAGGCTTTCGCCTTATCGGGCAGGCTGCGCAACAGATACGCCGGGTGATAGGTGACGACCACGGGCACGCCTTCGTATTCGTGCACGCGGCCGCGCAGCGACGAAATGCTCGCCTCGGTTTTCAGCAGACTCTGCGCCGCGAAGCGGCCGAGCGCGACGATCAGCTTCGGCTTGACCAGCGCGACCTGACGTTGCAGATACGGCTCGCAACGCGCGACTTCGTCCGGTTCGGGATTGCGGTTGCCGGGCGGCCGGCACTTGATCACGTTCGCGATATAGACGTTGGTGTCGCGCGCGAGCGTCAGCGAACGCAGCATGTTGTCGAGCAGCTTGCCGGCCTGGCCGACGAACGGCTCGCCCAGACGATCCTCGTTCTCACCCGGCGCTTCGCCGATCAGCATCCAGTCCGCGCCGCGATCGCCGACGCCGAATACCGTGTTCGTGCGCTTCTCGCACAGACGGCAAAGCTGGCAGGCGGCCACGCGCTCGCTCAGCGCGTCCCAGTCCAGCGTGTGGATTGCCGGCGCCGCGGGGGCGTCGTGGCGTGCGTCCGCGGGAGCTTGGGTCGGCAGGTCGTCGAACCATGCGAAATCGTCGTCGGGTGGTGCATCGAACGTTGGCGGCTCGGGGCTGCGGGGTTGCTGTAGTCGCGTTGGCTGCGATGCTTGCGGCTGGTGTGCCTCGACCGACGCTTGCATCCGGCCTTGCGTCGGGTCTTGTGAAGGCTGCCTTTGACGTTCAGCTTGCTCGCCGGTCTGCATGGAACGTGGCGACTCGCCTGCGCGCGTTTCGGCCGTCGGCTGGCGTTCATCGAACCGATCGCGTGCCCCGGCCGCGGGCGATGCCTGATCCGGACGGCCAGGCGCGCGTCGTTCGCCTGGCGCTGGCGCGGCGTTGGCTTGTTGAACGTCGGCCGCGTGCTTCGCGGGCTGCGAGGGTTCCTGCGCGCGAGCAACGGGCGGCAACCCTGGCGCCGCGCCACGCGCATCATCACGACGCGCCCCCGGCGCGGCCGGCACAGCCGCGCCCTCCCCGACCACGGCCACGGCTGCGGCTTGCGCCTGCGGTTCAACAACCGGCTCCTGCGCCGCCGCCATGCCACGACGCACCCACAGCGGAGTGAGTCCGAACTCTTCCAGTACCGATTCATGCAGCGCCATCTGCGCCCTCCGTGGCAAACGAGAAACGCATCACGATGGCGTCCTCCCGGCTGCGATGCCGCGCCGGATAATAGTTTTTGCGCCGGCCGATCGAAGCAAAGCCGAAGCGCTCATAAAGCCGGATCGCCCGATGATTCGACGGTCGCACTTCCAGCAGCAGGCCCTCGAGTTTTTCAGCGCGGGTAATGCGCACGGCTTCGCGCAGCAGCGCGAGCCCGGCGCCGGCGCCTTGCGCCGCAGGTGTCACGCACAGATTGAGCAGATGCATTTCGTCGACGACCGGCATCAACACGCAATAGCCGATCAGCGCGCCCGTGACATGGCGCAGACAGATGCCGAAGTAACCGTTGCGCAGCGAGTCGCCGAAATTGCCCCGGCTCCATGGAAACTCGTAAGCGATTTTTTCGATGGCGGCGACTTCGTCCAGATCGCCTTCAGTCATCGGCGACATGTAGCGGTCCGCGAGCAACACGCCACTCATTGCCGGCCCTCGCCTTGCGCTGCGTCGTGCGCGAGTCTGGCGGCCTGCTCGGCCTTGGCGGCTTTTTCAGCTTTCTCGGCGACCCGCTCGGCGGTGGTTAAGGCGACCTTGTCGCGCACGTATTCCGGCGCGGCCTGGTCGGCGGGCACCGTGCGGCCGGCGCGCAACGCGCGCAGCGCGGCGTGGGCCAGCGGCACGGCGTGCGGCAGCGCTTCGCCATCGACGCTGCGCGCCGCGGCAACCGCGGGCAGTCGCGCGCCGAACGCCGCGGCGGCATTGCCTGCCAGCGTGAAGGGGACGTCGGGCAAAACGAGCCGGTCTGGCGCATCGAGCGAAGCCGCCTGCAGCGTGCGCCATTCACCCTGCGCGTCGTCCCAGGCGTAGTCGGCCCAATAGATTTCGTCCATGCGGGCGTCGAGCGCGGCGACCACGCGCGTCGCCGATGCATCGCGCAGGCGGGCGCTCTCGGCACAGGCGAGCAGCGTGCTGACTGGCACGACCGGCAGATTCAGGCCGAACGCGAGACCTTGGGCGACACCAGTGGCGGTACGCAGGCCGGTGAACGAGCCCGGGCCAGAACCAAAGGCGATGGCGTCGCAGTCCGCCAGTGTCAGGCCGGCTTCGTCGAAAAGTTCGCGGATGGCGGGGAGCAGGCGCGTGCTGGAAACCGCGCCGGTCTGCTCGTGGCGCACCCACAGACGCGGCTCGGCGCGTGCCTCTTCAGGTGTGGCGCCGGCCGTATTGCCGGCGGCGGCCAGAAGCGCTACCGAGCAGAATTCGGTCGAGGTATCGAGGGCGAGGAGCACAGTTTGAGTCATGGACCGTATTGTAATCGGCACGGCGCGCGCAAATGTGGTTTGGCATGCGCCAGGGTGGTTTGGCATGCGCCAGGGTGGTTTGGCTCGCGCCAGGGGCATATGGCTCGCGTCTGCGGCGGTACGGTCTACGGCGGTACGGTTTGCGCCAAACTCGTTCGCCTCGCGCCCGAGGCTGTCCGTCTTGTGCCGGATCGCCGGCCGGCGTTTGGAATAAGCCCTCGGCCCCGCGGCGGCATCCAGTTGTTATGATCGTCAGCCGAGTTCAATCCCGATCCCGCCTGGCGGGCACAACGACAATGACCGACATCGACACCCAGTTCACCCAAGCCCACGAAGACGTCCAGCAGTTGCCGGAGCGTCCGGGCAATCTCACCCTGCTGCGCCTCTACGCGCTCTACAAGCAGGCCACCCGCGGCGACGTTCAGGGCGACAAACCTGGCTTCACCGATATCGTCGGCAAATACAAGTACGACGCGTGGGCGGCGCTCAAGGGAACCGCGCAGGACGCCGCGAAGCAGCAATACGTCGAACTCGTCGAATCGCTCAAGAGCGGCGCGTCGGCCTGACTCGCCCCAGATCGACGCCGGGCGGCGTCAGGCGGCCGCTCCGGCCCCGCACCAGGCAGCGGCGAATCGGCCTGAACCACGCCGGCACGGCGATGGGCGGCCGGGGCAGCCGTCCATCGAGCCGCCCGAACAGTCACCCGGCACAAACTTTTCCGTTAGGAAAAGTCCTAATAGTGGCGCAGTGCAGCAAAAGGCTATACAATGCTGCCTGCGCTTCACTGCTTTGCCCGGCTTTCCTCTAGCGGCCTTTGCGGCGCAGCGCCTCGTAGCGTTTAGCTCCAATCCAGTTTAGAACCTGTCCCCTCCTGCCTAGCCCCCTACGGGCGATCATGTCCCAGGCTGGCGGCACGCCGTGTTGGCATGTCGCATCCGATACAGCTTCTAACGAAAAGCTCGCCTTCATTGTCGCGAGCTGCCCCCGTTTTTCGATTTGCTCGCTGCTTCTTTGCTCGCTGAATCCGACGACTTGGGTATGCCGATTGGCGCCGACGTTTTAATTCCCTGTGTACCAAGGATTCTCATGACTTCGAGCAATACCCCCAGCAGCCCGTTGAACGCCATCGCCGATCAAGCCCTCGGTCTCGCCGACGCTCCCGCACAAGCCGCAGCCATCGCTGCCGCTCCGGAAGCTGTTGCCGCAGAAGCCGCAGCGCCGACCGGCCCGTCGTTCGCGTCGCTCGGTCTCTCCGCGGATGTCGTCTCCGCGCTGACCGCCGCTGGTTATCAAAACCCGACTCCGGTTCAGCAACGCGCAATCCCCGCTGGCATCGCCGGCCGCGATCTGATGGTCTCGAGCCCGACCGGTTCGGGCAAGACCGCCGCGTTCATGCTGCCCGCCATCGAGCGTTTCTCGCAACTGCAAAAAGCACAAGCCAGCCAGCCGCGTGAACCGCGTCCGGCTGACGGCGCCCGCACGCGTCGTCCGCAACCGGTTGCCCGTCCGACCATGCTGGTTCTGACGCCGACCCGCGAACTCGCGATGCAGGTCACCACCGCCGCTGCCACGTACGGCAAGCACCTCAAGCGTCTGCGCACCGTCAGCATTCTGGGCGGCGTCGCTTATGGTCAACAACTGATGCTGCTGGCCAAGAACCCGGAAATCCTGGTTGCCACGCCGGGCCGTTTGATCGACCACCTGGAACGCGGCCGTATCGATCTGTCGCAACTGCAGATCCTCGTGCTCGACGAAGCCGACCGCATGCTCGACATGGGCTTCATCGAAGACATCGAAACGATCGTCGCCGCTACGCCGGCTACGCGTCAAACCATGCTGTTCTCGGCCACGCTCGACGGCAAGATCGGTTCGCTGACGGGCCGCCTGCTGAAGGATCCGGAACGGATCGAGATCGTTCAACGTCTGGAACAGCGCACCAACATCGCGCAGACCGTCCATTACGTCGACGACCGCGATCACAAGGACCGTCTGCTCGACCATCTGCTGCGCGACGAAGGCCTCGACCAGGCTATCGTCTTCACGGCAACCAAGATGGACGCGGATCAACTGGCTGGCCGTCTGGCCGACGCTGGTTTCGAATCGGCTGCCCTGCACGGCGATCTGCCGCAAGGCGCACGTAACCGCACGATCAAGGCCCTGCGCGAGCGTCGTGTGCGCGTGCTGGTCGCCACGGACGTCGCCGCTCGCGGTATCGACATCCCGGGCATCACGCACGTGTTCAACTACGACCTGCCGAAGTTCGCCGAAGACTACGTGCACCGCATCGGCCGTACTGGCCGTGCTGGCCGCTCGGGTATCGCGGTGAGCCTCGTGCATCACGCGGAACAAGGCGCGTTGAAGCGCATCGAGCGCTTCGTGCGCACTCCGCTGCCGGTCAATGTCGTCGAAGGCTTCGAGCCGCGCAAGTCGGCTCCCTCGGGTAACGGCCGTCCGGGCTTTGGCGGCCGCGGCCGTCCGGGCGGTGGCAACGGCGGTGGCCGTCGCTTCGGTAGCGGTTCGGGCAAGCCGGCTGGTAACGGCGGCGGTGCGCGCAGCGGTAGCGGCAGCAGCAATGGCGGCGGCTGGGCCGGCAAGTCGGCCGGCGGTGGCTCGCGTGAAGGCGGCTTCGGCGGTGGTTCGCGTGAAGGCGGCTTCGGCGGCGGCTCGCGTGAAGGCTACGGCGGTTCGCGCGACGGCGGCTACGGCGCACGCCGCAGCGACGGCCCGCGTACGGCGCGTCGCGGCAGCTAAGTACTGAACCGGGCGCACTCTGCTTCAGGGCTTCGGCCTCTTGCGGCGCCCGCGCAGTACTGCGCAGTCAGCTTGAAAAAAGACCCGGACGGCCACGCGCCGTTCGTCAGTCGGAAGAAACCGGTGCTCATGCGCCGGTTTTTTTTCGCCCGTATGTCGGCGCGCCCCAAATTTCACGATGTGGAAAATTTTTTTGCGTCGTAAAAAATCGTGCTGCACGGCACAAGACGGCCTGTTGCAAGATGGGAAAAGTCGTTTCTTAATGTGAAACGCACAATGTAATTCGTTGATTTTAAATACAAATAAATATTCCAAAAGGCCTTCTTGGCGACTATTGCGCAACCGCCGATTTGCCTAGACTCTTATACAAGACTTCACGAAACGAAACGCCCCAACCGGCCAGCCGCTTCGCCGAAGACAGAGTCACTTATCCATTACAGGCAACCAAGGAGCACACCATGTCCCGTCAAGAACAAGCCAAGCAACTCCAACAGCAATGGGAAACCGATCCGCGCTGGAAAGGCGTGAAGCGCAGCTACACGGCGGAAGACGTGATCCGCCTGCGCGGTTCGGTGCAAGTCGAGCACACGCTCGCCAAGCGCGGCGCGGAAAAGCTCTGGGAAAGCGTGAACAACGAGCCGTTCGTCAACTCGCTCGGCGCGCTGACCGGCAATCAGGCCATGCAGCAGGTCAAGGCCGGCCTCAAGGCGATCTATCTGTCGGGCTGGCAAGTGGCGGGTGACGCGAACGTCGCCGGTGAAATGTACCCGGACCAGTCGCTGTATCCGGCGAACTCGGTGCCGCTCGTCGTGAAGCGCATCAACAACACGCTGACGCGCGCTGACCAGATCCAGTGGTCGGAAGGCAAGAATCCGGGCGATGAAGGCTACGTGGACTACTTCCAACCGATCGTGGCGGATGCCGAAGCCGGCTTCGGCGGCGTGCTGAACGCATTCGAACTGATGAAGGCGATGATCGATGCCGGCGCCGCGGGCGTGCACTTCGAAGACCAACTGGCTTCGGTGAAGAAATGCGGTCACATGGGCGGTAAGGTGCTCGTGCCGACGCGTGAAAACATCGCCAAACTGACGGCCGCGCGTCTGGCCGCTGACGTCTCGGGCACGTCGACCGTGTTGCTGGCTCGCACCGATGCGGAAGCCGCCGACCTGATCACGTCGGACATCGACGACAACGACAAGCCGTTCCTGACCGGCGAGCGCACGGTGGAAGGTTTCTACCGCACGAAGCCGGGTCTCGAGCAAGCGATCTCGCGTGGCCTCGCCTACGCGCCGTACGCCGACATGATCTGGTGCGAAACCGGCAAGCCGGACCTCGAGTTCGCGAAGAAATTCGCCGACGCGATCCACAAGGAGTACCCGGATCAACTGCTGTCGTACAACTGCTCGCCGTCGTTCAACTGGAAGAAGAATCTCGACGACGCGACGATCGCCAAGTTCCAGCGCGAACTCGGCGCGATGGGCTACAAGTTCCAGTTCATCACGCTGGCCGGCTTCCACGCGCTGAACTACTCGATGTTCAACCTCGCGCACGGCTATGCCCGCAACCAGATGACCGCCTTCGTCGAAATGCAGCAGGCCGAATTCGCTGCCGCCGAAAAGGGCTTCACCGCGGTCAAGCATCAACGCGAAGTGGGCACTGGCTACTTCGACGCTGTGACGCAAACGGTCGAACGCGATGCATCGACGACCGCGCTGCACGGCTCGACGGAAGACGAACAGTTCTTCGACAAGAAGGTCGCGTAAGCAACCGCGCGGTCTGATCGCTGGAACAAGGCAGATAGACGGTCGAAACGGCTCGGTCAAAGTGCCGCCGTCACAGGGAGGAGCAAGGCCGTCGGGGCGTGAGTCGTACCGCACTCGACGGCCGAAATCTCGCAGAGGAACTTGGGAGAGATCGCAGCAGCAGTGGAGAGAAAGCCAGCACAACGGATTGTGCGGCGAACACAGCGCGCGCCGGCCTCACCGCCGGCGCGTTTTTTTCCGCCTGCGATTTCAGCGATACACGATCACCGGAATCTTCGTATGCGTGAGCACCCGCTGCGTTTCGCTGCCGATCAGCAGGCTGCCCAGACCGCGGCGGCCATGCGAAGCCATGAAGATCACATCGCAGCCGCCCTGCTCCGCCGCTTCGATGATGCCGAGATACGGCGCCGGATGCACACTGGTCCGGCTGTCGACCGTGACGCCGACACGGCGCGCCGCCATCTCCACCTCGCGCAGATGTACGCGCGCTTCGCGCTCGCTGCGCTGCAGGAATTCGGAGGGCGGTTCGACCACTACGTCGGAGAACGGCGAGTACGGGTATTGCGGCAGACACGCGTAGGCGGTGACGTGGGCATTGACGGCTTGCGCGAGATCGATGGCGCCGTCGATTGCCTTGCGTGACAGGTCAGAACCGTCGGTCGGAACCAGGATGTGCCTGAACATGATGCCCTCCGTCGCCGGCTGCGCAGAGCGCGGCGTCAGCGTCCAACGAGGCTCGGCTTACAAGCCGCTTCAATCGATTGTAGGTCGCGGAATTGAGCGTATGAATCTGTTGAGGGTCTGTCCGCATATCGGAAACCCCCTGTTCGCGGCGACGCCATCAGCCGCGCACTTAGCGTCCGCATTTTAGCCCCCCGCATCTAGCCCCAGTAGTCAGGGTGCCCATACGTATGCTTGAGAAAGTCCAGAAACAGTCGCACTCGCAGCGGCAAGTGCCGACGCTGCGGAAACACCGCATGAATGCCGATGGGCGGCGCGGCGAATTCGTCGAGCACGCTGACGAGCCGCCCGGCCGCGATGTCCGTGCCGACCTCCCACCAGGAGCGCCACGCGAGACCGTAGCCTTCGAGACACCATTCGTGCAGCACCGCGCCGTCCGAGCATTCCATCGTGCCGGACACCTTGATCGACACAACCTTGTCGCCCTGCTGGAACATCCAGCCGCGCTGCTGGTTGGCGCTCGCGCCGAGCGCGAGACAGTTGTGATGCGCGAGATCGGCGAGGCTGTGCGGCGCGCCGCGCCGGCTCAGATACGACGGCGACGCCACGCACACACGGCGGTTCTCGCCGAGCTTGAGCGACACCAGCGACGAATCCGGCAGTTCGCCCAGACGCACCGCACAGTCGAAACCCTCGTTGACCAGATCGACGAGGCGGTCGGACAGGTCGAGTGTGATCGACACATCCGGGTGCGCGACGGTGAAGGCCGGCACCAGCGGTGCGACGTGCCGGCGCCCGAAGCCTGCCGGCGCGGACAGCCGCAAATGGCCGCTCGCCTTGACGCCGCCCGCCGACACGCTGGCTTCGGCGTTTTGCATCTCGTGGATGATGCGCTGGCAGTCTTCGAGGAAGGCCGAGCCTTCGAAGGTCAGCGTGATCTTGCGCGTGGTGCGCACCAGCAATTTGACGCCGAGACGCTCTTCGAGCGCGTCGATGCGGCGGCCGATGATAGCCGGCGCGACGCCTTCGGCCGACGCCGCGGCAGACAGACTGCCTTTGGCCGCGACGGTCACGAAAGTCTCGATCTGCTTGAAACGGTCCATGAGCGATGGGAGCCGCGTCTAGGCGGGAAAGTGGTCAGTGCGCGTCAGATTAGGTGGATGAAAGTAAAAGATCAAGTGATGTTTAGCCTCTTTTTTAGCGTCTGGCATCACTAATACAATCCATCCTGACCTCTGATAGGAGTGCACGGCAATGTCGGCCACAACGACACTCTCCCCTAAAGCAGTGATTTTCGACGCCTACGGCACGCTTTTCGACGTGCATTCGGTGATCGCTGCCGCGGAGCAGATGTTCCCCGGCCACGGCGACGCGCTTTCGCAGTTGTGGCGGCAAAAACAGATCGAATACACGCAGTTGCGCACGCTCGCGGATTCCGCGGACGCACCCGGCGCGCATTACCGGCCGTTCTGGGACATCACGCTCGACGCGTTGCGCTTCGCCGCGAAAAAACTTCAGCTCACGCTGGGCCGCACGGCCGAGAAGCGTCTGATGGACGAATATGCGTGCCTGTCCGCTTTCCCTGATGCCGTGCCCGCGCTGCGCCAGTTGCGCGACGCGTCCTCGGCTGCGCACGCGGGCGGCGAACCGGCCCCGCGTCCACGCCTGGCGATTCTCTCGAACGGCAATCCGCAAATGCTCGACATCGCCGTGAAGAGCGCCGGCATGACGCGCCTGTTCGACCACGTTCTATCCGTCGACGCCGTACGCGCCTACAAACCCTCGCCCGCCGCTTACGCGCTCGGCACGCAAGCCTTCGACGCGGTGCCGCGCGAGATCGTCTTCGTGTCGTCGAACGGCTGGGACGTGGCGGGCGCGACGTGGTTCGGCTTCACCACTTTCTGGCTCAACCGGCAAAACGCCCCAGCCGAAGAACTGGGCGTCACGCCGCATGGCTCGGGCGGAGGCATGACCGATCTGCTCGCTTTTCTGAAGAACCCCGCGTCGTCCGGCCGCAGCAGCGGCTCAGGCGGCAGCCGTACGCGCCACAGCCCTGGCGCATGACGGCTACCACCGGATCACGCGACGCTCATCAACACAACTCAACCGCATTTCAACATTTGCATCTTTGCAATCTGACCGACCAAGGAGAAAACATGGCGAACCCGCAGTCATCGCATTCATCATCGCAACTGCCGCAGGGCATGGACATCACGGCTGAGATCAAGCCGGGCTATGACGCGATTCTCACGCGCGAAGCGCTCGAACTCGTCGCCGCGCTGCATCGCACGTTCGAGCCGCGCCGCCAGCAGTTGTTGCAGGCGCGCGCGGAGCGCACGAAGCGTCTGGACGCCGGCGAGCGCCCCGACTTCCTCGCCGAAACGAAAAGCGTGCGTGAAGGCGACTGGACCATCGCCCCGCTGCCGCAGGACCTGCAATGCCGCCGCGTGGAAATCACCGGTCCGGTCGAGCGCAAGATGATCATCAACGCGCTGAATTCCGGCGCGGACTCGTACATGACCGACTTCGAAGATTCGAACGCGCCGAGCTGGGACAACCAGATCACCGGCCATATCAATCTGAAGGACGCGGTGCGCCGCACGATTTCGCTGGAGCAGAACGGCAAGTCGTACACGCTGAACGACAAGGTCGCCACGCTGATCGTGCGTCCGCGCGGCTGGCATCTGGACGAGAAGCACGTGAAGGTGGACGGCAAGCGCGTGTCGGGCGGCATCTTCGACTTCGCGCTCTTCATGGTGCACAACGCGAAGGAACTGGTCGCGCGCGGCTCGGGCCCGTACTTCTATCTGCCGAAGATGGAAAGCCATCTCGAAGCGCGTCTGTGGAACGACATCTTCGTCGCCGCGCAGGAAGCCGTCGACGTGCCGCGCGGCACGATTCGCGCGACGGTGCTGATCGAAACGATCGTCGCCGCCTTCGAAATGGACGAGATCCTGTACGAGCTGCGCGAACACAGCTCGGGCCTGAACGCCGGCCGCTGGGACTACATCTTCTCGGCGATCAAGAAGTTCAAGGCCAACCGCGACTTCTGTCTGGCCGACCGCTCGCAGATCACGATGACGTCGCCGTTCATGCGCGCCTACGCGCTGCTGTTGCTAAAGACGTGCCATCGCCGCAATGCGCCGGCGATCGGCGGCATGAGTGCGCTGATTCCGATCAAGAACGATCCGGCCGCCAACGAAAAGGCAATGGGCGGCGTGCGCTCGGACAAGGCGCGCGATGCCGGCGACGGCTACGACGGCGGCTGGGTCGCGCATCCGGGCCTCGTGCCGATCGCGATGGAAGAGTTCGTCAAGGTGCTCGGCGACAAGCCGAACCAGATCGGCAAGCAACGCGACGACGTGCTCGTCACGGCCACCGACCTGACGGACTTCCGTCCGGAAGCGCCGATCACCGAAGGCGGTCTGCGCAACAACATCAACGTCGGCATTCATTACCTGGGCGCGTGGCTCGCCGGCAATGGCTGCGTGCCGATTCATAACCTGATGGAAGACGCGGCCACCGCGGAAATCTCGCGCTCGCAGGTATGGCAATGGATTCGCTCGCCGAAGGGCAAGCTCGACGACGGCCGCAAGGTGACGGCCGAACTGGTGCGCGAGTTGTCGGCGCAGGAACTCGAGAAGGTCAAGCAGGCCGTGGGCGGCGATACGAAGCCGTATGAGCGCGCCGCGCAGATCTTCGAAGAGATGTCGACGTCGGAGCAGTTCACCGACTTCCTCACGCTGCCGCTGTACGAGGAAATTTGAGGCTGGCGTCAGGCCTCGTGGATGCATCGGGCGCGTTCATTCAGACGCACTCCGATGCATGGGTTACGGACGACGCAGTAACAAGCCCGCTTTCGCATGACACACCCGGCGCGAAAGCAGCTTGAGTCGCAAGGCTGACCGACCGGACGGCCCGACAGGCGTATGCTTGCCGGGCCGTTTTTTTATGTACCTGTCACGCGTTTTGGTCAGCGCGTGCTGCGGTACTCGATCCAGTCGCCCGATTTGATTTCGGGCAAGCCCTTCACCAGATTCGGCGCAACCGGATAAAAGCGGCAGTTCACGACATTGCCGTCGACCTTCACGATCACTTCGCGCGCGAGGAAACGATCCTCGACGCCCGGATAGACCGCCTCGATTTCGTCGAGCACGGCGACCAGTTCGTCGTCGATCTCGTAGACGTCGCCGATCACGTCGACGCCGGCTTCGTCGACCACGAGGCCCGGATACGAGCCGAAGTCGAATAGATGGCCACGGACTGTGGCCGTGCCGAGCAGATTGGGCGCGGCGATCTCGTTACGCGCCGCGGCATGGCGGATGTCGTTCACCTCACCGGCGCGCAATGTGCCGTATACATAGACGGTCTGCATCGTCGTTTGCTCTCCTTGAATTAGGGTTTGGGTGGCTTCTGTTTCTGGCTCTGTTCGAGCTTAAATGCGGCTGCGGTTCAGTTCAGTTCAGCGCCGCGCTCGCCACGAGCACGCCGTCGATATCCGCGTAGATCCATTCGCCGGGACGCACCAGCGCGCCGGGCAATTGCACCGCCACGCCGCGTTCACCAGTGCCGAGCTTCTGGCCGCGCCGTGGTGAGGTCGTCAAAGCCGCAACGCCGACGTTCACCTCGTTGAGTTCGAGCGCATCGCGCACGCAGCCGTTCAGGACGATGCCCGCCCAGCCGTTCTGTTCCGCGATCTGCGCGAGGTTGCCGCCGACCAGCGCGCAACGCAGGCTGCCGCCGCCGTCGATCACCAGCACACGGCCCGCGCCCTTCTCCTCGAGCGTGGCCCGCACGAGCGCGTTGTCCTCGAAGACCTTCAGCGTCACCGCTTCACCGCTGAAACACTCGGCCCGGCTGAACAGGTGGAAGACCGGCTCGAGCACGCGCAACGTGCCGAGCGCCAATTGATCCTCGTGCGCGTCGCACAAGTCCGCGGTAGCAAAGCTCATGGCGTTCTCCTCGGGTCCGGTAGTCTGGACATTATGCAACGCCCCGTCCCTTGCAACACCTACAATGAGAAGCCCGCGGCGGTTTGCCCGCCCGCACGGGGTTTTGCCTTGCGGCGCTTTCGGCGTACTTTGGGGAGCCCGCGTTGCCGGCGTTCCGTTATCGGGATCGATCTTCACCATGACTTCGTCCGCCGACTCAAACCTGTCGAGCCTCGTACGCTTCGCCGATATCCCGCCCGAGTTCCAGCCGAACGAAACGCATCCGATCCGTGTGCGCTCGCGGCAGATGCCCTCGGGCTGGCGCATCGCGCGTCACACGCATGCATGGGCACAGGTGGCCTATGCGTCGCGCGGCGTGCTGCGGGTCGCGACGACCGGCACGACGTGGATGGTGCCGCCCTCGCGGGCAATCTGGGTACCGCCGCACGTGACGCACGAAGTGGTCGCCGTCGAAGACGCGTTCCTGCGCACGCTCTACATCATCGAAAGCACCGTGCCGGCCGGCCTCGATACGCCACGCGTGGTCGAAGTCTCGGATCTGCTGCGCGAAGTGATTGCCGCGCTCGACACGCCGGGTATCTCGGCCACGCGTGAGCAGTTGCTGGGCGCCCTCGCGCTCGACGAACTGACTCGCTCAGAACCGCTGCCGCTCTCCGTGCCGATGCCTAACGAAAAGCGTCTGCGCGCGCTGTGCGAAGCGGTGATTGCGGACCCGACGCATGGCGAGTCGCTCGAACAATGGGCGTCCAGCGTGGGCGCGAGCACGCGCACCATTGCGCGGCTGTTTCGTCAGGAATTGGGCGTGAGTTTCTCGCAATGGCGCCAGCAGGCGATTCTGGCGCGCGCGATTCCGCTATTGAGCCAGGGACGGCCGCTTTCGCATGTCGCATTGGAACTGGGCTATCAGAGTCAGAGCGCGTTTTCCGCGATGTTCCGCCGCGCGTTCGGCGAAAGTCCGCGCGCGTTTATCGAGCGCGGCTCGGAACATCGGGCGGGACATGGGGAGCACGTCGATACGGAACTGGACGACGAGACGGCGCGAGATCGCGCGGATGCAGAGAGCGATGCCGGGCGTTGAGTGAGCGTGTAAAACCGCGGCGTCAAACGCGCGCTTCAGACGCGGCGCGCCTAATTCGGCGCCTCAAACACTGCGGGTCAATCACTGGCGCCTCAGGCCCCGCCGGTCAAGCCCGACGCTTCAAAGCCAGCGTGCCAAACACGTGCGCCGCAGACCTCGCGTGTCAAACCCCACGCCTCAAACCCGTCGCGCCAGATGCCTGATCGCACCGAGCTGAGCAAGACGCGGACCGGCCAGCTTGTAGCCTTTGCGCTGATAGAGCCGAGCCGCAGGGTTGTCGACGAACACACGCAATTGCAACTCGCGCAGACCGCGCTCGCGCGCCCACTGATGCGAGACATCGAGCAGATACGTGCCGGCGCCGAGCCGGCGATGGCCTTCGGCAATCTGCACGTCGCGGATATGCAGCGAATCGCCCTCTTGCGTGATGCGCAACACGCCGATCGGCGTGCTGTCCATTTCGAGAATGAAATTCTCCGACTCGCGCCAGCTACCGAGAAACAGATCGCCACGCCAGACGAGATGATGGCGACGGTAGTAACCGCCCATGTTGTTGCGAGTCAGCGCCTCGGCGAACTCGAAATCGTCCATGCTGGCTTTGCGCAGATGAAACGGTAACGGAGCTTCGGTGGGATCGAACATGGCGGGGCGACAAGGAAGAGTCGGGTCAACGGTAAAACAGGCCGCGCGCGCTGGCAATGGCTGTTTGTCCCCAGCATACCCAGGCGCGCTGGACAGCGGAATAAAAAAAGCCCACTTCTTTCGAAGTGGGCTTTGTCAAATCTGGCGGAGCGGACGGGACTCGAACCCGCGACCCCCGGCGTGACAGGCCGGTATTCTAACCAACTGAACTACCGCTCCAGTTTGCCTATCAATGACTTGCGAGCGTTGGTTTTCTCTCTGCAAGCTGCGCTGCTTACTACTCGAATAAATCGAACACTAAACCGACGCTGATGTTTGGCGTCCCCTAGGGGATTCGAACCCCTGTACTCACCGTGAAAGGGTGATGTCCTAGGCCTCTAGACGAAGGGGACAACGTACTGCTTACACCTTTAATGAAAAAGCCCGTTCAAGTTCGTATGAACGGGCTTTGTCTGGCGGAGCGGACGGGACTCGAACCCGCGACCCCCGGCGTGACAGGCCGGTATTCTAACCAACTGAACTACCGCTCCAGTTTGCCTATCAATGACTTGCGAGCGTTGGTTTTCTCTCTGCAAGCTGCGCTGCTTACTACTCGAATAAATCGAACACTAAACCGACGCTGATGTTTGGCGTCCCCTAGGGGATTCGAACCCCTGTACTCACCGTGAAAGGGTGATGTCCTAGGCCTCTAGACGAAGGGGACATAATCTTTTCAGATTTGTCTTTATCTTGCCGCTATCTCACGCTAACTTCTGTTTGCCAGCAGCAAAGACCGATATTCTAACTACGTTACAACTGTTTGTGAAGTCTTTTTTGCTACAGGTTCCAGACTTCGGAACAACTTCACTCTGCTCTGATGGTGGAGGTAAGCGGGATCGAACCGCTGACCTCTTGCATGCCATGCAAGCGCTCTCCCAGCTGAGCTATACCCCCCTTGCAGAACAGAAACGAGATTCTAGAGGCCAATTTGCGCTTTGTAAATACCCTTTGAGCAATTGCATGCGACTTTTTTCAGAAGCCGTATGCAAACCCGCTCAAGGCACGCGCGAACGCGCTCAGACCAGCGCTTTTTCGATACGGCCCACGACGACATCACGCCCGAACAGCATCAGCACGCTGTCGATTGACGGCGTATGGGTGGTGCCCGCAACCAGCAGACGCACCGGCATGGCCAGTTGCGGCATCTTCAGCTTGTGCGCGCCGAGCGTCGCCTTCAAAGCGGCGGCGATTGCTTCCTTGGTCCACTCCACGGTCTTGAGCGCGGCGGCCAGATCGGCGAGCGCCGGGCGCACCACGTCGGTCACGTGCTGCGCGATGGACTCGGCATCAGGCGCCGGCGTGCGATAGAACATCGCGGCGTTCTCGGCAATCTCCTTCACCGTCGACGCGCGGTCCTTCAGCAAGCCAACCACCGCAACCAGATCCGCACCTTGGGCGAGTGCGGCTTCGTCGACGCCCAGCTCGGCGAAGAACGGCTTGGCCAGCCCGGCGAGACGCTCGTTATCCGCTTCCTTGATGTAGTGCGCGTTCAGCCAAGCCAGCTTGTCGTGGTCGTACTGAGCCGGGGACTTGCCCAGATGCTCCAGATCGAACCACTCGACGAACTGTTCGCGCGAGAAGATTTCCGCGTCGCCATGCGACCAACCGAGGCGCGCCAGATAGTTGACCACTGCTTCCGGCAGGAAACCGGCGTCGCGATAACCCATCACGCTCATCGCGCCGTGGCGCTTGCTCATCTTCTCACCCTGCTCGTTCAGCACGGTCGGCAAGTGCGCGTAGACCGGCGGCTCGCCGCCGAGCGCGCGCAGAATGTTGATCTGCCGCGGCGTGTTGTTGACGTGATCGTCGCCGCGAATCACGTGCGTGATGCGCATGTCCAGATCGTCGACCACCACGCAGAAGTTATAGGTCGGCGTGCCGTCCGGACGCGCGATGACGAGATCGTCGAGCTCTTCGTTCGAGATTTCGATGCGGCCTTTCACGGCGTCGTCCCACGCCACCACGCCGGTGAGCGGATTACGGAAGCGCAGCACCGGCTGCACGCCCGCCGGCGGCTCCGGCAAAACCTTGCCCGGTTCCGGACGCCACGTGCCGTCATAGCGCGGCTTTTCGCCGGCTTCGCGCTGACGCTCGCGCAGCGCGTCGAGTTCTTCCGTCGACATGTAGCACGGGTACACCAGCCCCGCGTCCTGCATCTCCTTGAGCACTTCGCCGTAACGGTCCATGCGCTGCATCTGGTAGAACGGACCTTCGTCGAAGTCGAGGTCCAGCCACGCCATGCCTTCGAGAATGGCGTCGACGGATTCGCTGGTGGAGCGCTCGACGTCGGTGTCCTCGATCCGCAGCACGAAGGTCCCTTTCATCTTGCGCGCGAACGCCCACGGATAAAGCGCGGAGCGAATGTTGCCGAGGTGGATGAAGCCGGTGGGACTCGGTGCGAAACGGGTACGAACGGAGGTGGTCATTAGCGGTTACTCGGAAGACAGGCGCCGGCGCTCGGGGCAGACATCGCCCGCGAAGCGCGGCAGCGGAGCGCGCCCATTCGGCAAAACAGCGCCATGCATGGGCACGAAGGAAATAAATGCGAGAGGCGAATTATACCTTCGAGAGGCGTCTTATCTGCCCTCGTCCGAACGGCCGGGTGCGGCGTGCATGCCGCGCTGCACAGCGCCCGAGGACTTCCTCTGCAACGTTTCATTACCGCGCCGCCGCGCGCGCGGAGCTTTGCTTTATGATGTGCGCGCGCTGCGGCCGGAGATAGCTCCACAGCGCATGGAATCGCCGCCGGCGATGCCGTCCGTCTGACTATCCGCCTGATCGCGGCCACCGGTGACGCCGACTGCGTTGCTCGCGCCGTTGCTGGAGAACTCGTTGAAGCCCTCATCGCCTAGCCTCGCCCGCCGCAACTTTTCACTGGCCGCCGCCTCCGCGGTGCTGGCCGCCTGCACCACGACCGGCAGCAAAACCGACAGCACGCCCGTCGCCGCCACGCCCGCTGTCAACACGCCGCCGCTCGACAAGCCGCAGCGGCCGTTGCGCGTCGCGCTCGCACTGGGCGGCGGCGCGGCGCGCGGCTTCGCGCACATCGGCGTGATCAAGGGACTCGAGGCGCGCAATATCCAGATCGATCTGGTGGCGGGCACCAGCGCCGGTTCGGTGGTGGGTGCGCTGTACGCGTCGGGCATGAACGGCTTCGCGTTGAACAAGCTCGCCCTGACCATGGACGAAGCGTCGATCAGCGACTGGGCCATGCCGTTTCGCACGCGCGGCTTTCTGCAAGGCGTCGCGCTGCAGAACTACCTGAACACGACGCTCAACAACCGTCCGATCGAGAAAATGGCCAAGCCGCTCGGCGTGGTCGCCACCGACCTCAGAACCGGCCAGCCGATCCTGTTCCAGCGCGGCAATACCGGCATTGCTGTGCGTGCGTCGTGCAGCGTGCCGTCGATTTTCGAACCGGTGAAGATCGGCGGCCATGAGTACGTGGACGGCGGCCTGGTGAGTCCAGTGCCGGCGTCGTTCGCGCGCAAGATGGGCGCGGATTTCGTGATCGCCGTGGATATCTCGCAGCGCCCGGAAAGCGGCCTGACGGCCAGCTCGTTCGACGTGCTGATGCAGACCTTCACGATCATGGGCCAGACGATCAAGGCCTATGAACTCGACAAATACGCCGACGTCGTGATCCGCCCGAATCTGGCCGCCATGAGCGGCAGTGATTTCTCGCAGCGCAACGCGGCGATTCTGGCCGGCGAGGAAGCGGTCGCGAAGATGATGCCGGAATTGCAACGCAAGCTGGCGGCGGCGAGCCGGGCCGCGGCGTAAAGGGACCTGAGCAGTCCTTGGAGCGGCCTCGTCTGCCGCTCAAACGCAAAAAAGCCTGCTTCGTTCGAGGCAGGCTTTTTCATGCCGGGAACCGCCGATGCAATCGCTTACTGATCGCCGCCGATTGCCGCGTTCACGCGCTTGCGCAGATCCTGGCCGTCCTGATACGACGCCTCAATCCGACGCGCGCCGGTGAAGCGCTTTTCCCAGTAGCCGTCATCCATGTCGTCGACACGGATCGTGCTGCCCGTGGAGGGCGAATGCACGAACTTGTTGTCGCCGATATAGATGCCGACGTGCGAGAACGTGCGGCGCATGGTGTTGAAGAACACCAGATCGCCCGGCTTCAGGTCGCTCACGCGAACCTTTTCGCCGACACGGCTCATTTCCTCGGCGCGGCGCGGCAGCGCCATACCGAGCGTGTCCTGGAACACGTAGCGCACGAAGCCGCTGCAATCGAGCCCCGAATCCGGGGTGTTGCCACCCCAGCGGTAGCGCACGCCGATCATGTTCAGCGCGCCGACGACCACGTCGCCCGCTTTGCCGGCCATGCCGGAAAGGAACGATTTGGCGCCGCTGCCGCTATCCGGAGCGGCTGCTTGCGAAGTGGGAGCGGACAAAGAATTCGACCCGCTGAGGGTCGAATATGAGGCATTCTGATTGAAACTGCTTACTTCGTCGGCGAACGCGCCGGGAGCTGCTGCCATCAAGACGCCAATGAACATCCCGGCGACGACGCGCGTGCAAGCCTGGGTTAGGTTTCTGTGCTGCATTGGTCGGTATTTTTTGCCTAAAAATCAGGGGTCTACGGAAAAAAGTTGGGTCGATACTAGCCAGTAAGTATTCACATGTCAAAACAAATAGAAAAAAACAATCGAGACGCGCACCCAATTGGTGAAAAAACGCAAAATCAATGATCTAGCGCGGCTTTCAGCAGCTTTCGAGTGTACGGGTGGGCGGGTGTCGCAAAAATCTCCTCAACCTCGCCACTTTCGACGATCGAACCGTTTTGCATGACCGCGACACGATGCGCCATTGCCCCGATTACCGCTAAGTCGTGGCTAATAAAAATGAAGCCAAGGTTGTACTTCTGTTGCAACCCGGCGAGCAGTTTCAGCACCTGCTGTTGAATGGAAACATCGAGCGCGGAAGTCGGTTCGTCGAGGATCAGAATGCGTGGTTCGAGCACCAGCGCGCGCGCAATCGCGATCCGCTGACGCTGCCCGCCGGAGAATTCGTGCGGATAGCGTTGCAGCACCGTGCGGTCGAGGCCGACTTCGCGCAACACCGAGATCACCTTGTCGCGCCGCGCCTGCGGCGTCATGGTCGGCCGGTGCAGCGCGAGCCCTTCGCCGACGATCCGCTCGACGGTCTGACGCGGCGAAAGCGAACTGAACGGATCCTGGAAGACCACCTGCATGTTCGAGCGCAGCGCGGTCTGTTCGGCGCCGCGGTAGCTGCCGAGCGCCCTGCCCTGAAACTCGATCTCGCCGTGCACGGTGCGTTGGAGACCGAGCAAGGCCATCGCCAGCGTCGATTTGCCCGAACCCGACTCGCCGACAATCCCGAGCGTCTCGCCCTGGCGCACAGAGACGTTCGCATCCGCGACGGCGCGAAACCGCCCCGAGCGAAACCAGCCGCTGAACCCCGGCAGCTTCGTTTTGAAGTCGACCGAAATCTCGCGCGCTTCGAGCAGCACCGGCGAAATCGGCAGCACCGGCACCACCGTGCGTTCCGGGCGGCTTGCCAGCAGACGTTGCGTGTAAGGATGCTGCGGCGACTCGAACACCTGCTCGACCGGCCCGCTCTCCACGAGGACGCCCTTCTCCATCACCGCGATGCGTTGCGCGAAGTGGCGCACCAGGTTCAGATCGTGCGTGATCAGCAGCACGGCCATGCCGCGCTTTTCCGCTTCGTCGCGCTGCAACTCCAGCAGCAGGTCGACGATCTGCGCGCGGATCGTCACGTCGAGCGCCGTGGTCGGCTCGTCGGCCAGCAGGAGACGCGGACGGCACGCCAGCGCCATCGCGATCATCGCGCGCTGACGCTGGCCGCCCGACAACTGATGCGGATAGCTGTTCACGCGCTTGCCCGGTTCAGCGATGCCAGTGCGTCCCAGCAGCGCCACGGCGCGCTTGCGCGCCTCGTTGGCCGTCACGCCGTCATGCACGACGATAGTTTCCGCGATCTGGTCCCCGACCGTGTAGAGCGGATTGAGCGCGGTCATCGGCTCCTGAAAGATCATCGCGATGTCCGAGCCGCGCAAGCCGCGCATCTCGCGCTCGGTTTTGCCGAGCAGGTCCTCGCCGTCGAAACGGATCGAGCCGCTCACCTGCGCGTCGCTCAACAGACGCAGGATCGACAGCGCGGTCACGCTCTTGCCCGAACCCGATTCGCCGACCAGCGCCACCCGCTCGCCGCGCTGGATCGCGAGCGTGACGTCGCTCACCGCGACGGTGTCGCCGAAACGCACATGCAGATGGTCCAGTTCGAGCAGCGGCAGTGTCGTGGTTTGTGACGCGGTGCTTTGCAAGTTCGCGCTCATTGATTGCCTCCGGCGCGCATGGCATCGGAGATGCGGGTGTCGAGCGCGTTGCGCAGCGCGTCGCCCATGAAGGTCAGCAGCAACAGCATCGCCACCAGTACGCCGAAGGTTGACAGTGAAATCCACCACGCGTCGAGATTCGCCTTGCCTTGCGCGAGCAGTTCGCCAAGACTCGGCGTCGGCGACGGCACGCCCAGGCCGAGAAAGTCGAGGCTCGTCAGCGCGAGAATGGCGCCGCTCATGCGAAACGGCAGGAACGTGATCACCGGCGTCAGGCTGTTGGGCAGCACATGCCGCCACATGATCTGCCAGTTCGACAACCCCATCGCTCGCGCCGCGCGTACATAGTCCTGGTGGCGATTGCGCAGAAATTCCGCGCGTACGTAATCGGACAGGCCGATCCACCCGAACAGCGAAAGCAGCACGATCAGCAGAATGAAGCCCGGCTCGAAGATCGACGAAAAGATGATCAGCAGGTAAAGCTCCGGCATGGCGCTCCAGATTTCGATCAGGCGCTGCCCGATGATATCGGTACGTCCTCCGAAATAACCCTGCACGGCACCCGCCGCGATGCCGAGTATCGTGCCGATCAGCGTCAGCACCAGCCCGAATTCCACCGAGACCCGGAAGCCATAGAGCAGACGCGCGAGCAGGTCGCGGCCGCGGTCGTCGGTGCCGAGCCAGTTGTCGCGCGATGGCGGCGCCGGGTTCGGCGCTTTCGAGAAGTAATTCAGCGTGTCGTAGTAATAGCGATTCGGCGGATACACGGCGAAATTGCCTGGCGCATCGAAACGATGCTTGATATACGGATCGAGATAATCGGCCGGCGTCGGGAAATCGCCGCCGAAGGTGGTCTCGGCGTAACTCTTGAACATCGGGAAATACAGGCTGCCGTCGTAGCGCACCACGAGCGGCTTGTCGTTCGACCACAGCGGGCCGGCCAGACTCGCGGCGAATGCCACGACGAACACGATCAGGCTCCAGTAGCCGAGACGTTGCTGGCGAAAGCGCTGCCACACGCGCCGTGCGGGCGAAGGCGAGACGAACGCGCGCGCCGGTTCGGTGCGCGCCGACGCATCGGCGGAAAGACGGGCTCGATTCATCAGCGCTCCAGTTGTTCGAATTGGATGCGGGGATCGACCCACACATAGCAAAGATCGGAGATCAGCTTCGTTGCGAGCCCGATCAGCGTGAACAGATACAGCGTGCCGAGCACGACCGGATAGTCGCGCCGCACCACCGATTCGTATGACAGCAGCCCGAGGCCGTCGAGCGAAAACAGCGTTTCGATCAGCAGACTGCCGGTAAAGAACGCGCCGATAAACGCCCCCGGAAAACCGACGATCAGCGGCAACAGCGCATTGCGGAACACGTGCTTCCACAGCACGCGCTTTTCGGACAATCCTTTGGCGCGCGCGGTGAGCACGTATTGCTTACGGATCTCGTCGAGAAAAGCGTTTTTCGTCAGCATGGTGACGACCGCGAAACTGCCCACCACCGATGCCGTGATCGGCAACGCGATATGCCACAGATAGTCGAGAATCTTGCCGACGACGCTCAGTTGCGCCCAGTTGTCCGAAGTGAGATTGCGCAGCGGGAACAGTTGCAGAAACGTGCCGCCGCCGAACAACACGAGCAGCAGGACGCCCAGCACGAAGCCCGGAATCGCGTAGCCAAACAGCACCACGAGGCTCGTTGCGACATCGAAGCGCGAGCCGTTGCGCACCGCCTTCGCAATGCCGAGCGGCACCGATATCAGATACGTCAGAAAGAACGTCCATAAGCCGATGCTGATCGACACCGGCAGCTTGGAGACGATCAGCGACCACACGCTTTGATGGCGGAAATAGCTCTGGCCGAGATCGAAAGTCGAAAAGCGCTTGAGCATCAGCACGTAGCGTTCGAGCGGCGGCTTGTCGAAACCGTATAGCGCTTTGAGTTGCGCGATCTGCTGCGCGTCGACGCCGTTATGCGCGCGCAGACCGAACGGCGCGCCGTTCTCGGCGCCTTTACGCAACTCGTGCTGCATCTGCTCGACCGGGCCACCGGGAACGAACTGGATCACGACGAAGGTCAGCGTCAGCACGCCGAGCAAGGTCGGGATCATCAGCAGCAGGCGTTTGAGGATGTAGCTCCACATGGCGACGTTTCCGGTGCGAAGGCGGTGAATGAATGACGGGTTAGCGCGGCTCAGGCCGTGCTTATGGCCGCGCTTGCGGCTGTGATTGCGATTGAGGTTGCGCGAACCACCACATCGACGTGATCCAGCCTTCCGCTGAATAGTACAGGGGCAGCGTTTTGGGCCACGCAAGGCCGCGCTTGAACGCCACCCGATGCGTCGCGCTATACCAATGCGGCACGACATAGTAGCCATGCATCAGCACACGGTCGAGCGCATGCGTGGCGTCGACCAGTTGCTCGCGTGTTTGCGCATGCACGAGCGCATTCAGGATCGCATCCACTACGGGCGACTTCAGCCCGATCATGTTATCGGAACCCTGTGTATCGGCAGCCTTGCTGCCGAATCGTTCGATCTGCTCGGAGCCGGGCACCTGCACGTCCGGCATGCGAATCGTGGTGGTGTCGAAATCAAATGCATCCAGACGCTTCTGATAGACGGCAAAATCCGACACGCGGAACGTGGCCTCGATGCCCAGCTTCTGAAGATTGCGGATGAAGGTCGCGACGATCGGCTCCATCTGCGCTGACGAACCGGAGTCGTCGAGAATCTCGAAGCGGAACGGCTCGCCCTTGGCGTTGCGCAATGCGCCGTCGCGGTAGGTCCAGCCGGCCTGCTGCAACAGCGCGCGCGCCTCCAGCAGATTGGCGCGCAGCGAGCCGGGCGGATCGGTGTCCGGCTGCTTTGGCGGCGGCCCGAACACCGCCGGGTCGAGCTTCGCGCGCCACGGTTCGAGCAAGGCCAGCTCACCTGGCGAAGGAAGACCCTTCGCCTGCAAATCGGTGTTGGCGAAGAAACTGTCGATACGTGTGTACTGATTGAAGAATAACTGTCGATTGAGCCATTGAAAGTCGAGCGCGAGATCGAGTGCCTTGCGCACGCGCACGTCCTGAAACAGCGGCCGCCGCGTGTTCAGCATGAAGCCCTGCATGCCGGTGCCGTTATGTTGCGGAAATACCTGCTTGATCAACTCGCCGCTATCGAATTTCTTGCCGACGTCACGCCGCACCCAATTGCGCGCGACGTATTCGACTAGCGCGTCGTACTCGCCAGCCTTGAACGCCTCCAGCCGCGCCGTGCTATCCGAATACAGCTTGTAGACGATGCGATCGAAGTTATTCATGCCGACGCGCACCGGCAGCGCCGCGCCCCAGTAATTCGGGTCGCGCCGGTAGGTGATCGTGCGGCCGTTGTCGTATTGCTCGATCAGATAAGGCCCGCTGCTGATCGGCTTTTCAAACGCGAGCTGGTCGAACGGAATCCGGCTGCCGTCCGGCTTCATCCCCCACTTGCGCGAGAACACCGGTATGCCGCCCGCGAGCAACGGCAACTCGCGATTGCGCTGGTGAAACTCGAAGCGGATCGTCTGCGGATCGACCACCACCGCGCGCGTGATCTCGCCGAAGATCGATGCGAATTGCGGCGCGGCCTGCGGGCTTTTCAGCGTGTCGAGCGAGAACTTGACGTCGTCGGCGGTGACCGGATCGCCGTTCGAAAACCGTGCGCGCGGATTGATGTGGAACGTCACCGACAGACCATCCGGCGCGATGCTGATGTCGTCGGCGAGCAGCCCGTAGGCGGACGCCACTTCGTCGCTGCTGCCGACGGTGAGGCTTTCGAACATCAGGTCCACACCGGGCGCCGTATTGCCGCGCAGCGTGAACGGATTGAATTTGTCGAAGCTGGTGAGGCGGCTCGGATTGGCGAGCACCAGCGTGCCGCCCTTCGGCGCATCCGGGTTGACGTAGTCGAAGTGCTTGAAATCGGCCGGATATTTCGGCGCGCCGTATTGCGCGATCGCGTAGACCGCGTGCGCCCGCGGCGCCACCAGCAAACCGGCCACGGCCAGCACGCCGCACATCATCGCGACGCAGGCGGAGCGCCATGAACGCGGCGCAATCGCGAGGCCGCCACGCGAGGGTCTGTGAATCACGCTGCACCGAAGTGCACGAGGCGTTGGAACCCGTCGCGAGCCAGTTGTCATAGGGGCCTTGTTGGTCAGTGGACACGTGCAGTGTGAGAGAATTCTACCCAATAAACCCGCGCGATCCGCACGTCCGTTGCGCGCGACGTTGTTCTGCGCGACGCTCCGATCCAGTCAGGAGATTCCATGGGCTTCGTTGCCGGCTAACGTACCTGCTGACCGGCTTGCTGTCGAACCGTTCGATTGCGTATGGCATCGCGCAAGCCTGCAAACGGCACTCGCCAAGGCCGCGCAATCCATGTCCACACCGAACGCGTCGCTCCTTACGCTGCGCTATCTCGGCGCCGAGCGCGCGATTCAGAACTAAACAACACGATAGGTCTCGCCAAGGCTTCGCTCGAAGCGAGCGTGCGTTATCTGGCCGTCTCGATAGTTGCAAACATCAATAGAAAAACCGCCCTCTCGGGCGGTTTCTCTTTGACTTCGCGCTCAAATCAACGCAGCCTGGACGCTCGCTCAGTGCCAGCCGCGATGATTGTCGTAGTGGTCGTGGCCGTAGTCGTAGCGGCCCGGGGGATGATGGCGATACCAGTCATTGCGCGCCCAGTAGCGGCGGCCGTCCCAGTAGCGGTCGCCGTGCCAGCCGATCACGATCGCCGGGCCGCCGTAGTACACGGGCGCCGGTTGATAGACGACCGGCGGCGGCGGCGGAGGCGGCGGTGCATAGACCGGTGCCGGCGCGACGTAGACCGGTGCGGGAATGCCGATGTTGACCCCGATATTGAGACCGCCGGCCATTGCAGCGCCCGACGCACCCAACGCGAAAACCCCTATCAGAAGTGGAACAAGACGAGCGGACTTCATCGATCACCCTTTGGAAGAATGTGTTGTTGGCGGAAATATAGCGCAAGGCGCCGTACCGCGTATTTCAACTTTGTAATAACTGATGCATAACATCGCGCGCATGGCCGCCCGGTTACGTCTCGTTACATTGGACATGGTTTTGGTGAAAAAGCGGTGGCGTTGTAATCGGAGCACGGCGCGATGCGAGGCGGCTCTACTCGCAGCGTTCATGCAGCAAGGGGTTCGGCCGGCGGCAATATGCACGGCCATGCACGCATGGCATTCGCGCATTTTTTTCGCGGACGAAATCCGTAGGATATCGAATTATTCTTTCCTCATACCCTGCCCTGCCCAAGCACGGAAACGCTCCGATCCGCTTGGGGTGGTCGAATGCGGCCCGCTTCGAGGCGCCGGTCGATCCGGCTTATACGGCAAGGCGAGTTAACGGCATGAGCACGCCGTCGCCACAGCAGACTCACCCGGCCATCCGCCATTGGCGTCGCACGCGCAAAACGAACATTATATGTTCGTAAGAACATCCATACCAAAATCGCAAAGTGACCGGTCGTCCGACATCAAGTCGATCACAAATCGCTTCAAGGCCATGTTTCCTTGCTAATTCTTAAACAAATCGACCCATTACAATGGTTTTCCCTGATATTCCGCCAACGCACCAGTGATACGATGACTGACACTAAACGAAGATAAATGTTCGAATTCGCGCATGACCGCTTTCCCGACGGCCGGCCACCGAACACTTCGCGTACGGAGACAGATTTTGAAAACAATCATTGGTTTGCGCTGGTGGATCATCGCGCTCGTGTGTCTCGGGACGATCGTCAACTATCTGTCGCGCAACGCACTCGGCGTGATGGCGCCGGAGTTGATGAAACTGCTGCACATGAGCACGCAGCAATACTCATATGTGGTGGGCGCCTTTCAGGTCGGCTACACAATCATGCAGCCCATCTGCGGGCTGATCATCGATTTGATCGGTTTGCGGCTCGGCTTTGCGCTGTTCGCCTGCCTGTGGTCGCTGACAGGTGTCCTGCACGGGTTCGCGAGCGGCTGGCTCTCGCTCGCGGCCTTGCGCGGGCTCATGGGCTTGACCGAGGCCGTCGCCATTCCGGCCGGCATGAAGGTGGTCGCCGAATGGTTTCCCAATCGCGAGAAATCCGTCGCGGTGGGCTACTTCAACGCGGGCACGTCGCTCGGTTCGCTGCTCGCGCCTCCACTCGTCGTGTTCCTGTCGTTGCGATACGGCTGGCAAAGCGCCTTTGCCGTGACCGGCGCGCTCGGCTTCGTCTGGGCCGCCGCGTGGTATTTGCTGTACCGCTCGCCGACCGAGCACGCCCGCATCAGCGAGGCGGAGCGCGAGACGATCGTCGGCGGCCAAACGCCGGGCGCGCCGCAGCGGCGCAGCATTCGCGAGGTCCTGCGTACGCGCCGCTTCTGGGCGATCGCGCAAGCGCGCTTTTTCGCTGAGCCGGCGTGGCAGACATTCAGCTTCTGGATTCCGCTGTATCTCGCCACGCAACGCCACATGGATCTGAAGCAGATCGCGATGTTCGCGTGGCTGCCCTTTCTCGCCGCCGACCTGGGCGGGTTGTTCGGCGGCTATCTGTCGCCCTTCCTGATGAAGCATCTGCGTGTGCCGCTGATCTGGTCGCGCATCGTGGGCGTCGTGCTCGGCGCGCTCATGATGCTCGGACCCGCGTGCATCGGTCTCGTCGCGTCGCCGTATCAGGCCATCGCGCTCTTCTGCGTGGGCGGCTTCGCGCATCAGATGATCTCGGCGCTCGTGAATACGCTCGCCGCCGACGTGTTCGATCCCAGCGAAGTCGGCACCGTCGCCGGTTTTGCGGGCATGTCCGCGTGGATCGGCGGCCTCGGCTTTTCGCTGCTGGTGGGTGCGCTGGCCGATTCGATCGGCTACACACCGCTCTTCGGCGCACTCGGCGCTTTCGATCTGATCGGCGCCACGCTGCTGATCATCCTGATGCGCGGCGTGACCCGCGACGCGCGTCCGCATCAAACCGATAGCAGCGCCAGCCCTGCTGCGTGACCTCACTCGAAGCGAACACACATCATGCATTCACTGACGAATCTGAAGCACCCGCCGCGCTTTTCGTTGTCGTCGCAGACCGGCAACCACATCGTTCTCACCGCGCAGGCGCACTGCCGGATCGAACTGTTCGTGCTCGCTGAGGACATCATCCGCGTGCTCGTGCTGCCTGACGGCGAACTGCACGGGCCCCGCACCTGGTCCATTGCGCCGGGCGAGGACGACGTCGCGCTCGAAGGGCGCGAGCGGCGCGACCTGAGCGGCTTCACGCCGCCGCCGTTCGAGGTGTCGAGCGACGCCGGACACGTGGTGATCGAAACGGCGCGCATCCGCCTGACGGTCACGCTCGACGGCGGCTTCTGCGCGTGGGACATCCTGCACGCCGACGCATGGCACTGCGTGATGAGCGACCGCAAAACGCAGGCATATAACTTCGGCTGGTGGGACGAGCGCGTGTATCACTACATCGAGCGGCGCCGGGATGAAATGTATGTCGGCCTCGGCGAGCGCGCCGGGTCGCTGGATCGCGCGAATCAGAGCTACGAGATGCGCAATATCGACGCGATGGGCTACAGCGCGCGCACGACCGATCCGCTCTACAAGCACATCCCGTTCTACGTGACCTGGCAGCCGCAGACGTCGACGGGCTTCGGACTCTTCTACGACACGCTCGCCGATTGCCGCTTCAACATGGGCCGCGAGTTGGACAACTATCACGGCCACTATCGCAACTTCGTCGCCGAACATGGCGATCTCGACTATTACTTCATCGCATCGGCGGGCACGCCCCTGCACGCGGTGCGGCGTTTTACGTGGCTGACCGGACGGCCGGCCTGGATGCCGAAGTGGGGACTGGGCTATTCCGGCTCGACGATGAGCTACACCGATGCGCCCGATGCGCAGCAACGCATGGGCGAATTCATCGAACGATGCAGCGAACACGACGTGCTGTGCGACTCGTTCCATCTGTCGTCGGGCTATACGTCGATCGGCGCGAAGCGCTACGTGTTCAACTGGAATCACGAGAAGTTTCCGGATATCGACGGCTTCGTGCAAAGTTATCTCGACCACGGCGTACGCCTGTGCGCGAACATCAAACCTTGCCTGCTGCAGGATCACCCCGCATTCGATGAGGCCACCCGAGCCGGCCTGCTGATCGAGTCGCGCGACGGCAATCCTGCCTGGGTGCAGTTCTGGGACGAAGTCGGCGCGTATCTGGATTTCACCAATCCCGACACCATCGACTGGTGGAAGGCGAGTGTGAAAGACAGCCTCCTGAAACACGGCATCGCGGCCACGTGGAACGACAACAACGAATTCGAGATCTGGTCGCCCGACGCGATCGCACGCGGCTTCGGCACGGCGTATCCGGCGCGCGAGGCGAAGGTGCTGCAAACGCAGTTGATGATGCGCGCGTCGCACGACGCGCAGCGCGAGCACGCGCCTGAGCGGCGGCCCTTTCTCGTATCGCGTTCGGGCGGCGTCGGCATGCATCGCTATGTGCAGACCTGGTCCGGCGACAACTACACCTCGTGGGAAACGCTGCGCTTCAATCTGAAGATGGGCCTCGGCCTCGCCATGTCCGGCATCTCGAACAGCGGTCACGACATCGGCGGATTCTCTGGCCCGGCGCCGGGCCCGGAACTGTTCGCGCGCTGGGTCGCGTTCGGCATCTTCCTGCCGCGCTTCAGCATTCATTCGTGGAACGACGACGGCACCGTCAACGAACCGTGGATGCACCCCGAGGTCACGCAGCAGGTGGCCGCGCTGATCAAACTGCGCTACCGCATCATTCCTTACCTGTACGAGTTGCTCTGGCAATCGCGCAGCGCCTACGAGCCCGTCTTGCGCCCGATGTTCGCGGAGTTTCCCCACGACCTGCGCTGCCTCACCGACGGCGACGACATGATGCTCGGTTCTTCGATGCTGGTCGCGCCGGTTGTCGACGCAGGCCAGTCGACGCGTGACGTGTATCTGCCGTCCGGCACGCGCTGGGTGTCGTACTGGAGCGGCGAAACGTTCGACGGCGGCCAGACCGTGAACCTCCCCGCGCCATTCGAGCAACCGGTGATCCTGCTGCGCGAAGGCAGCGTGACTTCATTGAACGTGGCGGAACAACACTTCGGCCGGGCCGCCGACGAACGCGCGTTCATCGCCGTGCCGCACGCGGGCGCCGGCACCACGCGCGGCGGCTGCATCGAAGACGACGGCGAGAGCGAAGCCTGGCGGGAAGGCGCGCAAGGCCGCTGGCACATCACGCTGGCCGGCGACGCGAGCACGTTGCGTATCTCAGTCGAACGCGAAGGCTGGATGCCGCAGCCGCAGCGCGAAGTCCGGATCCTCGTGCCGAAGGACGAAGTGCGCACGGTCGAATGCATCGGCGGTGCTCTCGCGGCCGATCACACCGCCGACGGCTGGCGATGCCTGACGATTTCCATGACCCGTTGAACAAGTCCGCATCACCGGCCTGAAGCACTCAGGCCGCTCATCTAATCCGGAGACCTGCAAGCGATGAAATCATTCAAGCGTGCGCGTACGCGCGCACTCGTCCTCTCGTGCCTGCCGTTCGCAGGCGCCGCACTGTCGAGCGGCGCGGCGGCGCAAAGCAGCGTCACGTTGTACGGTGTCGTCGATAACGCGTTCACCTATGTCAGCAATCAGCGCGGCCACGCCAACTTCTACATGAGCCAGGGCAACCTGCAGGCGAGCAAGTTCGGCCTGCTCGGTTCGGAAGACATCGGCGGCGGCACGAAGGCGATTTTCCGGCTCGAGAGCGGCTTCAACTCGCTGACGGGCGCGCAGAGCAGCGCGGGCTTTCTATTCAATCGGCAGGCATATGTCGGGCTCAGTAACGACCGGTACGGGACGGTCACATTCGGGCGGCAGTACACGCCCTACTTCCAGATGGTCGGTGCGCTCGGGCCGACCGGCGTGTTGACCGGCGCGACGGGCGCGCACCCAGGCGATGTCGACGCGCTGGACACCACGTTGCGCTTCAACAATTCGGTAACCTATCTGTCGCCGAACGTCGCCGGCCTGCAATTTAGCGCGCAATACGGCTTGGGCGGCGTGCCGGGCAGCGTGGCCAACGGCAGCAATTTCAGCGCGGCGTTTCGCTACGACTACAAGCCGTTCGCGGTCGCAGCGGGCTATGTGAAGCTGAAAGACATTGCGACGAGCGCGGCGCTCGGCACTTTCGCCATCAACTCGCCGGTGAATAGCGGCTATGCGACGGCACGCAGCGCGCAACTGTTCGCCGCGGCCGCGCGCTATAACCTGCAGGACCTGATGGTCGGCATCAACTACTCGAACGTGCAGTACGCGCCGGGCTCCGGTTCGCTGTTTGCCAGCGAAGCGGTGTTCAACACGTACGGCATGATCTCGACGTATCGGATCACGCCGGCGGTGATAGTCGGAGCCGGCTACAGCTATACACGCGCGAGTAAGGCGAATGGCATGAGCGATCCGGCGCGCTATCACCAGATTTCGCTAGAGCAAACCTACAACCTCTCGACGCGCACGACGTTGTACGCGCTGGAGGCGTATCAGCTCGCGCGCGGCAAGACGTTGCTCGCGGCGGGCGGCGCTACCAGCATTACCGACGCGGTGGCGGTGGTCGGGGACTCGCAGAATACGACGCCGTCGTCGGGGCCTTCGCAGTTTGTTGGGATGGTGGGGTTAAGGCACGCGTTTTGAGGGTGGTGATTTGGAAGGGCGATGAATGAACGGCAGACCCGCGAACGGGATCGGCTGCGTGAGCAGGCCGAGGGACTTCGCGGGTTCCAGCCAGCCCACGCTCGACGATCGACGAAGCCGGCCATTGCGACGCCGTTTGACCCTTCTCAACACGCCAACAGCAAGCCAAGGACAACCAGCCATCTGGCTCGTCGCAGGACGCCGAACCGACTCGTGCTAACCTCGCCGGACAAGCACTGCGCTTAAGTGCTGGCTCTCGCGTATGGAGACCTGGACGATGGACTGCGCCGCCCTGCCGATCCTTGACTGTCACCAACACTTCTACGACGCCCGGCGCTTCCATTACCCCGTGTTCGCGACGCGCAGCGAAGGCTTCGAAGCGCTTGTCGGCGACTACAGCGCGCTCCCCCGCATCTACTTACCCGAGGACTACGCGCGCGACACGAGCGCGTTGAATGTCGTCGGCACAGTCTGGGCGGAATTCATTTCGACCGATCCGGTGGGCGAAACATGCTGGGCGCAAGAGCTTGCGAGCGCGACAGGACGCCCGGACGGCATCATCGCTCTGGTCGATTTTTCGAGTCCTGATCTGCCGGCCACGCTCGACGCATATGCGTCAGCGGAACGGATCCGTTGCGTTCGCCAACATCTGGGCTGGCATCCGGCGAACCCGCTGCTTCGCTATGCGCCAAGGCCGCACCTCATGTCGGACGTGGTATGGCGACGCCGACTCGCGTCGCTGCGGGGGCGTGGTCTGATTTGCGAACTGGAAATGTTCGCGCCGCAACTGCCCGAACTTGCATCGCTGGCGACTGCGTTTCCCGACATTCAGTTCGTGCTGCCCGTCATGGGCTGGCCACTCGATCTGACCAGCGAAGGCCAGGCGGCGTGGAAACGTGAAATGACCGCGGTCGGCGCGTGTCCCAATGTGGCGGTGAAAATATTCGGGCTGGAGTGCATCTTCGGCATTCATTGGACGGTCGCTCAGGTCCGGCCTTGGATGCTGGAAACCATTGAAGTTTTTGGCCCCGATCGATGCATGTTTGCCAGTCATATGCCGATCAGCAAGCTAGCCTGCAGCTTCGAACAACTTTATCGCGCGTACTTCGAGGTGATAGCGAAGTTCAGTGTTTCGGAGCAGCGAAGACTCCTGCATGACACGGCCGCGGCGATTTACAAGCTGAGCTAAATGTTGGTTGCGGGAGAACCGGACAGCGCACACCCTCGCGATCGAGGTTAAAGCGGCCCGTCTCCGTACTGACCCACTCGAACTGCAACGCCCCAAAAAACAAAACCCCGCAGAGCCTAAACTCTGCGGGGTTTGCCGCCACTGCTGGCGGAGACGGAGGGATTCGAACCCTCGATCCAGGTTTTGGCCCAGATGCTCCCTTAGCAGGGGAGTGCCTTCGACCTCTCGGCCACGTCTCCCAAACTTTCGGTCGCGCAGGGAGTCAGCGCGACGAAGCCAAGATAATAGCGGGCTGAACCACGAAGGTCAATGTCTGGCGAACATTTTTTGTGCCAGTGTCGTCACTGACGACGCAATTTATTCACCTCGGCCACGCAAAACAAACGGAGCGCTCCTGTCCACTCCGTTCTTCGAGGCAAATTACGCTTGATCCAGTTCGAACGCCTTATGCAGCGCGCGCACGGCGAGCTCCATGTACTTCTCGTCGATCAGCACCGAGATCTTGATTTCGGAGGTCGAGATCATCTGAATGTTGATGCCCTCTTCCGACAGCGTGCGGAACATCGTGCTCGCGATACCGACGTGCGAGCGCATGCCGACGCCGACCACCGAGACCTTCGACACCTTCGGATCGCCCAGCACCTGCTCGGCCTGCACGTGGCCCTTCACCTGGTTCGTGAGGATGTCCATGGCGCGTTGATAATCGCCGCGGCCGACCGTGAACGTGAACGCCGTTTTACCTTCCACGCTCTGGTTCTGGATGATCATGTCGACGTCGATATTCGCGTCCGCCACCGGGCCGAGAATCTGATACGCGATGCCCGGCTTGTCGGGCACACCCATCACGGCGATGCGAGCTTCATCGCGCTGAAACGCGATGCCCGAGATGACTGCTTTTTCCATGGTCTCGTCTTCTTCAAAAGTAATCAGGGTGCCCGACTTCATTTCAGCGTCGAGTGGTATCAGCGGATCGGTCAGGCTCGACAACACGCGTGTCTTCACCTGATATTTGCCGGCGAATTCCACCGAGCGGATCTGCAGCACCTTCGAACCCAGGCTTGCCATTTCCAGCATTTCTTCGAACGTCACGCGATCGAGCCGGCGCGCTTCTTCCACCACGCGCGGGTCGGTCGTGTAGACCCCGTCGACGTCGGTGTAAATCAGGCACTCATCGGCTTTCAACGCAGCCGCGACCGCGACCGCCGACGTGTCCGAACCGCCGCGGCCGAGTGTGGTGATGTGGCCGTCAGGGTCGATGCCCTGGAAGCCGGTGATCACCACCACCTTGCCGGCGTCGAGATCGCGCAATACGCGCTCGCCGTCGATTTCGCTGATGCGCGCTTTCGTGAACGCGCTATCCGTTTTGACCGGCACTTGCCAGCCGGCGTAGCTGACCGCGTCGACGCCGGCTTCCTGCAGCGCGATGGCGAGCAGACCCGAGCTGACCTGCTCGCCCGTGGCGGCGATCATGTCGAGTTCGCGCGGGCTCGGCTGACTCGTGATTTCTTTCGCGAGACCGAGCAAGCGGTTGGTTTCGCCGGACATCGCCGACGGCACGACGACCATCTTGTGGCCAGCCTTGTGCCATTTCGCGACGCGCTTGGCGACGTTCTTGATGCGCTCGACCGAGCCCATCGAGGTGCCGCCGTATTTGTGTACGATGAGTGCCATTGTCGTTCTGAACTGGAGGAGAAACCGCGCTGGCGCGCTGGAGACCACCGCACAAAAGCACAGAAGCGCAACGTCTTGTGAACGACGGCAGAGTGTGTGGCGGCGTAAATGCAGCACGCGTGCAGCACGCGCGGATTTGCCCGGGAATGATCGCTGATGGCTTACCGGAAACGACGGATCACGATCGAAAACCGACTAATTCAACAAAAGCGAAGGCGAAATCGGGTCGGGCAAACAAGTTAACGTACCCGATCGAGCGCAAAAAGACAAGCTGGAAAGGCTATCGGATTGCGCTGAATACGCGCTGCAAAAGCCTGTTTCAGGCGGATTTGCGCCCTATTTCCGGATTCATCGCCCAGATAGCCCGGGTGTCCGACCGGCCGGTCAGGCGATCAGCAGATCCTCGCGCCAGACGATCCTGACGCGCGATTCGGCCTCGTCGATCTGCTCCGGCAACGCCGCGCGATTGACCCCGAGCCCGGGCACGAACAGCAGATCGCCGCCGATGTAAAGCAGCGGCACGTCGCGCTTCCACGCGGGAATGCCGCGCTCCTGGAACAGGTTTTTCAACGTGCGGCTCGGCGCGCCAGGCGCGTCGCTCGTGCGCATGCGTTCGCCGCCGCTGCGCGAACGCGCGCTCAACACGGCGCGCTGCAGGACGCGCGAGGGAATCGTGTCTGGGTCGCCAGCCGTATCGCCTGCCTCAGCGAATACGAACGTGCCGCGCCATTGCGGCAGGCGCCAGATCGATTCGCCCTGCCACGCGAGTTCGCTGACCGCGCGCGCGGCGAGCGCGGTTTCATCGGCGGGATCGCTGCTGTCGCCGCTTTCCCAATAGACGAGGCCGCGATAGCTGCGCAATGCATGACTCGCGTGGTCGATACGCAGACCGTGACCCTCACCTGCCGCGCCGATCTCGCGCAGTTGGCGCAGCGCATCGCCGAGACGCGCGCTCGATGCGGCGACAAGACCCAACGTACGCATCCAGTAACGCAGGAGATTGAGCGCGCGGTCGTCGTCGAGCGCGAGCAATGCGTCGTGCGATAGAGCGCGCCCTTCGTCGCGTGACGCGTCTTCCATATCGATGCGAGCCAGCGCGTCGAGCAAACGCTGCGCCGACGCCGCGTGCGCCGCCGTGCGCGCGAGCGCGTCGCGAAAACCTGGAAAGTGGACGGCCAGCGCCGGCGTCACCTCGTGGCGCAACGCATTGCGTGCGTAGCGTGTATCGGCGTTCGACTCATCGTCGATCCAGTGCAACGCACGCGCGCTCGCGTATTGCTCGAGCTGCGCGCGCAGCAGATGAAGCAACGGCCGCACGCGCGTCGCCGACGCACCCGCCGGCAAATACTCGGGCGCCATCGCGGCAAGACCTGCGAGACCCGCGCCGCGCAGCAATTGCAACAGCACGGTTTCCGCCTGATCGTCCGCATGTTGGGCGAGCCACAGCGTGGCGACACCGCGCGACGCGCACATGTCGTCCAGCGCGCGATAACGCGCATCGCGCGCGGCGGCCTCGATGCTCACGCCCGCGTCACGCGACACCTCGACGCGCTCTGCCGCGAACTCGACGCCGCGTTCCCGCGTGAACGCGTCGCAGTGCGCGAGCCAGGCATCGGCATGAACGCTCAGCCCATGATGCACGTGCAGCGCGATGCAACGCGACGCGCCGGCGACACGCACTGCGGCATCGAGCAGCACGCTCGAATCGACGCCGCCACTGAACGCAATCGCAATGCGCGCGCGAGCGGGAAGCGTAGACAACGAAAAGCCGACCGCCTCGAGTACGAGGCGGTCGGCGGGCGTTTCGGCGGTGGAAGTCACGTCGCTAGCGCGTGAGGCGCTGAAGGACGAAAGAGAACGCGCGCGGGCTTAGGCACCCGGCGTGGTTTCCTTGAACTTGCCGTACGACATCAACCGATCGAAACGGCGTTGTCGCAGGTCGTTGATGCTCATGCCCTGGAACTGGCGCAGCGAATCGGCGAGCGCGCGGCGCAACATGGCGGCCATGCCCTTCGGATCGCGATGCGCGCCGCCCAGCGGCTCGTTGACGATCTTGTCGATCAGGCCGAGCGCTTTCAGACGATGCGCGGTCAGGCCGAGCGCTTCCGCGGCTTCCGGCGCTTTCGCGGCACTCTTCCACAGAATCGACGCGCAGCCTTCCGGCGAGATCACCGAATAGGTCGAGAATTGCAGCATCAGCACGCTGTCGCCGACTGCAATGGCCAACGCGCCGCCCGAACCGCCCTCGCCGATGATCGTCGCGATCAGCGGCGTCTTCAGCTCGGCCATCACGTACAGATTGCGGCCGATCGCTTCCGACTGGCCGCGCTCTTCCGCGCCGATGCCCGGGTACGCACCTGGCGTGTCGATGAACGTGAAAATCGGCAAGCCGAATTTTTCGGCGAGACGCATCAGACGTTCGGCCTTGCGATAGCCTTCCGGACGCGGCATGCCGAAGTTGCGCAGCGCGCGCTCCTTGGTGTCGCGGCCCTTCTGATGGCCGATCACCATGCACGCCTGGCCGTTGAAACGCGCGAGGCCGCCGACGATCGACAGGTCGTCCGCATAGTTGCGGTCGCCGTGCAGTTCGTGGAAATCGGTGAATAGTTCGCTCACGTAGTCGAACGTGTACGGGCGTTGCGGATGACGGGCGATTTGCGAAACCTGCCACGGCGTGAGGTTCGCGTACAGATCTTTGGTGAGCTGTTGACTCTTCTTGGACAGCCGCTCGATCTCTTCCGAAATATCGACGGCCGAATCGTCCTGCACGAAGCGCAATTCTTCGATCTTCGCTTCGAGTTCAGCGATCGGCTGTTCGAAATCCAGAAACGTGGTCTTCATTGTTTGTAATCCTTGGACTTACCGGCAGCGCGTATTCTAACCGCGCTCGTCGATGTCAAAACCATCTCGCAACTATCATCTTTGACAATTGATAGCTTTTGAAATGGTCCCGTTTCTTCTTTTTCAGTAGTCGACCGGCAACGGGTCAAGACTACGCCACATATACCAGGTGGCGACGGTGCGCCACGGCTCCCAGTTGGCGGCGACTTCGCGCGCTTCGCTGCGTGTGACCGGTTCGCCGCTGAAGTAGTTGACGCTGATCGCACGAATCAGGCCCAAGTCGTCGAGCGGCAGGACGTCGGGGCGCGACAGGTTGAAGATCAGGAACATCTCCGCCGTCCAGCGGCCGATGCCGCGAATCTGCGTGAGTTCGGCGATCACCGCCTCGTCTTCCATCGACGTCCATTTGCCGACGTGCAGCGCGCCCGAAACGAAATGCTGCGCGAGATCGAGCACGTATTCGGCTTTGCGCTTGGACAGCCCGCACGTGGTCAGCTTCTCCAGACCGAGCTTGATGAACTGCTGCGGCACCAGCTTCGGACACGCGGCCTCGACCTTCGCCCAGGCGGCTTGCGCGGACGCGACCGAAATCTGCTGCCCGACCACCGAACGCGCGAGCGTGACGAACGGATCGCCGCGACTCAGCAGATGCACCGGGCCGAACTTCGGAATCAGTTTCTTCAGAATGCGATCGCGCTTGACGAGGTCGGCACACGCCTTGTCCCAATAGGCCGGACGCGTGACTTCAGGCGCGAGGCCGCCGATCTGCACCGGCACCGCGACTTCGCTCGCGCTCGCCGCTTCGCCGCCCGCGCTTGCGGACGCGCGCGTCTTGCGCACGACTTCGCCCTCGTGCCCCTCGACGGTGATGCGGGCGAGTTCCTGCACGTCGCCGGCCAGTTCTGCCGGCAAGGCGCCATTGCTCTTCGCACGCGGCGCCTTCGCGCGCTTCGCGAGAGGCGCATGCGCCGACGCGCCGTTGAGCGCGCGCTTCACGGCCGTCTTTTTCGATGCACCCGCTGCGGTCTTGGCCGCCACCCCGGCGGCTTTCGACGATGCTTTCGTTACCACGCCGCTGCCCGTGCGAGCCGACGTGCGTGTCGACTTTGCCGCGGCTGCCGCGTTTGTTTGAGACGCGGCTCGTTTAGCCGGCGTCTTCGTGGCCGTTGCCATCCTGCCTCCTGCCTGGCGAGTCGATCAAAGGGTAAGTCGAGGTGCGCTCACACGCGCCGCCACTCGGTCAACCCGCCGGGTTTGTCTTCAAGTGCAACGCCGGCCTCGAGCAATTCGGCCCGGATCCGGTCTGCTGCCGCATAGTCCTTCGCCTGCTTGGCGGCCACACGCGCTGCGATCTTGGCTTCGATCGCGGCGGGCTCGAGCGCGCCCTCAGCTGCAACCCCCGCTGCCTGCTGCAGGTATGCACGCGGCTCGCGGCCGAGCAGTCCGATCACCGCGCCCAGCGAGCGCAATTGACGGGCTAGCGCGGAGTCGCGCGTGCGGTTCACTTCTGTTGCCAACTCGAACAACACCGACACTGCAACCGGCGTGTTGAAGTCGTCGTTCATTGCTGCCTGGAAACGCTGCGCATGCGCTTCGTTCCAGTCGAGCTCGGCGCCGTCCGGCGTGACGTCCTTCAGTGCGGTGTACAAACGCGCGAGGGCGTTTCGGGCGTCGTCGATATGCACGTCGCTGTAATTCAACGGCGAGCGGTAATGCGCGCGTGCGATAAAGAAACGCACGACCTCGGCATCGTACTGCGCCAATACTTCGCGGATCGTAAAGAAGTTGTTCAACGACTTCGACATCTTCTCATTGTCGATCTGTACGTAGCCGTTGTGCATCCAGAAATTGACGAACGTTTGACCGGTAGCGGCTTCACTTTGCGCTATTTCGTTTTCATGGTGCGGAAACTGCAGGTCCTGCCCGCCGCCATGAATGTCGAAATGTTCGCCGAGCAATGTGCAGCCCATTGCCGAGCATTCGATATGCCAGCCAGGACGGCCGCGCCCATATTTCGAATCCCAGCCTGTATCTGCCGGCTCTTCCGGCTTGGCCTGCTTCCACAACACGAAGTCGAGCGGGTCCTGCTTCGCGTCGTTCGCCGCGACGCGTTCGCCCGCGCGCAGATCTTCGAGCGACTTGCCCGAAAGCTTGCCGTAGTTCGCGAACTTGCGCACCGCATAGTTCACGTCGCCGTCGCTCGCCTGATAGGCGTAACCGTTCGCTTCGAGCTGCTCGATCATGCCGAGCATCTGCGGAATGAAATCAGTAGCGCGAGGCTCGACGTCGGGCCGCTGGATGCCGAGCGCGTCCGCGTCTTCATGCAGCGCCTCGATGAAGCGATCGGTCAGCGCCTTGATCGTTTCGCCGTTCTCCACTGCGCGCCGGATGATCTTGTCATCAATATCCGTGATATTGCGCACGTAGGTCACGTCGTAGCCGAGCGTGCGCAACCAGCGCTGCACGATGTCGAACACGACCATCACCCGCGCATGACCGACGTGACAATAGTCGTACACGGTCATCCCGCAGACGTACATCCGCACGACGCCTTCTTGCAGCGGCACGAAAGTTTGCTTGTCACGCGCGAGCGTGTTGTAGATGCGCAGTGATTCCATAGAGAACGGTGCGTGGGCCGAAAGAAATCCGCAATGTGTTTCATGCGCGCCGCGCCCCGCGAACAGACGGCGGGCGCGTCGCATACAGCAAAACCGGTGCACCTGGTGCGGCGGTCAGGCTGCGATCAAGGCGGAGACGACCACGAGTGGCGAAAAGACAGTTTGCGGTTCGACGGAACGCGCAGACCTTTTGTTAGAATGGGTCGGAGTATAACATCCAGACCTGAGCCTATGAAACCTTCAAGCGGCCGCGCGCGCAGCGCTGCGACCCTCGCCGCGACGGCCTTCGGTGGCGCCACGCGTGCCCTCGCCTTGCGCGTCACCGTGGCGGTCGCCCTTGCGGCCGTGCCGGCCGCGGCCGCCTTTGCGCAGAAAACCGCCACGCTGCCGCAGGGCCCCGCCGTGCGCGACAACACGCCGGAAATCGACGCGTCGATCGCGCAGAAAAACTGGGCGGCCGCGCTGACCCAGCTCGACGCGCGCATCGCCTCGAATCCGCGCGACGCGCAAGCAAAGTTCAAGCGCGGCACGGTGCTCGCCCACCTGAATCGCGACGACGAAGCCATCGTCGCGTTTACCGAACTCACGCAGACGTACCCCGAGTTGCCCGAGCCCTATAACAACCTCGCCGCGCTTTATGCAAAGCATGGCCGTTATGCCGAAGCGCGCGCCGCGCTCGAAACGGCAACCAAGGTCAACCCGGGCTACAGCCTCGCGTACGAGAATCTCGGCGACCTGTATCTGCGTATGGCCAACGCGGCCTATCGCCGCGCGCAGAGCCTCGGCAAGGTGAGCCCCACCACCACGCAGCGCCTTGCGGACATTCAGAAAGTCATCTCGCCGGTGAAGAGCCCGGCCCAGGCGAAACAGGCCGCCGCCACGGAAGACGACTACACCGCCCGCGCCACCTCGAACATGACGCAGACGCCGAGCTTCCAGTACGGCGGCGCGAATGGCTCGCTCGCCATGCCGCCCTACATGGCGCCGTCGAAGTAAAGCCATTACGTTTTCGCGCAATACGTTTTTTCCAACCCTGAGGATCTTCATGAAATGGTTGATGTTGGCGCTCGGCAGCGCCGCCCTGATCGCAAACGCTCCCGCATTTGCCCAGTCCGGTTCGCAAGCCGCGCATCCGTCCGTCCTCTTCAAGACATCGGAAGGCGACATCCGCGTCGAGTTGTATCCTGAGAAAGCGCCCAAGACGGTCGCCAACTTCCTCGACTACGTGAAGTCCGGCCAGTACAGCGGTACGATTTTCCATCGCGTGATTCGTGGCTTCATGATTCAGGGCGGCGGCTACACGCAGAGCTTCGCAGAGAAGCCGACGCGCGCGCCGATTCCGCTCGAAAGCCGTAACGGTCTGAAGAACATGACGGGCACACTCGCCATGGCGCGCACCAGCGACCCGAATTCGGCCACCGCGCAATTCTTCATCAACACGGTGGACAATACCGGCCTCGACTATCCGAATCCGGACGGCAACGGCTATGCGGTGTTCGGCAAGGTCACCAGTGGCATGGACGTCGTGAAGAAGATCGAAGGCACGCCCACCACCTCGCGCGGCCCGATGGGCGACGTGCCGCAAAAGCCGGTCGTGATCGAGTCGGCCACGGTCGTCGGCAAGTAATTGCAGGATCAGGACGCGCGCCGTAGCCAGGCGCGCGCACGAGAAAAGCGTTAGCGCTCAATCCACGCCCCGGCGCGGCTGAAAGTCAATTCGTGACGACTCGCCGCGCCTTTTACCCACCCCGTTCATCAAAGGATTCCATCATGGTTGAACTGCATACGAACCACGGCGTCATCAAACTCGAACTGGACGCTGAAAAGGCGCCGAAGTCGGTTGAGAACTTTCTCAACTACGTGAAGGCCGGTCACTACGACAACACGGTGTTCCACCGCGTGATCGACGGCTTCATGATCCAGGGCGGCGGCTTCGAACCCGGCATGAAGCAGAAGCCGACGGCCGAGGCGATCACCAACGAAGCGAACAACGGTCTGAAGAACGTCAACGGCTCGGTCGCCATGGCGCGCACGAACGACCCGCACTCGGCCACGGCGCAATTCTTCATCAACGTGAACGACAACGACTTCCTGAACCACTCGTCGCCGACGCCGCAGGGCTGGGGTTACGCCGTGTTCGGCAAGGTAGTCGAAGGCCTCGACATCGTCGACAAGATCAAGAAGGTCAAGACGGGTTCGAAGGGCTTCCATCAGGACGTGCCGGCGGACGACGTGGTGATCGAAAAGGCTGTGATCGTCGACTAAGTGTCGTAGTAAGCATCGATTCGTTCGAACTGACATCAGGCACCTTCAATGCTGCAAGAAACGCCGCTGCGAAGCGTCGCCGCGGGCGTGCCTGGCGAGGGCAAACGCCCGCACGCCGCACGCCCGTTTTTTTTCCTCTCCGATATTCATCTGAGCGAGGCGATTCCGCATACGGTCGCCGCGTTCGAGCATTTCATCCGCTTCACGGCCGAGCAGGCCGATTCGGTTTTCATACTCGGCGATCTGTTCGAGTACTGGATCGGCGACGACATGCTCGTCGAGCCGTTCGTCGCGCGCATGGCCGCGCTGCTGCATACGTTGTCAGAGCGCGGCATCGCGCTCTACATCATGCACGGCAATCGCGATTTTCTGCTGGGCAAGCGCTTCATGAAAGCGGCCGGCGCGATCTGGCTGCCCGATCCGTTCGTGATCACCGCATTCGGCACGCGTCTCGCGCTCGCGCATGGCGATGGCTTGTGCACCGCGGATCGCGGCTATCAAACGTTCCGGCGTTTTGCACGCAACCGTTTCACGCAGATGCTGTTTCTCGCGTGGCCGTTGCGCTGGCGTCAGAAGCTCGCCGAGAACATGCGCTCGAAAAGCGAGCAAGGCCGCGCGCGGCCGGTTTCGCCGAAGTACGATGTGACGGCGGCAGCCGTGGCCGCGTTATTCAAGTCGTCGAAAACGGCGACCCTCATTCATGGGCACACGCACCGGCCGGCGCGGCATCGCGAGCCGGGCGGCACGCGCTGGGTTCTGCCGGATTGGGATCTCGACCACGGCGAGCGCCGTGGCGGATATTTGCGTATTGATGCTGAGGGGATTCGGGCGTTGCCGCTGGGTTGAAGGTGGCGGCAGTCGATTGCACCCGCGCCGACGCGTCACGTACCGACGGTGGTTCGGCACTGTTCTACGCCGCGCGTGCCAGCGTTGTGGCCGCTCTCCTTCTACGCCGCGTATCGCGTCGCTGTTAGCGCTGGCCGCTAGCGCCGGCATCGGCACGTGCGAAAAACTTCACCGCTCCGCCGCCACCGTTTCCACCTTCCCTGCAATCGCGGCCGACAACCGTCGCAGATCGAGCAACGCCGCATCGGCCCCTTGCAGCCCTTCGAGACTCGTGCCCAATCGCTCCAGCGCGTCGACGATTTCGTCGATGCGCTTCGCTTGCGTCGCCGCGTGATCGATCAAGCCGTGAATCGCCAGCGACACCGGATCGTCGGCGTTCGGCGTGATGCCGTACGCGCAGAAGCCGCTGCTTGCGGCGGAGCGTTTTCCGTCGCGCGCGGCGCCATTGGAACCGGCATTGGCCGCTTCCGAAGCCACTGCGGCCGCCGCCGGCACGATGATCCGCGCCGGATTACCCACCGCCGTGCCACGCGCCGGCACCGGCTTGGTCACCACCGCGTTCGACCCGATCTTCGCGTCCGCGCCGATCGTGAAACCGCCGAGCACCTTCGCGCCCGCGCCGACGATCACGCCGCGCTCGAGCGTCGGATGCCGCTTCGCGCCGCGCGTGAGCGACGTGCCGCCGAGCGTGACGCCCTGATAGATCGTGCAGTCGTCGCCGATCTGTGCGGTCTCGCCGATCACCACGCCCATGCCGTGATCGATGAACACGCGCCGCCCGAGCGTCGCGCCCGGATGGATTTCGATGCCGGTCATGAAACGCGCCATCTGCGAGACGAAACGCGCTAGCCAGCGGCGTTTGGCCCGCCAGCACGCATGCGCGAGCCGGTGCAGCACGAGCGCGTGCAGGCCGGGATAACACGTGAGGACTTCCCAGGCGCTGCGGGCGGCGGGGTCGCGCTCGCGGATCGTGGCGATGTCTTCGCGAAGTCTCGTGAACATGGCAGGGACTGTGTTGTGGGGGAAAGAGCCGCACGCGCGACCTGGCACGCATGACGGCACGGCTCGCCGCATAGCACGGCGGCAGCTTTGCTTAGAACGTTTTGAGGATTGTAGGGGGATTGCGGAAAACCTGCCGGAAGCCCACGCTGCCGGCGGGGTCGTCGCCGGCTAACGGAAAAACATTCAGGTATGACATGCAGTCTCAGGACGCGTCGCCGTCCTTATGCTTGTTCTTCAACAGAATGTGTTTGGCGATGCCGCGCACGATATTCACTTCCTCGCGCTCGAGACCTGAGCGCGCAAACAGACGGCGCAGGCGCGACATCAGCTTCTTCGGATTGGCCGGATCGAGAAATTCGAGCGCGACCAACGCGCTTTCCAGATGCGCGAACATGCTCTCGATTTCGTCGCTCGCGGCGCGCGCACCGACGGGCTCGCCCTGCCCCGCAACCGCCTGAGGCGCGGCTTGTGCCGCGGCCGTGGCGCTATCGGCCGACAGATACATCGTGCGCAACTCATACGCCAACACCTGCACGGCCTGCGCGAGATTGAGCGAGCTATAGGCCGGGTTGGCCGGAATATGCGCCAGCGCGCTGCATCGCTCGACGTCCTCGTTCGACAAACCCGTGCGCTCGTTGCCGAACACCAGTGCGATCTCGCCATGCACCGCCTGCTCGCGAGCGACGCCAGCTGCGGCACGCGGCGTCCATTGCGGCGGCCCATATTCCCGCAGCCGCGCGGTCAGCGCGATCGACCAATGCACGCCGTTCAGGGCGTCGGCGAGGGTCGGCACGACGTGCGCGGACGCCAGCACGTCGTCGGCTCCGCTCGCCATGGCGATGGCTTCCGGATCGCTTTGCACGTGCGGCACGCGCGGCGACACCAGCACGAGTCGCGAGAAACCCATGGTTTTCAGCGCGCGCGCCGCGGCGCCGACGTTGCCCGGATGGCTCGGCTCGACCAGCACGAAGCGCGTCGAGGTGAAGCCGCCGCGCAGTTCGGCTACGGCAGGATCGGAGGAATGGTGGGTGTGGTCCACGATGGAATTCTGCAAGCTAAAGACGCGTATGGTAGCGCCAACGCCGCAGCCGGTCCGAAATGAACGCAGATGCGCATGCAGATGCGTGCGGCAATGCGCTTGCGAATGCCGGGCCGAGCCGCGTAAAACCTCGGTGGGTTGCCCGCCCACCCCGCAAACGCTGCCGCGGCGTCCGGACTCAGGTAAAATACCGATATTCGCGTCCTGCTTTGCCGTCTAGCACAGCATGAACGCCTCGTTCTTATCCAATTCGTCTCCGTCGGCGGAATGCGCACCGGTTGTACCGGGCGAGCGTTCCGTGCTGTTTCCGCGCCTTTCTCGAGGGCGCCCAATTAGCGCAGGTTAGCGCTTATTTACCGGCCAGCAGCCGTGCTGCCCCGGCACAAGGATCCAGTCTCATGCATCCCATGCTCAATATCGCTGTCAAGGCCGCGCGCCGCGCGTCACAGATCATCACCCGCGCGTCGCTCGATCTCGATCTCGTCCAGGTCAGCAAGAAACAGCACAACGATTTCGTCACGGAGGTCGACAAAGCGTCTGAAGCGGCGATCATCGACACGCTCAAGACCGCCTACCCCGATCACGCCATCCTCGCCGAAGAATCCGGCAAGTCGGATAACGAATCCGAATACCAGTGGATCATCGATCCGCTCGACGGCACCACCAATTTCATCCACGGTTTTCCGTACTACTGCGTGTCGATCGCGCTGGCGCATAAGGGCATCGTGACGCAAGCCGTGGTCTACGATCCGACCCGCAACGACCTGTTCACCGCCTCGCGCGGCCGTGGCGCGTTCCTCAACGATCGCCGCATCCGCGTGGCCAAGCGCGACCGTCTGGCCGACGGCCTGATCGGCACCGGCTTCCCGTTCCGCGAAAAGGACGGCCTCGAAGCGTACGGCCGCCAGTTCGCCGAAATGACCGAAGCCTGCGCCGGCCTGCGCCGTCCGGGCGCCGCCGCGCTCGATCTGGCGAACGTCGCCGCCGGCCGGATGGACGGCTTCTTCGAGCAAGGCCTGAATGCGTGGGACGTCGCCGCGGGCAGCCTGCTGATTACGGAAGCCGGTGGCCTGGTCGGCAACTACACGGGCGATTCGGATTTCCTGCACGTCGGCGAAATCGTCGCGGGCAACGCGAAGGTCTACGCGCAGATGATCCCGATCCTGTCGCGCTACAGCCGCACGCGTCAGCAATCGGCTTAAGCCCTACGAGGGCGGCGCCGGTTCGGCGCCGGCAAGCGGAACACAAAAAGCGGCTTCGGCCGCTTGTTTGTTGGCGCGCCTGCATGCCGAGGGCGTTCGTGCTACAAAGCGAAAGGCCGCGCCGGCGCACTTCATTGCCGGCTGCGTTTCGCGCGTTTTCGCTGCGCCCTGCTTTGCGCCTGACTTGCGCGCAGCTTCCGATCCGCTTCATGAAAAAAGGCTTCTACACAATCATCGCGGCGCAGTTTGTTTCGTCGCTGGCGGACAATGCACTGTTGATCGCGGCCATCGCGCTGCTCTCCGTGATTCGCTCGGCCGCCTGGGTCACACCGCTCCTACAGATTTTCTTCACCGTTTCATACGTGCTGCTCGCGCCGTTTGTCGGCGCATTTGCCGACTCGATGCAAAAGCGCCATGTCATGTTCATCTCCAACGCGTTGAAGGCGAGCGGCTGCCTGATGATGATCGCGGGCGTTCATCCGATGATTGCCTACGGCGTGGTCGGCTTCGGCGCGGCCGCGTATTCGCCGGCCAAGTACGGCATCCTCACTGAACTGCTGCCCGCGGAAAAACTCGTCAAGGCGAACGCGTGGCTCGAATCGGCCACCGTGCTGTCGACCATCGTCGGCACGATGGTGGGCGGCGCGCTGATCAGCACCTTCGCCAATAAATTCGTCGCGCACGCGCATCTGCCGCTGATCCGCTCCTCCGCCGACCTCGCCATGTTCGCGACGATGGTGACTTATGCGATCGCTGCCGCGATCAACATCTTCATTCCCGACACTGGCGCGCGTTACGAAAGCCGCCTGAGCGAACCGAAGAAACTGGTCGGCGATTTCTATCATTGCTTCAACGTGCTGTGGGCCGACAAACTCGCGCAGATCGCGCTGTGGGTGACGACCCTGATGTGGGGCGGCGCGGTCACGCTGCAATTGCTGGTGCTCAAATGGGCCAACGTGAATCTCGGGCTGTCGCTCTCGAAAGCGGCGGTCATGCAAGGCGTCACGGGTCTCGGCATCGCGGTCGGCGCAGCGGCCGCCGCCGCGCTGATTCCGTTGCGCAAATCGCTGCGCGTGTTGCCGGTCGGCATCCTGACCGGCGCGGTGGCGATCGCCATGGCGGTCTACAACAAGGATCTGTTCCCTCCGGGCGCGGGCATTCGCATCGGCACGTACGTCCTGCCGTTTTACATTCTGCTCGCCTATCCGCTGATGATCCTGCTGGGCGCGCTCTCGGGCTTTTTCATCGTGCCGATGAACGCGATTCTTCAGCATCGCGGCGCGACGCTGCTGTCCGGGGGCATTCGATCGCGGTGCAGAATTTCAACCAGAACCTCGCCGTGCTGCTGATGCTCGGCGTCTACGCGCTGCTGCTCACGGCGAAGATGCCGGCGCAGTGGATCATCGTGGTGTTCGGCACGTTCATCACCTTCATGATGTGGCTGGCAAAGCGGCGAAGCGCGGTGAATGAACGCACGGTGGATATGCGGGCCATGGTGGAAGAATGAAACTGCCATGCAGGTGAAGCGGGCGCGGCACGGCGCGCTTGGGTTTGTCGCCGCGGCATGCAGTTCGCAATGCGCGCTTGCAACGCAGATTGGCCGTCCGGCCAGGGTCCGCTCGCCGCGCCGGCGGGTTAAACTCACGCCCTGAACAGCTAACGCAAGAAGATACCGAGGATGGGCATTCAAACCGCAGCGGCCAACGACGTCGCACAACACACGCCGATGATGCAGCGGTGTTTCCGCACCGCCCAGTAAGGCTTTGCCGAAGATGTTGCACCGTGACCTGCACTGCCGCTGTTCGATTCCGCCGACCAGTTCAAATCGGCGAGCCATAATTGGACCGACCGGTGCACGGGCGTATGGACCGCGTCGGCTGGCTTTGATATATCGGCCGATATTCCGTCCCGCTGACACGATCGAGCCAGCATCGCGCTGAAAAACCCGCAACGCACTTGGGACTTTTCCGGAATGCCAACCGGCAACAATACGGAGCAGCCATGCGCGAGAAGACCCGTCGCAGCGCGGCGATGAAGTGCCCTACCCCACACAATTCCAAAAACACATGAAAACAACACTAGCATTTGCTGGACTGACCATCCTCGCCGCTTGCACGACGATCTCCGAAGTTACACCTGCCGGCGATGGACACTACACGATTACGACTCAAGTCCGCGGCGGCATGACGCCGTGGGGCGAAGTGAAAGCGTCGAGCCTGAAGCGCGCCGACGAGTACTGCACTCAACAAGGCAAGCAGATGCATCAGGTCGATATGCAGACGCATGGCGTCCGTGGGTGGACGCCGCAGGAGGCGGAACTGACGTTCGCGTGTACGTCCGGGTAACAAATTCGCTTAGGCTTACGGAGGCGACATGCAGAATGCCCCGCTTTTCCACGTCCTGCTGGATCATCTTGAGGCGATCGACACGCCGCCAATGGAAGTGCAGCGGTTCGTTGACCACTGGTCCAAACTGACACCGCACGGCCATCTTCCTTGCCCGGTGTGCTTCCTCAACGGTGAGGAACAGCCGCTCGTGCCATTGGATGCACAGGCCAATCTTGAACCGGTGATTTGCAAGGCGTGTGGCACGCGTTACGAGGTCCCAATCAATGAGAGGTAGCGCGACGTGACCGATTCCCGCGACGACATACGCGCTGAATTGCTCTGCTACCTCGTCGTCGCTCAACTTGTCGCGATGGCGCGCACCAGCGCATGGCTGCGCACCGACCACCTGGTTGAATCAGGGCGCATCTGGTGCAAGGCAAACAGAGTGCGCTCTGATTGGCAGGAGCGCGTCTCGCTCGGACAGATAGCGGTCGAGTTGGCACCGCAGGTTATGGAGTCGTCTGGCCTTACGAAGGAGCAGTCTTTGGTGCCGCTCTTTGTCGATGGCTGGATGCTCGACTACGCATCACCTGTAGTTTGCGGCATCTACGGGGTATGCGCGGGCCGTCTGACGCGTTCGGCCTAATCGCCCTATTGCTCAACATACATCCGCCACTCCGGAACCTGTTCGAAGAAGCTTTGACTCACGTTGGCCTGGTAACGGATTGGCGAGCTTGTGTTTCCGGCAGTCCCCGCGTCGCCGACCACCATAGGACTGGGATCGACGCTGGTGGCGCTCGACCACGCGGTCAGATCGTCCGCAAAGTCAGGCGCTTCCTCGCGCGGCACACGCACCTTGATCGGCTTCATGGCATCCCCGACAAATGGTGAAAGACATCTGCCCAGACATCATACAAACAAGCGGCGCGCCGGCGCTCGCAGCATTCAGGTGCGAATGAGTCCAAAGTTTCTTCGACGGCCGCCGAAAAATCACGCATGAACGACGACAACCGCCTCCACCCGGCCATCCTCTCTACAACGGAGCGATGGCACTCGAAATGACCGTACGTACCACCCGCCACGCGCAAGACAAGAAAAAGCCCAAAGACTTTTCCGTTGGCTCGCCCGAGCGGATGATGTCAGCGAGCATTTTATGCGGGACGCATATGTCGCCATGGCTCGCGACCCAGTCAATCTGGACGATCCAGGCTGACAACATAGTCATCGCGGCCTCAAATTCATGACCCTAAACATCTCCTCCGGCGCTCCGATGCGTAGCGCGGCAAGATCGAGGTCCACCGCGGCTTTTCCGCTCACCTACGCTACCCTTTATAACCGTAGCGCAGTATAAGAATTTGAAGGGATACGCTAAATTCGTGAGAATCTAGCGAAAATAAGTTATCAGACCAAAAGGGGAAACCATGAACAAGGTGATGGCGGCAATCGGCTGCATCAGTGCGGCGGCGATGTTGTTGTCGGGATGCGGAAAGGATTCGGGGACTCAGTCATCAACCGGGAGCCAACAGGCCCCCACCGCTCCTGTAGCCGCCGCTCCAGCTCCGGCTCCGGCTCCTGCGCCCGAAGTGGTCACACCACCGCCCGCGACCCACAACTACTCTATGGTCGACAACGGCACTTACGGGTATGAGCCTGCTCTCAGTGAGGATGACGTTCGCAAAGGAACGGCAACTAAGCCATTGATTATGATGCGGTACGTTGGAAATAAAGGCGGTACGTACGTCATCGTTATTCTTGGGTCGGATGCAAATGACGTGAGCGTCGCTAACCGCGTCAGTTGCCAACCTCCTTGCGAGTTTGCCAAGTCTGAGACGGTTGCTGGCGATGCAGTGGTCAACACACAAACGGTGCGCGTCACGCCAGACTCCATCGTGGGAGCGATGCTCACCGATGCCATATCTGGGCAGCTCGTGCCATTCGGCCGGACCACGGCTGCACAGCAGATTATGCCGCCGCAAAACGCGCCGAACGCACCGGCTCCCACGCCTGCCGCGCCCCCAACTCCCGAGGCTTCGGTTGGAACAGCCCAGCAGCCTCAAGGCGGGGACGCTCCATTACAGCAAACGAGCTTCGACTGCAATCAGGCTGGATCGATTCCGCAATATTTAATTTGCCACGACGTAGACCTTGCAGCATCTGATCGTGCTCTTGCCGGTCTTGTTGAAAAAGCTCGTGCCGCGGCGCAAGATCAGACGGGGTTTTCAGATCGCATCCGCAAGCAGTGGAACTTTCGCGAGAAAACCTGCAAGGACAAGGCGTGCCTCACGTCGTGGTATGCCTATGAGAACGATATTCTGACTAAGATCGCTCAGTCAGGGAATGTGGCTGCCAACTGAAAGCCGCAACCAGCTGTGCCGCCTGAAGGAACGCGTCTGCCGAGTTTGGGCTATATAGAAGTGATGCGGCACGTCCAACTGTACTTCGAACCTTGTCTGAAGCCCTATAGCAGACGCGATCAAACCTATGCCTGCAGGGCCCTTTTCTTGTACGGTGTATCCCAAGCAGTTAGACCCGTCACAACGGGGGATCAGACAACGCATTCTGCAATCGAAGCATTCGAGCGGCGCATGACTCTGCGCCTTCACGCAGTCGGCGTTGTCATCGTGGTCGCCGTCGCGCTGCTTCGGCACTTCTGGGCCTGAGCCCCGCATGACCCGCACCTGAGAAGATCGCGAGACCTCTGTGCGCCCACGGCTTAACGACTCGGCCGTGGTGAAACGGCCGGTCCACCATTTCCATGCAGAAGCCTTGCACATTCCCGCCAAGCTCGACCGTCCGGGCCATATCGCGGTCCGACTTCGAATGCAAGCTCGGAATCCGCACCGCTCATTTATCCAGTTCGCCAGCCACGTCCCAGACGACATGGCGGAAAAATAGAGCGCGCCCTCTTGTTCGCGGCCCTGCTGCCGGAGTAGGATCGGCCGAGATTTGGAGGGTCGGCACTACGTCGGCCCTTTTCACATAGAGGGCAGCGATGGACGAGCCGCAGATAGAACGCCCGATTGCTCGCTTTGCCCGCGACGCGATCAACATCCTGACGCCGCCACGCCCGGAAGCCTTCATGGCCCGGCTGGACTTCGAATGCCGCCGCGCCAGTTCCGAGATAATCGGCCACTATCCTGACGCCGACGGCATGGCGCTCGCCCAGCACGTCATACTCTCGCTCCGCATAGACGGCGACCTCCGGCTCGGCATCCGGACCGCGTTCATGTGGTTCACGGAGAAAATCCTAGACGACGAGATGGACGCCGCCCGCGTCCGGCTGCGCGACGCGTTGCTCGGGAGAATTCCGCATGGATGAGATTGAGGTCAGCAGGTACGCGCGCATGTTCGTCGGGGGCATCGCCGAGCGCACGGCCGCATCCGGCGAAGGCACAATCACCCGTCAGGAGGCCATCGCTCAAGACAAGCAGGCGTGTCTCGACGGCGCGGATGCGTTCCACACCGACGAGTTGGTTCGGTGGATGTACGACGCCCTGCCGATGTATGAAAGGCCAGTTGACGCTGCGGCGCAGGACGCGATCATCAGAGAGGCGTTTGGGATTTGCGCGCTCCTCGCGTACGAGGCGATCGCGTTCCATTCTGAGCACAACTACGGCCACGAGGCTCTACAGGACGATCTTGAGGCCATTGCCGCCGAGTTCGGCCTGTTCCTGCTCTGCAAGCCGGGGACCTTCGGAAAGTCTGCATCGGTCATACTCAGGCGGGCATCATGAGCGAGACAAAGGCCACAACGCCGCGCCGACCGTCGCTAGTCGCCGACGCTGAAATCGACCGCGTCGTCAGGCAATTCGCGTCGCGCACTCTATTCATACGCGCCGCGTGGCATCGTGGCGACGACGGCGCACAGAACCCACTACAGACGATTGAGCGCAATGCGCGGGCCGCGAGCGCAACCGTCGCGCTCACGCCGCACGGCCGGGCGATGTTCGCGTACCTGCTACCGGACGAAACCAAAGCCTTCTCCGATCCGGGCACGGCGTTGTTCATGTGGGTCGCGTCGCAGACCCTTCAGATGACGCAGTCGATTGAGGAAGGCGAGCCAGAGGACGCGATCAAGCCGAAGATTGAAGCCATGCTCACTGATATCGTGGCCCGGCTCACCGGGGAAAAGTACTAGGAGCCCGGGCCGCACAAAAGAAGATGGCCACCCGAAAGCGGCCCGAATTTTGGATGATCTTGCAAGAGCACCCGGGAGCTATTCGGGCACTGGCTATATGGTTGCGTCACGAATTTGCAGCGTGCGCGCTCACCGTCGCATCGCCAGATCAACGCGGCGGGGCCGCTGTAATCTCAGGAAGGTCAATGAGTCTCGTGTCGGAACCGCCCGTGAAGGCGGCGCGCACATTCGCAGGTTGGTCGTTAATCCTGCTCAAGAGCACGTCGATACACTCCATTCCGACTAGACAGCGAGCACGATACCCAGCGCGAGCCCTTGCGGCCCCCTCATTACGAATTGCTCCAGGAGATCTGTTCAGAGTAATAGGTCGGGACGCTGCCCTGCGCCTGCGTAGTGCAGTCGGCAAAATTAGTCCCGCGATCATATTCAATAGACGTCATGTAGTTGCCGAACGGCTCAAAGACGTGAGTCACAGAATGGGCGTAATAGAGCGACTGGATATTCCCGGCCGGGTTGTTCGGCGTGGCGCCGTAGCGGACCTTGACGTAGGTCCCGGCCTTGATGCGCTCATTCCCCTCAAGGTGCATCTCGCCATTCTCGAAAATGACGTTGTCCCGGTTGAGCGCGATCAGCAGATTGCGGCGGTCGTCAATCCAACTCAGGAATGAGGCTTGATTTGCAAAACGTCCGTCTCCAGCGGGCGTCCCGTTGCCGCTGTTCTTCTCTGCAAGACTGCCCTGCTGCGTCGCCACTTCCATTTTGCGCAGGCCATAGAGCGCCGGATTGACGTTCTGATAGTTCGTGATGTAGTACGGAACCGCGCCCTGCTGCAAGGCATAGGTCGCATACATTTTCGTCAGGTCGCCATAGTTCATATTGAACCGCGGCGCATCCACCCAAAAGTAATTTGCAACGTTCGCATCCGAGCGGCGCGCTGAAATCGAAATGATCGGGTCCGTCGTGATTGATACGCAGTTCGCCGTCGGGGAAAGCTGGCTATCCGTGCTCACACCCGTCGTCACCGACGTCTGAATCGGCTGCAAAGGAGACCGTGAGACCGCCCCAAGGAACGGCGTAGGGCGATATACCGCGTACGGACCAGCAGGCCCCCAAGCGCCCGCGTCGCGGTCCTCAACGAAGAACTCGTTGAATGGGCCGATGTCGAGATATTCTTCGAGAAGCTGCTGAACGGTCCCACTGTTGAACGTGCCGAGCTGCACCGACATGAGGGCATCCGGGACTTGGATATCCGTCGCAACTTCGGCCAATGCCGCGCCAGACGTCGCGCCCGCCTGCTGCATGCCAGAAATGTACTTGTTGACGATCTCGTTGAACACCTGCAGCACGAATTGCGTCGTGGTCTGCACATTGAGGTCTTCGCCGTACTTCGAGAAAAGCGGGAAGCTCGAAACCAGGTTCGCCACATCTGGCGTACACGGCATGTTGAAAATCTGGATGATCTGCAAAATCTTGTGGTAGTCGTGGCCGGTCACATGAATCGTGCGGCGCGGCTTGCCGTCGGCGCCCATGCCCTGACTGCGCTCAATGTCCGCCACAAATCCGCGCATCATGATCGGAAGCTGCTGGCCGCCCGTTCCTGCATACTTGTAGGCGTCGCCAGCGAAGCGAATCTCGAACATATCCATCGGCTCGATCAGCGTGTAGAGCGTGTCATTAAGCCCACCCATGATCTGATCGACGAAGTCAATCGAGAACGCACCTGACGAGTCGCGCACGGACTTTTGCACGCGCACAACAGAGCCCTCGCCGAGCCATGACGTGAGGTCATAAATGTTTGATGGCGAATCGGTCTGGCTCGGCGCCCCAGCGAGCCCCGAAGACGACGTGGACGAAGACGAGACGGCGGTCGGCGCACCGCTGCCCGTCGTCGCCGACACGTTCCCCGTCGCGCTCGTGCGCGTCACCACCTTGTGAAGCAGCACCTGAATATTGGGCTTCCTGACGTTTACATACATGGTTTAATTGCTCCCCTGCAGCGACATGCTTATCTGATCGCCCCGCGCGACGACGAATGGCGCGGCCTTTTGTACGGTAGCCTTCATAGTCGAATCCTTGGATGCAGTTGACGAGCCGCACGTGGCGGCCCGGGCTGGTTATTTGGCCGACGGCGGCACGTTCTGCTTAATCAGTTGGTCGAGAGCTTGAGACGGCTTGAAAAATGTGAACGTGCTCTGTCCGCCACGGTTTGCGTTGAGCGCGCGGAAAACGCGGTAGCGCTCGGCGACGGCAGCGAGGAACGCGGCTTCGAGCGCTTGGATTTGCTTGTCGAGTTCAATAGCCAGCAGTTGATGCTCCTCGCGCTTCGCCTCGCTCTCTGCGTGGATCGCGCGTGCCTGCGCGGAATTCACGTCTTGATGGAGACGCGCAAGGTGAGCAGCGCCTTGGTCGATCAGTGCGCGAAGGTCTTTCGCGTCAGCGTCGGCCGATGCCTTGCGGATGCCGGCGACCTCTTCCGTGATCCTGTTGGCGCGGAAATCCGTAAGCGCCGCGGCGGATGCTGCCTCTGCTTCGGACTTGCGCACGGGCAGTTTCGAATGCGCGAAGTTTGCGGATTCGGCATTCTCAACCGCAGCAACGAGAGCGGCGCGGGCTTCAGCGAGTGCGTAGATAGCGTGGGACATGGTTAAAGCTCCTTTGGACTCTGGCATCAATTAAGCGTGGAATCGTCGCGCGAGTCGAAGACAGGGCGAGCCGGGATTGCGAAGCGTGTAGCGATCGCAGCGATGCGGCTATCACGAGCCTCTTTGATGGTTGCGGCGGCCTCGGCGATACGGTCGGACTCGATCTGCGCAAGCGCCTGCTGTGCGGCATGCTGGTCGGCCGCAGCGGCATCGAAGCGGCACTGTTCGTCTTCCAGCGCACGGAGTGCGGCACGTGCAGTCGTCGTGCTCTCGCCGGTAAGGAGCAGCGTGTTCAAATCGAGTCGTGCGGCAGCGATCTTTTTCGAGAGTTCTTCTTTCGACACGGCGGCCTCCTGGCTGCGTTTCGTTGCGGGCTTATTCACCACCTTTCTCCTTTTTGGCCGCTTCGATGCGACCTTGAATCCATTTATCGACCAGACTCGATTGCCAGGCAACCGCCCGGCCAGTGATTTTTACGGACTTCGGAAAATCCCCGGCCTTCATCATTTGATACATCAGAGCGCGCGTCAGACCCGTGCGACTCATGACCTCTTCGAGCCGGATAAGGCGCTCTACTATTTCAGTGGACACATTCATGCTCCCTTGGATGCCTCTGGAATAACTGCATGTTGTCGTCACGACTTTTGACGTGTCCACGGTGGTCCACGGCTGTCATCGATTTGCCTAGCAATTTCCGACATAGCGCCCGCCGTACGCCTATGGATTGGTCGTGATTTGAGACTGGTTTCATCCCAACTCGCGCATAGGAGCGAACCGATGGAACCCGATAAACCGAAAACAGAACTCGTTGTGCTTGGCTCGCCCATTGCCACGAATGACGCCAACCTGTACCGCCTGAATGACCTGCACAAGATCGCTGTCGAGCGCGGGTTCGCTACCAAGCATGACGACCCGCACGCATTCCTGCGGAAAAAGGAAACAAAACGCCTCATCTCGTCAATCGCAACAAAGGTGTCGGTGAATTCACCGACACCCGTCGTTAAGTCAGTAACGACGGGCCCGAACAGCATGCGCGGCAGCTACGGGCACCGCTATGTGCTTCTCGCGTACGCTGCACAGTTGAACGGCGACGTGTACCTCGATGCGATGGTCGCGCTTGATTTGATGTCTTCGCAGAAGCCGGGCGAACAGCTCTCGGCGAGCGAAAAGTATTTCCGCGCCGAGCGCCTGTTCAATGAAGTGGTTGCGCGCGGAAGCAAAGCCGGGACCGAACTGAACGCGTGCAAGTACACGATTCCAGCGGCCACAGAAGCGCTTGATGAGTCCACCGTAGGGATGCAACTGCAATTCCCAGGCTTTGCCCCTACGCCACTTCTCGCGACCGTCAAGGCCAAGCGCAGCAGCAAGCGCAAGTGATGGCGCAATCGGGCTCCCCGCAGCGCCTTCGTGACCGCACGATCGAGTCATCACATACAGGAGATTTACTATGTCTGACAGGCATGCGTCCGCACTCCGCAGCAGCCTCATTGCGGGCGGCAATCACAGATCACAGTCGGCTGTGCCCAACAATCCGCAGCGCACTATCAGCCGGTCCACGAAAGACGTGAGCCTTGGCATCGATTACCGCCACAATCCGGACGAAGCAGCCGAGCGCGAATATGTGAAGCGCAAGACGGCGCTGAAACCGAACGGCACGGCATCGAGCACCGGAATGAATGCGGGCGCTTTCGACAAACTGCGGAGGCAGGTACGTGAGCATGTCGCAGAGCATGGCGAACTGACGAAGGCTGTCCCGCACACGCCGGGCGATTACAGCATCGAGCAGGCGTACGCCGATCTGAAATCCGTACCGCTGCCCAGCAAGGCGCGCACTGCAGGCGCTTCGAAGGCGCTCGGGAAGGCTATGGGCAAGGTGGCGCGCTCCATGGGCGACACGAAGCTGGCGAAATCGCTGGAAGCGGGCTATGGCAGCGACAGCGCCAATCTGACGGGCGGCAGCGCACTGCGTCGCCAGGCTGTTTCGAAGCGCATCGCAAGCACGACCGTCGGCGGCGATCCGAAACCCGCGCCGAAGTCGACTTTGATGACGAAAAGCCAGTGTCAGGCCGCCGCACTCAAGGGCCTCGACACGGGCAAGCTCACGGCGTCGCAGTGCCAACACATCGATGTCGCGCTCAGTATGGACCGCCGCATTGACGACACCACGATGGCGACGCTGCGCGAACTCCACGAGGGCAATTGATGGCACGAAAATCAGTGCTTATTTGCCGGGTTGCGATGCCCAATCGCGAGCAGGCGCGCGCGGTAACTCAGAAGGCGATCGCATCCGGGCGTGCCGATGTTCGGGATGTTGCAGCGGTCGAAGCGAGTCTGAACACCCACGGCCACCGTCTGGCGCTGTTCGACGCGGGCAGTCTCATGCGATTGCAGAGAGCGGCCGCAGGACAGTAGCCGTGCGGATTCACTACAGTTTCGAGCCCGGTTATTCCGGGCTTTTTAACGTCCGCGCGGCTCTTTTGCACCGGCAAAAAAGCCTTATTCGACAAAGGATTCTTGCCCCCTTCTCACCCGAGAGTCGTGATCACGAAATAGAGCCCTAGACACACACGGGGCAACGCATGTCATACGCGGTACACGAGCCGATCGGGCGCACGATTCAACTGGCCGCCCCGATGCGCGTCGAAGATGTTCTCCTGCGCCAGAACGAAGCCTATCCCGATCTTCCGCCGTCGTTCCATTGCCGTCCGCTGCTGGCCGACATCACTGCGGCCACGTGCAAGACAAACTTTCTGGCTCACAAGGGCGTGTCGTGCCGTGGTTGCATAGTCGGCATGATGCACGCGGCCGTGACGTCGCGCACCGCCATCGACGTTCTGAACGACGAGAGCCTAAATCGCCACGAACGCGCAATGGCAAAGAACTCGTTGGCGTGCGTACGTTGCATGAAAGATAGCAGCAGCAATAAGCGCCTCCAAATGGGGATGCGATTGGTGCGCGCCGGCACGATCTGTGTGTCGTGCTGGAATCGCGAATCCGAATGCAAGCGCGGTCTGAATTCCAAAAACGGACAGCCGCGTAAATGGGCAAGTTGCCTGAGGCCGACCAGCGTCGTTATCCGCAAAGACGGCAAGCTGAAGACGGTCGATATCGGCATGACAACCGGGCCGTCGGAAGCCATGAGGCACGCCGAGCGCAGGAATTTCGATCTGGTTGAAATCTGGATCGACGGCGAGCGCGGGGAGGCTATGCCAGACGTTGCCCCGCTTTCAGTCTCGACGATCGTCGCATCGAAAGCATCGAAGCCGCGCAAGCAACGCACGACGCATCTCCGGGTCGAGACCGGCCGCGACTTCGAACTTGATGACGATGAAGCGGCAGAGCCGTCCGCGCCGGTCGCCGACACCGTAGCACCGATTGATGCAACCGAGTCCGTCAGCGAGCCCGCTGGTTCGGTTGCCGCCGCCCTCACGAATCACGAGACCGCCAAATCCGAATGGGCTGGCTGCTACGTCACAGACACCGACGGCACGACGACGTACGTTTGTGACTATGCCCGACAGCACTCACTTACAGACTGGCAGGCCGCAGTGGCTCTCGGCGCATGTGACGCAGACTACGAAGACGGAGAGGCCGAAGTCACCACGGCACCGGCACCAGAGCCAGAACCCGTGAAGCGCGAGCCAGCATCGCGCCGCTTGACCGGCAAGCAGCAACGCAAAGCACAGAAGGCGGCACGACGCGCCGAGCGCGCACGAAACCAAGCAGCATCCGCGCACCAAGTTCCGACTATCAAGCAAACGGCTGCCGCTTACATGGCCGTGCTTTTCGCTGGCGCATGAACGACATCAACGCACACAGGAAGCCTCGCGAGCGAGTCATCCACAACCGCGCAGGAATCACCGTGAAGGCAGTGTCGCGCGTCGAAACGCTCGACCTCTCGCGCGGAATAACGATCAACAGTCCGCGCGACTCCCGGCCTGTCACGGTTCGCCCGCTCATCGTCGCGGAGTGGGCAGAGAAGCACCGAGGCACCTAGCCGCAAACGTCCGCAGGCATTGGGCCTGTGGATAACTTTAGTAGCAAAACGTAATAAGGTGCGATGCCATTTAGCACCGCACCAATCAACCTGGAGAATCAAATGCTTGGACGATCCCGTATCGCACTCGCTGGCGCAATCGGCGCAATGGCATCCGTTGGCTCACACATCGGCCGCACGGTGCGCGACGCTGGCGCATCGGTTGTTGGTCTGCCGGATCGCCTCGACGAGAACGGCGTACCGGTTCACGAGCGCATCCCGCGCACGAGCGGCAACGCTATCAGCGTGGCGCAGGGCAAGCGCAATGCTCTGAAGGCTCGCAACCGCAAGCGCAACAAGGCGTCGCACAAGAGGCCACGCCCATGATGCGCTACGACGAATGGCTGACAGCGAGCCTGGACGAAGCAATGGGAGAGAATCGCCCGCTGACGACCGAGGAGATTCTGGAGCGCCAGCAAGACGAGTAGGAAAGTCGCCACACTAACGACTGACGGAAAGAAAGAGGCCGCCGCGTGCGGGCTTTTGCAAATCATCGCGAGCGTTGAATGCATCGCCTATATTGAGTGAGCCAACGCTAAGCAGCCGGCGCAAAGGCTATTGGAACGTCACATTGGGAGATTGTTTACTTCTGAGAACAGCTTAACGAGGTTAGCCATGTTCAATACTGAAAGTTTGGAGCCGTACTTAATGCTTGTGATCTTAGTAGTGGCGCTGCACAGTTTCATTGGACGTGCGCTGACAGTGGCGAATCCAGGCGCGATTCGAGTCGTCTGCTATTTTTTTTCCTTGTCCGTCTGTGCAACGCCGGTTGTTATCTTGGCAGCGATAGCGAGAAAGCAAATAGGTGAAGACGGCGCGGCGAAAGGCGATCTCGGACACTTTATTAGGGATTGGCTCCTACCATTTTTTTTTGATGTCGGATCGGACTTTATCTTTCTGTCGGTGGCTGTGGCGTTGGTGATCGTACCTCAACTTGTGAGCTTCCTGCTTTGTGCGTCATTTGGTTGTGCGCATGCTCCGATATTTATATCACGTAGCATTGACGTGCTGTTTTGGGGTCTCGCCAAGGCTTGTTGCGTTGCCTCGGGCATTTTATTTTCATTCACATTATTTTGTAGTATACGGGGATGGCCAATAATTCCAGAATTCATTCCGAGAATAAAAATATATAGAACCCCCGTGACAGACCTCACTACCTATATTACGCTGAGCGCAGCACTCCTCCTTTACGCATTCCTTTTTCTATGGCTTAGATTCTGTTTCAATCTACGTTACCTACGTTACGTAAACGATTGCCTGCGTGTCCTACGTGACCTACGTGACCTACGTGACCTACCAATTTCCATACGCGTACTCATACGCTGCCATCGCTTTCTAAGTCCACCGGTCGCTTTAATAGTTGCCTTTGGCCAAGGTTTCCACGAAGTAGCAACTCGACACAACCCGCCCCCAACACCGGAAGACGAAGTTACGCCGGAGGAACTGGAAAGACTTCGTTTGCTGTACGAGGCCGCTCTCCTAGCTAGAGCCATGCAACGAAACTGACGCAGAGCCCACCGCGCGCGGGCTTTTTCATTGCCGGTACCTATTTCAATGAATGAAGCGCACATTACATTATGCGGCGCATCCGTGACAACAGGCATGTATAGTAGGACAGGCCGGGGGAGGAGCGACTATTGCCATGAACACGATACTGACAAACGCTGTGCAATCCATACAGATCGGGATTGAGGACTATAAATCGGACGATCCGCGCAGGGTGCTTTCTGCTATCAGAAACATTACGGCGGGCGTGCTTCTGCTTTTCAAGGAAAAGCTGCGTCAGCTTTCGCCGCCCGGCTCCGATGAAGTGCTGATTAAAGAGAAAACGCAGTTGCGGCTTGAGGCAGGGCAAGTGGTGGTTAACGGGAAGGGAGCTAAAACGGTCGACGTTTGGCAGATTAAAGAGCGCTTCGAATGGTTCGGCATTACTACAGACTTTGCGAAGGTCGATAAGATCATAGCAATTCGGAACAAGATCGAGCATTACCATGCTGACGAGTCAGCAGGTGCCGTAAAAGCGCTCGTTGCCAGTTCGTTTTTGATCATCCGCGATTTCGTCACGTACGAGCTTAAATGCGAGCCGGTTGAGCTATTGGGCGCGGACACTTGGGATGAACTGCTCGCGGTTGCAGACGTTTATAACAAAGAACTTGAAGAGTGCAAGCACGCTATTGAAGCTATCGAATGGGGTAGTGAAGCAATGGAGGGTATGGCAAAGGAGTTGTCTTGCCCAAAATGTGAATCCGATCTAGTGAAGCCGGTTGACCCCGATGTCGACCCTGTTCAGCACATGGAATTTGTCTGTACGGCTTGCGGAAAGGTGTCGGAATTGTCGGATATGGTGGAGGAAGCGCTTGCCGAGCATTTCGCATACGACATCTATACGTCTCTCAAGGATGGTGGTTACTCGCCGGTCGCAACGTGTTGGGAGTGCGGACGGGAAACGTTCATTGTTGAAGATGGAACCTGTGCGGCGTGCGGCGCATCGATCAAATACCACAACTGCGTGGTCTGCCATCAACCCCTCGGACCAGAAGAACAAGGGTTCAATGGCCTGTGCGGCTTGGACTACCATCAAGCAAGGAAGGACGATTGAGCTTGCTGGTCGCCCAGCGTAAGGGGGCGTAGCGCTCCCTACTCTTTGTCAGTCGTGGCGTGTACGGCAAATGGAAAGCGAATCAATCGTGCGATACAGTGCGAACCTGTTCAGCACCAATAAATTGACCGCGAGGCCGCCATGTCCACTCAAGATCGTTTCACCGGCAACGGATAACGGCTCGGGGCGTCCCGCTCGAATCGCGCCGCGGTGCGGACGGCAAAGAGATCGCGCTCAAGCCGAAGGAGAAAGAGCCCCTGAAGTCGTGGAGCGGTTTGCGCGACGCGCTCAAGCAGGCGCAACTCGACCAGCTTACGAATGGCGACTGGCAAGCATCGTTGAAGGCGCTGAACGCGGCCTATGACGATTTCGTGGCGAAGCACGGCAACATCCTCGACTACTCGACCATCACGCGCACCGACGACGAAGGCAACACGACCGAGACGAAGCGCTTCAAAAACGATCCGCTCTTGCGCCTCGACGTGGACGGCCCGCTCGCCTACTCGCTGGAACACATCACGTCCGAAGGCGACATCATCAAGGCGCCGGTCCTGTCTGAGCGCGTGCTCGAACACCGCCGTTCCATGATCCACGTCACGGGCCCGAAGTTCGACGCCAACGTAACCGAATGGCTCGCCTGCACGGCACTCATCTCCCGGCGCGAAACCGGAACCGTGACTGGGGAAGCGACGAAGAGGCGGTTAGAATCACCCATGCATCACGAAGCCCCGAGTTTTTTGGCGGCCTCCATGCGACACCGGTTGCGACCTTCTGCCGTCTCTTCATCGCACCCAGTGTCAGCCGACTAGTCACCGGTATGGAGCCCACCAAAGCATTCGGGGCTTTTTCTATTGGCAGTCGGCAGGTCTAGCGCCGCAAATAGGGAGCGCGGCATACAAGAAACCCGATGGGGGGCTGGCCCGGCCCTGGCGGAACAGAGGCACGGCGTAGTGGCCGTGTTTGGCATAGCGCCTACCGCGATGAAACAGTGCCCAAGTTGGGGGAACATGCGGAAGCGCGAGCCCCCTTGAGTAGACGGATGGTCACCGCACGTAGGCGCGACAGTCTTCTCGGCACAGTCAAACCCACCGCTATTTTTTACGGGCAAGGTTCTTTTGTCTTCATCGAAGCGAGGTTTTGCAGTTGCATCACACCGCGCCGGTCAGGTCAGTCAATAGCGCCTACGTGAGCCGCTTCGCGTCGCCCGGCGAGGGCATGTGTGTGTTTCTGCAGAACAGACAAGCAGGTATGTGACACACGGGGCCGTCCGCCCCGTCGCGAAGCGACTCATGATAGGACGCCGGAGCGGCGAGCGGCTACGGCCTCTGCGGTCCATTGACGAGTGTGATTACCCGGTGGCGCGGCGCTTCGTACGAAATGCGCTCGCGATCAAGGAAGTAGTCGCGCACCGCGTTGCCTTCGTCAGTGTGTTCAGCCATTGCGATCTTCTTCGCTGTTTCGAGCGCCAAGCGGTACTCAACAGGGGGCGTCCGGGCTTCGAACAAATTTGTTCGAAACGCTCAAAGTGTAGATTTTCAACGAATTTTAGTTGCCGGATGCGATCCTGAATCCATTTGCGGAAATTTGCTTTTGTGCCGATTTTCGCGTGCAGTTCGCGCCCATCTACGACCTCGCACACGACGCCGCCGACCGTCCCGCGCTCGACATTGACGACGATCATTCCTGTCGCCTCCATCGGTTCCAGACTGCGCGGCGCATTGCGCGACGGCGCGTTATCGGTGGGCATTTCTGTCGTCGCACCCTTCCTATAAGCCCAGTCGGGCGAGCCGCCGAAGCGCATGAACATGCAAAGTTAGGCGGCTCGATGTCTCTGACCGACCCTAAAACGTCATTCGACTACAAACTTCTCAACGCCCGCTACCTTGCTGCTAACCGACATTCGCTGATGGCGGAACACCCAAGGTATCACGGTACTTGGAACGGAACGGTGTCAATTGATGCGCTCATGACAATCTCCTTTCGATAGAAGGGAGCCAGTTTGCATCTGGTCAACGGGCCTTGCATCGTACCCTCGCCAGATTTACGATCAAAGTTGTCGCGCGCTAACGATTCTTGCACGGCGGCGCAGCGGTGCAAGGCGGCCTTAACTGACGCCCAACTTTTAGTAGGCCATAACCGTAGGTGACCAATCAGGAACCCACCCAATGCCACAGCCTGGCCTGACTCAACGTAAAAGACTCGAGAGTGGGAAGCCCCTTCGACAGGTTGCAGCACTGCCCTACAGATTCTCCGAAAAGGGTACCTTCGAATTTCTACTCATTACTGCCAGGTCAACCCGCCGCTTCATCGTTCCAAAGGGCTGGCCAAGTAAGCAAAGCAGAGATTGGCAGATGGCGGCGACTGAGGCGAGGCAAGAGGCTGGTATTACCGGAAAGGTCGCGAAGTCACCGTGCGGTCGCTACTTATACGAGAAGCGCATTGCAAATATTTACACAACAATTCGGGTTGATGTATATAGCTTGCGAGTCAAGATGGAGTTTAATGATTGGCCGGAAAAGACAGAGCGATCAAGGAGATGGCTTTGTGCGGAAGATGCCATCCTGCTTATCGATGAGCCGGGTTTGATCCCTATCATATGCCGCTTCTCGGACGTCATAAAAAGTAAGCGGAAAAACTAGTGCGCGGATGGCTTCGCACAATAGTGCGGGGCTGCGTTTGCAGTCGTTTTCCAGTGGAGTTATATAGCGTGGCTGAACCACTCAAACCAAGAATATTTATTGGCTCGTCTAGCGAAGGGTCTGACGTCGCGCACGCAATTCAAACGGGCCTTGGCAGCGGCGTCGAATGCACAGTTTGGGACCAAGGCACCTTCGAGTTAGGTAAATCAACACTAAATAATCTGTATGAGTTTATCGAAAAATTTGACTTTGCGATCTTTGTCGCAGCGCCAGACGATGAGGTTGAGGTTCGCGGAAAGCATTATTCATCCACCCGGGACAACGTTATATTCGAACTAGGCCTATTTATGGGCGGACTAGGGACAGATCGAGTTATCTTCATTACTGCTGGAAATATTAGGGAATTCAAACTCCCATCGGATCTTCAAGGCATTACTCACGCAACATACGAGTCAGAACGGGTGGATGGAAATATTGTTGCGGCGGTCGGGCCCGCTTGTTTGGCTATCCAACGCCATATAGCGAAAAAATCAAAGCTGCCCGGGCGAACGAAGGACTATGGCCTTAGCTATGTAGGAGCAATATGCTTCCGCAGCAAAGCGAAGCGGATTCAATACCTCCTTGTTTCATCTGACCGTAACAGAATTATTTTCCCTAAGGGCGACATGAAGTCCATTGACAGCGATGCAGCCGGAGCCGCTGGTAGAATTGCCAAGAAGGAGGCGGGAGTGCGCGGTCGAATAGTCGATGGAAAGTCTCGTTTTATACAATACTTCAATGATGAATATAATGCGGTTCACCGGATAGAAGTGTTCTTACTGGATATCTCAAGCATTCTCGAAGTAGGACATGGGTGGCGGAATCCTCAATGGTTCGATTTAACGGAATCAATCACTGCGCTGACAAGCGATCGTGATTACAATACCAGCATTCAGCTGTCCCAAGCTATGGAATGGGCCGAGCAGCAGATTCGCAAATATGTCAACAATTTTTGTGGTGATTCAGGTGAGCAGAAGAGGAAAAAAAAGCAATCTCGGTAAATACCTCCGAGCTTTTCGATTGCCTGAGCAGTGACTTAATAATATTGTTCCACTGTTGGGTTTGGCAGGTGGAAACGTTCTATGCATCCCGCATTTTTTAGCTACTTCGAGAGGCGCCGCGGCGCCTTTGACGTTCACGTCAATCGCTTCGAACGGACGATCGACCAGTCCGCTCGTGCCCAAAATGCCGGCGAGATGGAATACAAGAGTTGAGCCGGCGACCGCAATTTGAGCATTTCCATGTCCAAGACGCTCGCACAGATGCTCCGCGCCCCTTCTCTATGGTGCAATGGTTCGTCGAAGTATCGCAAGCAAGCACGTCAAATCCGCGCTGCACAAAAGCTGCCACAACATGGCGTCCAATGAATTCAGTGGCTCCGGTGACGACCGACTTCAGACTGACCTCCGGTGCCCGAAGTTGATTGTGCTTTTGATAGCGAGCTCGACTAATTCAGTGTGATTTATTATCCTAATTACCGACGCTTGTAAGTGTGCGCCTTTGCGCGTGCCTGCAACATTGTCGATTTTAGTGACTGTACATACATCACAGAAACAGCACGCGTGGATGATAGATCATCCGCTATGAACGACGGCGCAACGCTCATCGTCGGCGACCGAATGGACGCGCACAAAGGCGAAGCGGATAGACGAATGTCCATCTGGTAGCCTAGCGGAATGACGCTTCATGGCCGGTCCCAGCCTGTCGGCGATCGGCTGTACTCGACCCATCCCAGCCGTTCGTTGCTGCACATGACCGATGGCTGTTAGCGAAGTGGAACGGTCATTCCGCGCCGGCACTCGTCGACAAGTCATCTTTTGGTTTAGTGGACACGATACTCCCAAGCGCTTCAACGAAAATCAAGGTGAGTTGCCGGGCGCCTACGAAGCTGTGGCGGCGCACGTGATCTAGCGGAGTGAAGTACGCGGTCGTCAGATGTCGCTGGATGTGCTGTACAACCGGTGGGCTCCAGACGTTGCGTGGCGTCAGCTGATGCGACATGGTTTGAAGCACAGCCGTTTGCTGTCGCATTGCTTGCAAAAAAACGCGCTATAACCAAGGTAATCGCAAAGGCTGGGCAGTGCATCATTTCGTCCGCCACGACGACCTCGTCGCGTATCTGAAGTCTGACCCGGATGTCGCGGAGCGCGTCAAAGCGCATCGTGCCATCAAGCGTCGAAAAGGCTCCCAGTTGGACCTGATCGCCGCATAGTTCGCATCACCCGTCGCGCCACGGATTCGTTTCCGTGGCGTTTTTTTCTGGCGATGCCGAATCGCTGTCCGGACCGTCGTTTTGCTTGCTCTCAGCATGCAACTGATTGGCAATGTCCAGGAGCCGTCGCAGTTCCTCCTCTGAACCCGCCTCCACTTCGATATTTCCGGCCTTCAATCGCAGCTTCCGGCCTGCACGGCCCTGTAGCCAAGCTGCAAGTGCTGCCCCGACAACGGGACCAATGATGGGGCCCGCTGTCTTGGTGAATTCAATCAGCACCTGGAGGGGCCATACCTGTTCGAACACTGGACTGTGGAGACAATGAACTCTCTCACCACCGTTTGAGGTTGCGACCTGGTACGCGCGCTCAAAGTCTTCAGAATCCTTCCATTCTTTAGAGGCAATCTCGATCGTGACACGGATAAGGTTATTCGCAGAGGCCACCCGTTGCTTTCGCTTCAGCGAAGACCCGGCCGGTGCCACCCCCCAGACGCCGGTGCCTCGCGCGGCGTCCAAGTCGCCGCCGTCCTTGCTCTCAATATGCAACTGGTTGGCGATCACGATAAGCCGGTTGGATTGTGCCGCAGAAGTCGCCTCGGCTTCGCTATCCCCGGTCTTGAACCGTAGCGTTCGGCCCTCACCCCGCTCCAGCCAATCTCCCAGCTCTGCTGCGACATGGGGACGTATCAGAGGCCCCACTGTTTTGGTGAATTCGATCAGAACGACATGAGGCAATTCGCCATCTGCCCGTGACTTTTCGAGACGATCAGTCACATCGGCACCACCGTCGTCGATGGCGACCCGGCGAATGCGGGCTAAGTCATCCGAATCCTCGCTACCTTCAGCGCGAAGTTCGATAGTGACAAGCGTTGGGATCATGGTCGCCGCCTCCCCTTCCTCACTGATCAAACACGTTATATAACCCGCGAGAGGAAAGTGCCAGGCGCCGGTGCCTCGCTCTGTATCCGAGCCCACGCTTCTGATGCACAGCTGTATCTGGTTCCGGTGCCCAAAAGCGCTTCGTCGCACCTTTCTCTAGCTCCCCCTTTGCGCGCGATGATCCTCTAGACCGTTAAAAGCCGGCATAATCCTCTGAATGAGCCGGGGCGCTTCAATGAATGACGCATCAATAGACAACCTTGACGTGATGCTTCTCGACCGACCGTTGCGGACGGCGAAACCCAGTTTTCAGCGTTCGGCACAGGGTGGGCGCTTTGTTCTTTCGTCCTACCGGCCGGCGTAGCCATTCGGCAACTCGGAGCGACGGATCTTTTCGTATCGCAACTCCATTTGGCTTTTCAGTTCAATCGGTACCGGATTGTGGCTGCGGTAGTCGCCTTAGGTGCTCGAGAGGCTGGAAGACCATCGATTTTTCCGATATCTGAACGGCTTCGAACGCCTTCGACACCGCCGCCACGAGATTTTTTAACGTCTCTGAGGTGAGCGAAACCCGTCATTGGAATGGCGGCGACGCGCGTTGCGTGGGTGTCGCTTCATGGCCGAATTGAGTCCGCCCGGTCAGACCGTCATGCCGGCCCGTAGGAAGATTGCGACCGCCTGCTTTACGCATGCCTTCAATCGAGATGGAATTTTGCCCCCCTTTATGCAGGGACCCGAGCCACCGTCATCTTGCCGTGCGCGACCTTCATTGAAAATTCCGGGACGCCTTCGCCAGCGTGTCGGCACGGCGCTGCGTTGACGGACTTGCGCCAGATTGAGCGGCGCGGTCGGCGGTTGTCTTTACAGAGTGTTCTTCACGAACACTCTGTAAATTCTTTGTGTAGCGATTTGCGCCCATACCGCCGTGGTGAGCAGCCTCAGTCCAATCCTGAGCAAGTGCCACGATTACAGCCAACTGCATCGTCGTAAGATGGCGGCGATGCTTGTTCTCAGACATCACAAATGCGACGGGTGGGACGAATCATCTCGCCCTTTCCAAGTGCCTGTTTTGATTGAATTATAGGAATTCCTGTAATTGAATTCCTTGAATTCCAAGAATTGAGTTACTGGAATCACAGGAACTGGATGGGCGGGAGCTCGCTAACTCGGGCGGGGGATATGAACCGTCCACGCCCCTGCGCTCCTACTGTCAGAGGGTCAGCTTTTGTCTGCCCCCCCTCCTCTCAGCGGCCGGGACGGCGTAAGCACCAGTTACGCCGCCGCACCGAACGACAACGGCGAGGCGGCCGTCTTCGGCTGGAATAACCGCATCGTCCTGACCGGCATCCGTATGGTGCGCGAGGAATGGGCGAAAGTCGTCACCGAAGCCGAGCGCCTGATTGCCGATGCACAGGCCGAGACCGCCGCGGCCTGAAGCGGCCGGAAGGCGCCAAGGGAATCCCACAGATTTGTGGAATCTCACTCAAGGCGATAGATGGTCCAAATTTGGACCATCTCCCCTCCCCCTGATTTCCTGCCTGCCAACGGACCGGGACGCCAATTTTGGCGCTAGCCCAGTGTCAGTTCAGTCACAGCATGTCCGCGAGATCAATTGCGTAACCTTGCGGGCCGCTCGCTGGCCACCGATAATCGCCGCACCAATAAAAAAGAGGGGCCTCTATGAAAGACGGTTGGCAGGCGCCATTAGCCGCACTGGTCGCGGTCATCGAAGGTGCGGTTGAACGTTCCGACAATAGGCCTGCCACCCCGGCTGATCGTTGGAGACCTAGCGCCGTGCAAATTCGCGGCCTGACCGGCTTCGCGCAGCAATCTAGACTCCGACTTGAGGTTGAGCATCCGTCGCGGCCCTAAATGAGCATGCTGTCGTGCTAGAGTGCCGCGACGACCGAACGGGGGAACTGACATGTACAAGTTAATCACAGTGCGCGAAGCGGGCGATGATATTGGCGTTGACTTCGACTTGGAAGTGAACGGCGTAGTACAGCATTTTGCCGTCAACACTGAAGCGATTGAGGATTTGCTTGAAACTCGCGACAAGCTTCACGGCACAGAACTTACCAAAGGCTTTCACAAGGTCGCCTATCGAATTTGCGAGGTCGCCGCGCGCAAACACCGTCAGCCAAGCAATGCGCGCTTGCTGCTGACGACCAGCGATTTCTAGAATCGTCGTCAAATCGGGTGAAATGACAAAATGAAAAAGACATTGCTTCTCGCGGCGATGCTGCTGACCGGATGCGCGAGCGTTTCGGATATTCATACAAGCAAAGCTGATCCGGATTGCGCCCACTCATGCTCGGCGAACTATTCCGAATGCCTTGGTAAGTTCACGCTCTTTCCAATTCAGGCGCAACACCAATGCACCGACGCTTTGCGCCTGTGTGTTGCCGCCTGCCCAGCGAGAGGAAGTGTGGCCGCGTCTCCGGTATCGAACCCATCGCAACGGCTCGCGAATCTTGACGACCTTTACAAGCGCGGTCTGATTAGCAAGGGCGAATACGATGCGAAGCGCGCCGAAGTACTAAAGGGTCTGTAAAGACTTTTGTGAATTGCGGGAACGTCGGGGGAAATGTGGAAAAACGACAAGCAGCGGCGTTCGCGTTGGCTATGGTCTTTGTATCGCTTTCCGTCAATAGCTATGCCTCGCGCGGATGGGTCGGCAATGATCTGAAGGCGAAATGCGACGTGGCGCTTCGAGCGGTATCTGACCCGTCCGCTTGGGATACGAACATAGCGCTGTCTTCCGGGCAGTGTGCCGGTTATATCGCTGGTGTGATCGAAGGCACGCGCGTAACGTCCATTCTCGACAAGGCGGGCAAGTATCCATATTGCATGCCGGAAACGACTACGCCGCTGCAAGACATTTCAGTTGTAGAGAAGTATCTGAACGATCACCCCGAACAATGGGATATGCCTGCTGGCCTTTTGATTGACCAAGCATTCTTGACCGCCTATCCGTGTTCGAAGGGTAAGTGAAGGGAAATTCTTCGCGAGCTAGTGATATGCGTCATAAATAATGCAACTTAACGGCGATTCGCAAGTCTCCTTTACATAGAGGAGAACCCATGAGAATCGCGGCGAAAGTTGAACTGAGCGAAGCACAACGTAAACAGTTGGAGACGTGGGCGACTGGGCGAACGATTCCGGTTCGACTGGCCGAGCGTGCCAAGATGATATTGCTCGCGGCGCAAGGCAAGACGGACAAAGAGATCGGTGCGGACCTTGGTATCTGGCGAGGCACGGTGGCACGCTGGCGCGGTCGCTTTATCGCTGATGGTGTGACTGGGATCGAGCACGATGAGACGCGGCCCGGGCGCAAGCCGAAGATCTCCGCGCGCAAGGTCAAGTCCATCGTAGCGCTGACGACGCAGCAGCGGCCGGATAACGCGACGCATTGGAGTACGCGCAGCATGGCAGCGGTGGCCGGTATCAGTGAAGCGAGCGTGCGGCGCATCTGGCAGGCGTACGGCCTCAAGCCGCATCGGGTAGAGAGCTTCAAGGTGTCGAACGACAAGCGCTTTGCCGAGAAACTCGAGGCCATCGTCGGGCTGTATCTCGATCCCCCGGAGCACGCCTTGGTCTTCAGTTGCGACGAGAAGTCCCAGATCCAGGCGCTTGACCGGACCCAGCCGGGCTTGCCGCTGAAGCGAGGTCGCGCTCAAACGATGACGCATGATTACAAGCGCCATGGTGTGACGACGCTGTTTGCCGCGATGAATACACTCGATGGAAGTGTCATTGGCCAGTGCCAGACGAAACATCGTCATCAGGAGTGGCTGAGTTTCTTGCGCAAGATCGATCGCCACACACCCAAGAACAAGGAGTTGCATTTGATCGCCGACAATTACGCCACCCATAAGCACCCCGAGATAAAGGCGTGGCTGGCCAAGCACCCGCGCTTCCACATGCATTTCACCCCCACCAGTGCCTCTTGGCTCAACATGGTCGAACGCTTCTTCCGTGACTTGTCAGAGAACCAGTTGCGACGTGCGGCCTTCCGCTCGGTACCTGAATTGGTCCGCGCGATCGAACAGTACGTGGAGAAGCACAACCGTGATCCGAAACCGTTCATCTGGACGGCAAAGGCATCCGACATCCTGGCGAAAGTCACGCGTGCCAGGGCCAAGCTGAATAAGATGCAATCCGTTTGACGCACATCACTAGATGCCGGCCCACGACCCATGTACTCAATCGCTCAATTTCGTACGGATAGCGTTATCCTGCCCGAAATATAGGGGTATGCGCGTTTTGGACGTGTCAGATTATGGGCTCCCCTTTTCGTACACCTTCTCGAACCTCCCAAGATCTTCTTAGTCGCCGCAGGTCCAATAAAAGTCAGCAGGCTATTCATTGGTGAGAACATCCGTGAGCAGACCTCGTGACATCTCGGTCAACATCGCATCGAGCGCGGCGCGGCGGTCAGCGTATTCATGATCGGCACTGATCATGCGGTCAGCCGCGGCGTGAACATCGGCCATCGATGGGCCGTGGTGAATCGGGACCGTCACTGGCACGACAAGCGACGCGATGAAGAGGCGCACACTTTCTCCATGGAAGGGGGTCACGTCCAATGTGACCCCCCTCTCAGTCAGCATTTTGCGCAGCCGTGCCGTCGTCGCACTGCTCGCCCTTTCTGCTTCAGTCATTGCGTACCTCCACTTCTTTAGCGCACTTGCGGGTCTCTACAAACCGCGCGGCAGCGTGCGCGCGACGCATTACCGCTTCATCGTCGTTCGCCTCGCCGATGGCGACCCCGGGCATGCAATGGACCACGATCACGGCAGGACGAGGGCCCGCACCGTAATGCGCACCCAGTTCGATACGGGTCTGCATCGCGCAGTGCTCGCGCTCTAGCTTCTGCTTGCGTTCGAGCGCTTGGCTAAGCTGGTTCGCCGCTCGGCTCGCAGCGCCCATTTCCACCTTGCCAGTCTTGCGGGCCGCGTCATAGATGCTGTTCGTCAACGCTCGTAATTCGGTCGTGTGGCGGTCCAGAATTGCTTTCTCACGAATCGACACCTGCTGCTCGATCCACTCTATTTCGTCGGCTCCGTTGGGGAACTGAGGGCGTGCAGATCGGCCTTCGGATTGAGCGGCGTGAGCGGCCGGCGCGGCTGGCTGTTTTTCTGCTTGGTGACCGGTCACTATCCCCGCCCGTGTCCCGCTTCCTACGGCACTTTCTGTAAAATAAGAGCGCTCACCTGAAGGGCCTTTAGTGGTCACCCCAGCCACGCCGATGCCCAACTGCCAGCCCTCGGAAGCCTTGCGCTTCATCACCAGCGCCTTCGACACTTCAATAGAATCAGCGACTTGCTGAACACTGGCCACGCCACGCTCCCACCTGAACCTCGCAGCCCGCCACGCCTCTTCAGAGACTCTCGATTCCTTCGCCATGGTTACCTCGCGGCATCTGTCATGCCCTCAATATGACCATCACGAACGGGTTCGGTCACCAAGAGGTCACCATCGGTAACCGGGACAGAATATGCGCGCGGCGCATATGGTTGTGATGGAGAGCGCGCGACGCCGGTTTCCTGAAGTCTACCGACGCGCGGCCATCGTGCGACCAGGGTAGTAGATGCGCTCGGATCAGCCCCGCATTAACCACTCCTTAGTCCCTAGGCGGTTCGCATAAAACTGTTTGTGTTCAGCCATCCCCTGAAGTTGGCGCAGAGCCGATCTGCGACCACAAGCGCTCGTGCGATAACTTCCGCCAAACTCTCACTAGGCTCGGCGACAACGGGTTCGTGCCAAACCTCACCCAAGTAAGCATCGCCTGCCACATGATCAAATACATCTATCAGGAAAAGGACTTCCAAGCCGTCCCAGTTCAATGTCGGACAAATCTTGAGGCTGAAGCGATTTTCGATGCGTCGCTCAAACACAAATTGAATCCAATGCCCGCGCTCAGCCTTGCCCAGTCCTGGCTCGCCTGCGACATGCCGATAGTGGTCCGTTAATTCGGCCGACGTAAGTGCCAAGAAAAAGTCTGCGCGCAGTAGCTGCTCTCGCTCAAAATTCCGTCTGATGTTCAGCGACCGCCACATCGGTTGCAGGCGCTCGAAGTCCGCTTTTGTTTCGGCTCGGTGAATTTGCTCTGGCCAGCAGGATTCAAACACGTCCACCCACGTGGACGTGGGCAATCGTGCCAACTCAAGAGGGTATTCGTGCTGTTGAGCCTCAACGGGTTTATGTGCGCTGCTCGCGCTCGAAGCCGAACTGTCCGCGCGTGGATTAATGTGCGCGGCTAGGACATTCCAGTCCGCATACCCTCGAACACGCGCAACGCATTCTTGGGCGACTGCAAGTGATATGTCGACGCCGACAGACTTCAGATAGCGGCGGAGGATAAATGCAGCCTGACTGGCTGTTGGTTCGAAGATGTCCAAAACTCTCGCTCCTTGTGATGGCGCAAGGTCTTGGGCGATGCTGTCCTCGTTACACGCCCTGCCCCGCGCTCATTCAGATGCGATTGAAGAGGACCTTAGGCTAGCTCCGATTCACCATACCCAGTAACGGGTGAGGACGGCGCGCTGGAGCGGCGCGAAACGATTATAGCGACATGGTCGTTCGGCGGCGAGATAGCAAGTCCACTGACTTTGGCATTTCCCGAAGGAGTCGCTCATCGCTTGACGCGCTGCGAATGCTTCTGGAATCCAGCGCGCGGTTTCGTGTCATACGGGCGAATCTCCTGTAGCCCGGCCATGACACCCCACACTTCCGCATAGGCGTCGTGCAGGTAATGGTCCTTGACGCTGTTTTTGAAGTTGCCGTAATCGATTTCCATGAGCGCCTGAGCAATCACTGCGCTGACGAGGTCTCGACGGATGAATGCGCGGAACTGGTAATCGCGACCCGGCAGCGTAGTCACCTGCGTTTCCGGCCCAAAGGTCGCTTCTATGTCGCCGCGGCGACGCGCACGCACCATTAGGACGGTCGGGTCACGGTCGCTGTTGACGATTGACAGAAAAGCATTCGAAAGGCAAATCCACATGAGAAACCTCAGGGTGTGTTTATTCCCGGCGATGCACGAAGGCTCGCCGCAAGACGCGGAAATCGGATAGGTTGCAAAAGATCAGTGCTTACGCGCCCAAATCATCTAGGACCGACTTCGCGAGGTTGACTCCAAGTTGGGCCAGTTTCGCGACTTCAGCATCGGCAAGCTCAACGATCGCCAAGAACAAATTTCTCGCGATGCGATGCGCGGAAACCGCACGCGAGAGGCAGTCAACGACGCCGATCACGTCTTCAGAACGCGCATGCTCGCGGCACTCGACAAGCGCGTCATGGAGTGTTCGCCCGCCTAAACGCGCAAGGTCCGCCACGTCGCCGACCGCACACACGATGGACTCAATTCGAAAGAAATGACGCGACAGCAGGTCTACGCTCACCATAGCAGTCCGCAACGAACTGTCGGACCCGAGCAGGATGTGCGCGACGATTGAATTTTGATTGAGGGCTGAGGCTGCATGCATTGCTTGCTCCGGGTTTCGTGTTGTGTGCTGCGATGGAGTTAATTGTTGCACCCCGAATAATAGAGAGTCAAGCGATTTTTTGCACCCCATCTAATCATGCTAAAATTTCGCCCTATGACGACGAAACCTGACATCAAGCGCGGTCGCGGACGCCCGACCGTCGATCCAGATACCGAACTGGTATCTAGTTCCCTGCGGCTTACCCGCTTGGACTGGGAGACATTCAAGTCGCTCGGCGGCGCAAAATGGCTACGCGAATTCTTGCGCCAGCATCGCGCCAAGCACGAACGAGCGAAGTCTCGCGACGAGTGATCTACATGCGACGCTCGATGCGCGCCCCCTCAACCACCAGGAGCCACCCATGAGCAGATGATCAACTCTCATAGGGAAGCAGCATGTCAGCATCATCAGCGCCGAACGCGCCGGGCGTGTACATGATCGAAAACGCGGCGAACGGGCGCGTCTATATCGGCAAGACAAAGAATCTTGGCAAGCGCTTCGGGCAGCACGTCACGCAACTTCGCAAGGGTAAGCACCACAACACCAGGCTTCAAGCCGAATGGTCGGAATTCGGAGAACCTACTTTCACGTTTCGCGTTCACGTCCTCGCCGGGGAAAGTGAAATCGACCTGATCGAGCAAACCCTGATCGCCGAAAACATGGGCGACGGATGCTTTAACTGAAATCCGCTCGGCAGCGATGGGCGGCCACCCATTGCCCCATCCGGCGAGGCCATGACGCCGCGCCAAGTGCGCATGGATGACTCCCGCTGGGAGAAGTGCCGCAGGCTCGGCGGCGCTGGATGGATTCGCGACCGCATTGACGAGGCCAATGATCCAGGGGATTCGCCAAAGCGTCGCAAGTAACCGGCCGCAGAAACAGGAAAGCCACCAATTTGCGGATGGCTTTTTCATGGGTGAGACGGAATCACTGGAGCGTCGTCACCTGCCCCATCGAGAGCAGCCCCGCGGCCGCGATGCGAGTAGCGATGGCTTCCGCCTGCTCGCGCTCGGTCTCCGCTCTCAGAGAAACGCCGTAATGCGCCGCAAAAATCATGAACAGCAGGCCGCAGAGCGCGCGACCGTCGGCCGCCTTCGGAACTTCGAGCCCGCCCTCAATCATCGCCAGGAACGGCATCCCATCCGGCAGCGCCACACCGCGGCGGCCAGCGCCGAGCAGATCGGCCTTCTGCGTCGTCAGGTTCGCATCAATGAATCCGCCAAGCTGGACCAGCACGTCCCCGACGGCCGCCATTTCCATGCAGGTGCGCGCCATCAAATTACCGGCCGACTCTTCGGCGATCGCGATCGCTTGATGGTTGGCGTGCCCGGCAAGCTTCTGCTTGCAGACGCTGCGCAGACACCTTTGCAACACAACGACGTCCGCAGTCAGGCGCGTGGAGTGCCGACGAAGATCGGTCAGCGTGCCCGGGATTTTCTCAACTTGCATGAAAATTCTTTGATGCCCGGCGAACCGGAAGATTTGGTTAGGTTGCCGTCTTCGGACTAGCTGCGGCCAGCATCTCGTCGCGAGCAGCCTTTAGGGCGGATATGCTCGCGTTCGGTATCGAGGCGATCCCCCACGCCTTCGCGACCCTGGATTTCCAGGCGCGGACTGCCATAACACCGGCTGTTTGACTAATGTATTCTGACGGCAAGCACAGTTTTTTGATTTCAGACATCAGTGCTTCGCGCGTCATCGCCTCCTGATCAGCCGTAGGCGAGTTTTGCGGCGGCGTGGCTGCCTTCGTGCGCCTCGGCTTGACCTTCGGCCCAGTGTCGGCAGGCGGCGGCTTGAGCGGCTCATTCTCGCCAGCAGCGGCAACGACAGCGGCAGCAGCACGGGCGGCAGCGACAGTTGCAGCCCATTCCGCAGCCAATTTCGTAGCATACTCAGCAAGTTCCGCCTCGGCGGCGGCCCTTCTTAATGCATCGTAAAATGACGACGCAAAACCATTTTTGCGGTCATACGCCTCACGTGCCGCAGGATCACCCAGGACCGCATACGCAGCATTGATCGACTGCATGACGGCCGTTGTGTCCTGTCCGGGGTTGCGATCAGGGTGAAACTCCAAGCACAGCTTGCGATACGCGGACTTGATGACCGCAGGCGACGCGGTGCGCGCGATGCAGAGGATTTCGTAGTGGGTCACTTTGTTGGGCCGATGGTTGAATTGCCCCGGTCGAACGTCGAACCGGGGCGATGGTCGATTAGGCGTCGGCGCACTCGTCGCCGCTCACAGCCCACGGGCTCCACGAGCGCACAAGTTGACCGTCGTGCACGCCGTACTTCTCAATGCCGGGAATCGGCGTCGCCGCACGAAGGATTTTCAATGCATATTCCTCACCTTCTGCGTGCATGCGCACATACCATCCGATCGTGTCGTACAGCGGACCCCATTCGCCCACGTACGGATCGTCTTCGCGCATCGCAATATCTTCAGCGGGCGACTCCATGCGGCTACCGATCATCCACAAACTCATATAGCCCTCGACGGCTTTCTTCGCGTGGTCAGAGTGAACGCCGCAAAGCGCGATGCGTTCGGCCACAGTGCCAACCTCATCGGACGCTTGCAGCATCTTGAACAGCGGTTCGATAAAGCGCTCCTTCTCGGCGATTGCGCTCTGAAGTGCTGCCAGCGCAGCGTCATACTTGACGTGGCGCGCACCACGCTTCACAGCACCCTTAATCAGCGAAATCACATTCGACGCGGTGGCGTTCTCGGGAAGCTGCTCGCGACACACAGACAACCAGTACGCACGAGCGCTATGCTCTTTTGCGGCGGCGGCCTTCGCGCCAACGATAATCTTGCGAGTCAGGGAATGCAGGTCTGATTTTTTCATTGCTCGATAATCAAAAAATTAGTACAACTCCTGTTTTACAGGTTACCGATCCACCGGCGACGCGTTACTTATACGGTCTTCGCCTCGTGCTTTTCGAGAGACGCCTCGATGGCGCGGCGGATAAATTCTGCGAGTGACATTTCCAGCTTCTCGGCGCACGCCTTAGCGCGGTCGTTGATGGAATCAGGAATGTGGATATGTTTGCGTTGCATCTTGCTTACTCCATTGGGTTGTTGTTGACACACCCGAATTGAGCCAGAAAAAGAAGCTGCAGAAAACTTCCCCGAAAGCAGAATATGCCCGTTTTCGTACAGCCTCTGCGCGGTGCGCAGAATAGATCTGCGGGAACCAGCACCAGAGGCATAATCGAACCATGTCAATAGATTCGAACTATATTTTTCGACCCGCTCAGAAACGTTCACGTCGTAATTTCGTACAGCGACCCGTACTGGCACCGCTGCGTCGAGGGCGTTAGCGAAGGTCGTCGCGGCGCTCAGCGGCTTCGCGCACATCCACGCGCAGGCGCTTCGGCGTTGCCGTCAGTTGCTTGCCAATTCATAGTCGTCCGGGTCGTAGTCGTATCCCTTCTCGAACTTGTGTTTCAGCAAGCGCAGGGATCGCCTCTTTGCGCGGGGTCAAACGTTTCTGTGCCATGTTTTCGAGTGGTATCGCGCGCGGGCGATACATATTGGTTTGCGGTTGTTTGAGGTATCGTTCGCGGGCGATACATGTCCGCGAACCGGAGTTACGCTAAATCTGTTTCTGAAAATTCTTTTGAGGCACTTCAAGCCGTTCTGGCGAGTCGCCCTGACCACACCATTGGCGAGATGCCGCCAGAGCCGTGTGCGCGGTTCTGGCGGAGGGGGATGTTTAAGCGTGAGCAGCCGCTGCTGTTAAGACGTTCTCGCAGAGCGGGCCGCAATCCATTACATCGGACAAGCCGCCAACATACGGATGCTTGATGCCGTGCTCAACGCAGAACATGGCCAAGCCCTCATGATTCGGGCCGGGGTATCCGACGCGGTACGCCGAGGCGAGCGACGAAAGGAGGTGCGAAAACTCTTCGGGCGATTCCTTGATGGACGCCTTGATCCTGTCTTTGCTCCACTCGGTCCACTGGCAAATGCCGGCCAGATAGCGAAGGTCCTGCATAAGTTGTGCGGATACTTTCATGTTAGAAATTGTCCACGTCAAAGCCAACTTCGTCGAGTTGATACATGCGCGGATTGTTACCGCGCACCTCTACGTACTGCTGGCTCATGCGATCAAAGCAGAACGAGAACACTCCTTCCCAGTCGCCGTGGCGCTGCTTTTCCAGTGACAGGAAGCAGTCCGGCTCCGCCATCACACGGTCGTATTCCTGGTTATCCTTCACCGTCAACTTGCCAAGTTCGACCGCCTCGCGCTTTTTGTTGCGCTGAACCATGAATACGTTGTCGGCGAGATCGGTGATCGCGCCCGTGCCCTTGATGTCGTTCTTTCCAAGGCGCGCGTATTCGTCGCCGGACTTGCGGACGTGTGCCACCAGGTGAATGTGAACGCCGGTGTCGTGCGCTACCTCGGTTAAAGTGTTGACGAAATTCTTCTGAGCGTTGTAGTCGTCTTCGCCGGCCACGACCTTTGTCAGATTATCGATAAAGAAATGGCCGATTCCGAACTTCTCGCGAGCATAGCGGATCACTGCAACCATTTTCTCCGGGCGCACATTGCCGACTTGATCGTAAAGCCAAAGTCTCCCATCGGTCCATGCGTGAAGGTCGCGGATGTACTGCACGCTCGGCTCCGAAGACCCCGACGCCTGACGTGACATGCGGCCCATAGTCTTGAACGGCTTCATTTCAAGCGAGCCCACACACACCTTCTCGCCCTGCTCGCAAAGATTTAACGCAACCTGGCTCGTCAACATCGATTTCCCGGAACCATTCGGGCCAGCCCATACCGTTACCTCGGACGGACGAAACGAGAACAGATGTCCGGGTGCCTTTGGCCATCCGAGAGTCGGAAGCATCGGCGAGCCATCCGGCTGGTGGAACATGTGGATTACCTCGTCGCACCATGAACTCGCCGGAACAACGGCGTGTTCGTCGTCAACTTGCAGGTACTTCGTCAGGTCCAACTTTTCACCGCGAATAACGTTCATATCAGAATCCCAGTTTGATCAGTTCACGTTCATTCCAAACGTGCATTGTTGTCAGTTCAATATCTACCTCGCCACGCTCAAGACGCAAGCGGAGGCGCGTTACGTTCTCGGGCGTCACAGGGTTAGGGAGAGCCTCAAAACGCACGTAAGCGCCGCGCTTGTCGTCTACGTCCCAAAGCCACAATTCTTTCGGCCCGGCGTTGCGGATATGCTTCAGTTGGCGAAGGATGTCGGGGCCGCCACGCGCGAACACGATCACGTGAAGGCCGACACACCAGCGCCAGTCGTAGGAAGATTCTGGCTTGCCGTACACCACGAACCCGGTCGGCTCGTCTTCGATCTTCCCGACGAAAGACACCGCAACAAAATCCCTCGGATGCTCGCCACGCTCGCGCATTTCGAGAATGCGGCGCGCGTTGGCGGTCATCGGCAGAGCGGCAATCACAGGTAAAGCTCCCCGGTTGAACTGCGCTTCATGCCTTCGGGTATTGGCGGCTCGAACGGTTTGCCCGTAGCTGTCCACGCATCAAGGAATTGCAGGCGACGGCCAAGGAACGAATCCAGTGGCATCACGCGATGCGTTCCGTTGATTCCCTTCGATTTGCAGTGCTCGGCATAGCGGCGGATGCCATCGGTCATACCCACCGGGCTGCAACCCTCTTTAACGCGCGCAATCCATTCCTTGATGGCGCGAACACGGTTGACGCCACCAGGGCGCAACGGGTAAAGCAGAACCGCAGAGTCAAAGCCCGTTTCAGGGAGTGGGACGCCTGGAGGCATGACGACATTCTCGGCGTCAATCTCAGGATTCAGAATGCTCGGGATGCTGCGAGTAGTTGCCAGCGCGGCAGCAATGGTTTTGCGCGATAACTCGGTCACGGTAAGCAGTCCTTCAAATTGATTACAATGTTTCGGTGCGAGGCGTGGTGCGTATCTACGCATCAGACGTAAAGCTCTCCTGACGCGGTGCGTCCCGTGTATCCGGGCGGAATCGGGCGCTCGCCCGGTGCAGCCTCGTCCACTATCGACCCACTGCGAAGCTGGCCGACATAGTTCGCGAAGTTCTCAGCCGCGAACAATGTCGCCGGGCGCAGATACCTCGCCATACCCGACTTCGCATTCGGACCGGTCCACTCCGCGAACTTGGCGTCGATCACCGCGCGGACCTTTTCGGGCGTCGATTCGGCCAAGCGTGCGCGAATGCGTTTGAGATTGGCGTCTACCGGCTCGTAGGCGTGCCCGGTCTTCTCGTTCAGATATGCCAGAATGTCGTGAGCAACGTCAGACTTCGGCGGCTCGGCAGGCGGATCGTCAGCAGGCGGCGAATCAGCGGCCAGGGAAAACTCTGCCTGCACGGGTTCCGGTTCCGCGGAGCCGACATCGTCGGATTGCGAATCCGCGTCGTCAGGCTGCTTCTGCCAGACAAGGGTTTTAGGTTTACTCCCTTCCACTCCCTTCCCTTCCGTGAGCGAACACTCCGCGAGCACTCCGCTGGTGTTCGGCGAATGTTCGGCGAACACTCCGCGAACATTCGCCGACCCATCGCCGTCTGAGCACTGAGCGCTAGGCGAATGTTCAACGGACATTTCCGGTTTGGCGGACGGCTTCGAGTTGGCGGCACGGTTCGCGCGACGCTTCTCAGCGGCGGCCGGAACCGTACCGTCGGGGCGCGGATGCTTGTACGTCGGTTGATCGATTTTCTGATGATGCCAGCCGGTCACCTGCCAGTAAGACTCGCCATCGACTTCGTATTCCATGAGAAGGCCGGCCTTCACCAGTTCGGCAACCATTGCGGAAACATCGGTTGATGACACGTCATCGGACGGGAACACTTCAGCCTTAAGGCGCTTGGGGCTTGCCTGGTGGATTCCGGCGTCGTCGCAGAAATTCCAGAGACCAATAAACAGCAGGCGGCCCAAGGGCGTGACCGCCATGACCTGGTCTGCCGTCCAGAATTCGGGTTTAACAGTGCGGATGCGAGCCATTACGCAGCCTTGCCGTCGGCAACGTTGAGCGGCGTCGAATGGATGAAGTAATCGCAGCCGCTCTTAATCAGCTTGCGGGTCAAGTAACCGAGAGCGATCAGTTCGTTGAGGCGGTTATAGACGGTCTTCGAGCCGGCCGTGATACGCGCCTGCGATGTCACGGCAACCAGGTCCGGAATGGTCAGGCGGTAGCCCGGTTCGCGCGTCACCAGGTACAAGAGGATCGCCTTGCCCTCAAGACTGATACGGTTGTCTTCTGCGATGCGCTGAAGGTCAGCGACTTGAACAGCGTGGGGCATATACCCTCCTTAGATTGCGAGGGCGAGCAGTAATGCAGGTTTCGGGGTACAAGCGCGTCGTGTCGCTCGTCAAAGTGCTGGAAAAACGGAATCCAGCGGGATATAATCGCTTGTCATTAAGCACTACTGACCGCCTTCTTGCAGGTTTTTCGGTCAGATCGTCAGCCCTGAAGGTTTTGCCGACCTTCGGGGCTTTTTCTTTGCCCCGCGGACTTCAGACTAGCTGGCTCACTATCGCAAGCCGTAGACGAACTATACCGACAGCCACCAAAAGTGGCAACGTGCAAAATCTCTCAAATCCCCGCCCAGCAAGGCTTTGCTGCATTTTACGCAGAATGAATTAGCCAATTCCACGCATAACGCCATGATTTAAAAGCGTCTGTTTTTCGCGCAGAAATGAAAATAGCCTTCTGCTCGTACGGAAATATTTTTATTTCGAAGTGTCCGAAAACGGTCTGCGCAAATTCGGCCACTGTGCGACGCGCAGAGAGACGGTTATAGTTCTGCTCAGAAGGGCGGACCTGCAGGGGCAGGGTTCCGCCCTTTTTCGTTAACTGGACCGAACCCATGACCGAGAACCCACTTTTTGCTGCCTTTTTTGCCGGCTTCAGGCCAGCCCGCCAGCGCGAGCGCTTCAGTCACACGATCTTCCGCGCGCTTGAGGCTCGCAACGAGTGCGCTATGCAGGACGTTGGCGGTGGATCGTCAGCACCATCGCCGGTCCGCGCTCCGCGCACGCAACGCCGCACACCGGCGCGTAAACCGGCGAGCGAGGATGGCGACTCAGACTCTGAGCCTCGCCGGTCGCACGTCAGGCCACTATTTCTCGATCTGAAAGACGTTGCGGCGACGGTCTCCCTGTCCACCGGAGGCATTCAGGCACTCGTACGCGAAGGGAGTTTCCCGAAGCCTCGTGAATTGTCAGCTAGGCGGGTCGGCTGGCTGTTTTCGGAAGTCGAGCAATGGGCGATCAGCCGCCCGGTCGCTTCGATGTTGCCACCGGTCAACGCGGGAATAAGGAGCGCCGCATGAAACAGCTTGATTGATGGACTTGGCTGTAGCCGCGACTTCACTGAGCGCAATTTCGCGCTGAGTGACGCATCGAAGACGCGGCGGCGAGTACTATGCAGGCGCAACCGCCAAGCCTTTAAGGTGATCGGCAGATAAACGCTCTAACTCTGCATCGAGACGAGTCAACCATTCGCGCCGCTCGGGGTCAAAGCGGTACAAGTTATAAATCCCGCCGACCCCCGGCAGCATATGCCCGATGATCGCCTCACCTATTTCATGTGGGCAACCAAGGGCCGCCAATAAGGTGCGGACTGATCGGCGGCAGTCATGGGGCGACCAGTGAGTGACGGTCAGCCGGGCCCGGTCCCAGTTGTCGCGAATCTTGCAGTACGGTTGCCTGAAGAACACACTTTCGCTAATCATTTTCTGCTGCGTATGACCCGCGCCCTTCTCTGAGGGGAACAAGTAGCCGCCGCCGTACTGCTCCTTGCGCCGACGAACGATCTTTTCGGCGCGCCCGATAAGCGGCACGCGCAAATCCATCGCGTTCGCGTGGCGGGCATTTTTTGTCTTCGCCTTGGGTAGCGTCCAAATCAGACCAGCGGGCTCGTCGGCCACCTCTGCGCCGGTCATTGCCATGATCTCTGCGCCGCGTGTCCCAGTCCATAAGTAGAGCGCCAAGGCGTCCTCAACGAGGCGGCTGAAATTCGGCAGCCACGTCACCAACTCACCCAGTTCATTCGCCGAGAGCACACGCTTTGCCGTCCCGATCTTCTCCCCGGCGATTTTCTTACCCTGGCTCTTGAGCTTGCCGCGGAGAATCTGACGCCACCAGTTCATCGATGCTTCCGGCAGCAGCCCGCTATCCAGTGCATAGTCAAATGCTGCACCCAGTTCGCGCTTCAGGTTTTGGGCCTGCACCGGGATCGCGGCGTACCCTTCAATAAGACTGAACGCGTCCCGGCGAGTCAGCGTGGCGGCGTCTTTTTCCGCCACAGGGCCCAGCATCGTATCGAACATGCGCTTTACCTCGTTCGCGCCCTTCAGCTTTCTGGCCTGCTGCACGTGGCCGCGCAGGTACGCCATAGCCACGTCTCGCACCGTCGGCGACGCGTGAGGTAACATCGAGTCCGCCGAAGGCGCTGCGCGGGCCGTGGTGCGCTCTGCTCGCTTTTCCTTGGCTGGGTCTCGGCCTGAGTCGCGAGCGGCGCGCAGCGCTTCCCATGCGGCCGTAGCGGCAGCGATCGACATCGACGGCCAATCGCCGATCTTGACTTGGCGAATCTTGTCGTCAACCGGCGAGCGGAAGCGATACGTCCAGGTGCCGGTAGTGCCGGATGTTCCGACAAGGCGAAAACCGGGGCAGCCCTCGATATTGATATGCTCCCCGGCCTTGAGGCTTTTTGCCGCGCGTAGGTCAAGTTTCATGGTCATGCCCTCGGTTGGTTGGTGTAGGTTTTCCCGACGACAGTAGTCTAGCCTCAGTGCAGGTTTTTGTGGAGACGGGTGTCAAGAACCTGCACTTTCACGCAGAATGTAGTTGGACGCTGTTGGATGTAGTTGGGCAAATGAAGTGCGCGGGAAGCCCCGCCAGATATAGGAGTGAAGGGATTGACAACGACGGAAGCGGCCACCAGCAAGGGCGGCGCGAAATCAGAAACACCAATGATGCAGCAGTACCTACGCATCAAAGCGGATCATCCGGGCACGCTGGTGTTCTACCGGATGGGCGACTTCTACGAACTCTTTTTCGAAGACGCGGAAAAAGCCGCACGTCTGCTCGATCTGACACTTACGCAACGTGGCGCGTCGGCGGGCAATCCGATCAAGATGGCCGGCGTGCCGCATCACGCGGTCGAACAATATCTGGCCAAGCTCGTGAAGCTCGGCGAATCCGTCGCGATTTGCGAGCAGATCGGCGACCCGGCCACGTCCAAGGGCCCGGTCGAGCGCAAAGTGATGCGCGTGGTCACGCCGGGTACGCTCACGGACGCCGCGCTGCTGTCCGACAAGAGCGATGTCTATCTGTTGGCCATGTGCGTCGCGCATAACCGTCGCGGCGTCGCGACCAGCGTCGGTCTTGCATGGCTGAATCTGGCGAGCGGCGCGTTGCGCCTTGCCGAAGTCGCGCCCGACCAGGTGGCGGCCGCGCTCGAACGCATTCGTCCCGCGGAAATTCTGGTGGCCGACACGCCCAGTGACTCGGCAAGCTGGACGCCGCCGGTCAATGCGGGCGCCCTCACCCGCGTGCCGGTCTGGCACTTCGACGTCACCTCGGGCACACAACGCCTGTGCGATCAGCTGGAAGTGGCGGGCCTCGACGGCTTCGGCGCGCATTCGCTGACCTGCGCATGCGGTGCGGCCGGCGCGCTGCTGCTGTATGCCGCGGCCACGCAAGGCCAGCAATTGCGTCATGTGCGCAGCCTGAAGGTCGAATACGAATCCGAATATATTGGGCTCGACCCCGCCACGCGCCGCAACCTCGAACTCACGGAAACACTGCGCGGTACTGAATCGCCCACGCTGTGTTCGCTGCTCGATACCTGCTGCACGACCATGGGCAGCCGCCTGCTGCGTCACTGGCTGCATCATCCGCCGCGCGAATCGGCGATTGCGCAGGCGCGTCAGCAGGCGATCGGCGCCTTGCTCGACGCACCGCCGGGCACGAGCGTCGACTCGTTGCGCGGCGCGTTGCGGCAAATCTCGGACATCGAGCGGATCACCGGGCGTCTCGCGCTGCTGTCCGCGCGGCCTCGCGATCTGTCGAGCCTGCGCGATACCTTCATCGCGTTGCCCGAGTTGCGCATGCAGCTCGCGGCCGTTGCGCCGAATGCGGATTCGCTGGCGCGCATCGACGCTTCGCTGGAACCGCCGCAAGCCTGCGTCGAATTGCTCAAGCGAGCGGTTGCGCAGGAACCATCGGCCATGGTGCGCGACGGCGGCGTGATCGCGCGCGGCTACGATGCGGAACTGGACGAGCTGCGCGATATTTCGGAGAACTGCGGGCAGTTCCTGATCGACCTCGAGACACGCGAGCGCGCACGCACGGGCATCGGCAATCTGCGCGTCGAATACAACAAGGTGCACGGCTTCTATATCGAAGTCACGCGCGGCCAGACCGACAAGGTGCCCGACGACTATCGCCGCCGTCAGACGTTGAAGAACGCCGAACGCTACATCACGCCGGAACTGAAAACGTTCGAGGACAAAGCGCTGTCCGCGCAGGAACGCGCGCTCGCCCGCGAACGCTCGCTCTACGACGCGCTCCTGCAGGCGCTGCTGCCCTTCATCCCGGATTGTCAGCGAGTCGCCTCGGCGCTCGCCGAACTCGATCTGCTGGCGGCCTTCGGCGAGCGCGCCCGCGCGCTCGATTGGGTCGCACCGACGTTCTCGGCGGACGCCTGCATCGAAATCGAACAGGGACGGCATCCGGTCGTCGAGGCGCAGGTCGAGCAGTTCATCGCTAACGACTGCGCGCTCACGCCGGAGCGCAAACTGCTGCTGATCACCGGCCCGAACATGGGCGGTAAATCGACCTTCATGCGGCAGACCGCGCTGATCGCGCTGCTCGCGTACGTGGGCAGCTATGTGCCCGCGCGGCGCGCCGCCTTCGGGCCGATCGACCGTATCTTCACGCGCATCGGCGCAGCGGACGACCTCGCCGGCGGCCGCTCGACCTTCATGGTCGAGATGACCGAAGCCGCCGCGATCCTGAACGACGCCACGCCGCAAAGTCTCGTGCTGATGGACGAGATCGGCCGCGGCACCTCCACGTTCGACGGCCTCGCGCTGGCGTGGGCGATCGCGCGGCATCTGCTCGCGCACAACGGCTGCCATACGCTATTCGCCACGCACTACTTTGAATTGACGCAGTTGCCGGCGGAGTTTCCGCAGGCGGCCAACGTGCACCTGTCGGCGGTCGAGCATGGGCACGGCATCGTGTTCCTGCACGCGGTCAGCGAAGGTCCGGCGAATCAGAGCTACGGTCTGCAGGTCGCGCAACTTGCCGGCGTGCCGAATGCGGTGATTCGCGCGGCGCGCAAGCATCTTGCGCATCTCGAACAGCAGTCGGCCGCACAGCCCGCGCCGCAACTCGATCTGTTCGCCACGCCCATGCCGATGCTGCTCGAAGACTCTGACGACGAGCGTGACGGGAAGACGGAACCGGCGGCGTCGCCCGCCATGCAGGCGCTCGTCGAGCGTCTGCGCGGCATCGATCCGAACGATCTGCGGCCTCGCGAAGCACTCGATCTGCTGTATGAACTGCACGAGCTGGCCGCCGCGCCGGATGCGGATCATTGACGCACACAGGCGCCCGCAGCGTCCGCGCAAACTTCGCGCGGCGCTGACCCTCGCCCTCACACTCATGGGTGGTGGCGTGCCGCTTGCGGGACTGCTCGCGGGGTTGTCAGGTTTCGCGTCGGCGGCCTACGCCGACACACCGCACTACACCTTCGCGGTCATCGCCAACACGATGCAGAGCGTCGCCGACGAAGCGCCCACGCAGCGGTTGCTTGAAGCGATCAGCCGCGAGCGCGACGTGTCGTTCATCGTGTACGACGGCAATCTGAAGGGCGCGAAAGAGGCTTGCCGCGACGCGCTTTACGAACGCCGCCACGCGCTGCTCGAAACGTCACGGCCCGCCCTCTTCTTCATTCCCGGCCAGCACGACTGGGCAGATTGCGGCACGGGCGAAGCCGGCGGCTTCGATCCGACCGAGCGCCTCGACCAGTTGCGTCAAACGCTCTTCGCCGACGCCACCTCGATGGGTCAGAACCCGATCGCATTGACGCGTGAAAGTGAAGTCTCGCGCTTTCGCCCGTATCGCGAGAACGTGCGCTGGCAAGTGGGCGATACCGTGTTCGTCGGCGTGAATGCGCCGAGTCCGAACAATCATTATCTGACCGCGGGCGGACGCAACGGCGAATTTGAAGACCGCGTGATCGCCAATGCATTCTGGCTGGAACATGCTGGCGAATATGCGAAACGCCGCGATGCGCATGCGATCGTCGTGTTCATTCAAGGTGACCCGGACCCCGAGCGTTACGAACGGCCCGACCGCTTCGCGTGGCTGCGTTTTGCGCGCAACACCCGCCGCGACGGTTTTCTGGAATTCAAACGCAGCCTCGTGAAGCTCGCGCAGATTTTCCGTGGACCGGTACTGGTGATTCATTGCGACGACGAGCGTGCAAGCGCCGGCTTCGTGATCGATCAGCCGCTACGCAATGACAAAGGAATGCTGGTCACGAATCTCACGCGTGTGGCGCTCGCGCCGCATGACCGTCTCAACCAGTGGATTCAGGTGGATGCGGACCTCGGCAGGAAACCGCCGTTCCGCGTGAGTGTGCGCGATGTGCCGAAGCAAATGCCGATGCCCACCGCGCAACCCGTGTTGCCGCGCGATGAACCGGCTGCCTCGATGCCGGCTGTACCGGCGCTCGGACCCGCCTCGGAATTGCCGCCGCTGCTGCAGACGCCCGGAGAGTCGCAACTGGATCAGCAACCGCGCATACCGGCGGATCAGGGCGGCGGTGGCTACGGGCCGGCCACGTCGACACCGCCCGCCTCGGCTAGTCAGCCGCACACGCCGGGCGCTTCTTCAAGCGTGCCCGGCATGCCTGCAAGCTCAGTGCAGCGTGGGCCCTGACTTGCCTTCTTCTTCGTCGTCCTCGTCTTCGTCGAGGACTTCGAGGCCGTCGGCGCCATGCGCGTGTTCGTGCTGGATTTCGTCTTCGGTAGCGGGACGCACGTCTCTCACCGTCAGCGCGAAACGCAGTGCCATGCCGGCGAGCGGATGGTTGCCGTCGAGCACGACTTTGTCTTCGGCGACATCGGTCACCACGTAGACCAACGAGTCGAGATCCTCGTCGCCTTCTTCCGGCGTGCCTTCGAATTGCATGCCGACTTCGAGCGATTCCGGGAAGCGATCGCGCGGCTCGATCTTCACGAGATCAGGGTCGTACTCACCGAACGCGTCTTGCGGCTCGAGCTGGATCTGGGTCTCGAAGCCGGCCTCGTGGCCGTCGAGCTCTTCCTCGATCTTGGGGAACGTGCCATCATAGCCGCCGTGCAGATAGACCATCGGCTCGTCGCTTTCTTCGATCAGATTGCCCTGCGCATCCGACAGCTTGTAAGCGACCGACACGACGGTGTTCTTTGCGATTTTCATTCGATTCTCCAGAATACAACTCACATTATACGATGCCCAAGCGGCCCACTGACCACCCGGCCGACGCAGCTTCGGCACGGAATTCGTCGCCGGCTTCAAAGCCGGCTGTTCCGGTTCTCCCGCCTTCGCCAGACACGCCGACACCGCTGCTCGGCAATCTGACGCCGTCGCAATTCATGCGCCGCTACTGGCAGAAAAAGCCGCTACTGATTCGCCAGGCGATTCCGAACGTCGAAGCACCGCTTTCACGCGACGAATTTTTCGAGCTGTCCGATCAGGACGAAGTCGAAGCACGCCTGATCACGCATTTCCGCAATAAATGGCAGCTGGAACACGGGCCGTTCGCGCCTGACGAACTGCCTTCGGTGAAGCAGCGCGCATGGACACTGCTCGTGCAAGGCGTCGATCTCCACGACGATCGCGCGCGCGCCCTGCTCGACCGTTTCCGCTTCGTGCCGGACGCGCGTCTCGACGACCTGATGATTTCCTATGCAAGCGACGGCGGCGGTGTAGGCCCGCACTTCGATTCCTACGATGTGTTTCTTTTGCAAGTAAAAGGCAAGCGCCGTTGGCGCATCAGCGCGCAGAAAGATCTGACACTGCAAGCCGGTTTGCCTTTGAAAGTTTTACAGAATTTCCAGCCCGAAGAGGAGTGGCTGCTCGAACCGGGCGACATGTTGTACCTGCCGCCGCACATCGCGCACGACGGCATCGCCGAAGGCGAATGCATGACCTGTTCGATCGGCTTTCGCGCCCCTTCCGCGAGCGAATTGACCGCGCACTTCCTCTATCATCTGGCCGAGCGCGGCGAGTCGGCGGGTCAGCCGGGTGCGCTTTATCGCGATCCGCAGCAACCTGCCGTCGAGCGTCCGGCCGAGCTCCCCGCGGCGTTGGTCGAAAGGGTTGGCGCAATCCTTGCTGGCATCAAATGGAATGAGCAGGATATTGCGTCGTTCCTTGGCACGTATCTCAGCGAACCCAAGCCGAGTGTCGTCTTTGATCCGCCGCAAAGGCCGCTTAATGAAGCCCGTTTCATCAGTCAGGCATCGAAGTCGGGTATTCGGCTGGACCGCAAGACTAATTTGTTGTACAACCGCCGTTTTTTCTTCGTAAATGGAGAGGAAACATCATTCAACGGCGCAAAAAAGTGGTTGATTGACCTCGCAGATTCCCGTTGTTTGAGTGCGAAACGCTTTGTAACACTCTCACACGATTCGTCGGTGACAGCACGGCTACACGAGTGGTATTGTGCGGGCTGGATACAAGTGGGCGAGCTTGCGTAACTCTGCCTGCCTGCTATACCGTACAGTGAAATTTTGTATGAGAAAGACAACGTATTGACCCCGGATTTATGGATTGTCAGTACGAAAGTGCATATAATTTCCGCCCAAGCCGTAGGGAAGATTCGAGCTCGTCAAAAGAGCTTCTCCACCAGCGGCCCAGGTCGGTGTTGGAGCACATTACCGGTTTTATTTTGCGCTGTTGCTTACCTTTAAACCATAAAAGGACGTGATCATGAAGAAATCCCTCCTCGTAGCATCCCTGTTGGCAGCTGTGGCACTGGCTGCATGCAACAAGAGCAACGACCAAGCCGCTGCCCCGGCTAGCGACGCAGCTGCTGCTTCGGCACCGGCTGCTGCAGCTTCGGATTCGGCTGCTGCTGCTTCGGGTGCTGCTGCTGCTGCGAGCGACGCTGCTGCTTCGGCTACGACCGCTGCTTCGGACGCAGGCGCTGCTGCTTCGGACGCTGCTGCTTCGGCTGCTGCTCCGGCTTCGGGCGCAAGCCAGTAAGCTGTCGCATAGGGTTCGCCTCTGGGCGAAAACTGCATCGGGAAATCATCGCGATTTCCCGGGCAGTAAAGCAAAACGCCACGGGTTCACATCCGTGGCGTTTTGTCATTCAAGCGCCGCTTTTTACAGCGGCGCTGATTGATTCTAATCGGCCTGTTGCGCCGGCGTCGCGCTCTCTTCGAAGAACTCGCGTACCACCTCGATCTCACGTGTGCGTTTGAATGGCGGCAGGCTCTGCCAGATACGCCGCCCATACGGTTTGTCGACGAGACGCGTGTCGCAGATCATCAGCACACCGCGATCGGTCTCAGCGCGAATCAGACGGCCTGCGCCCTGCTTCAGCGTGATGACGGCCTGCGGCAACTGATGCACGGCAAATGGGCTCAAGCCTTTCTTGGTGAGCGCATCGAGTCGCGCCGACAGCACCGGATCGTCGGGCGGCGCAAACGGCAGCTTGTCGATCACCACCAGCGACAATGCGTCACCGCGCACGTCCACGCCTTCCCAGAAGCTCTGGCTACCCACCAGAATCGCGTTGCCGTACGACCGGAAGCGATCCAGCAATTCGGTGCGGCTCGCATCGCCCTGCACGAGCAGCGGATAGTCCCAGCCGCGCGCGTCGATCGTGTCGCGCAGCTTGGCCGAGATGCGGTCCACCGCGCGCAGCGTCGTGCACAACATGAAGACGCCGCCGCCCGATGCTTCGATCGCCGGTAACGCGGCATCGAACACGGCGTCGGTGAACATCGGCGAGGACGGCTGCGGCAAATTGCGCGGCACGTACAGCAGCCCCTGCGTCGGATAGTCGAAGGGACTGGGCAGCGTCATCGAACGCTTCGCGTTCAGGCCCATCTGAGCGGCATAGTGCGTGAAATCGCCGCGTACCGACAGCGTGGCCGACGTGAAAATCCACGCACGCGGCACGCCCGCGCGTTGCTTCGCGAAGATCGGCGCGACCGACAACGGCGTTTCGTGCAACTGCACGGTATGCGAGAAGACTTCGATCCAGCGCACCTTTTCGTTCGGGTCGGCGCGCTCGGTTTTGCCGCCGGCAGAGGCGCCGTCAGCGGCTTCGCGCTCCGTCTGCGTGGGCGGCGTAGTCCAGCCGGCCAGCACGCCTTGCAGCTCGCGTGCGCGACGCAAGCACGCGCCGATCGATTCCGCTCGCTCGGCCTGACCCGCCAGCGCGGACGCCAGCGCATCGAGTTCGGTTTCGAGCGTTTCGAGCGCGGGGAACAACGGATGATCATCGGGCAACTGGCCGATCGACAAGCGCACCGAATCCTCCTTGAAGGCAAGCCGCACATCGCGCGCGGCGCGCTCGAGCGTGGCGCCCAGCTTGACCCAGTCGACCGTTTCACGCGCATTGCCCAACCCTTCGGCCACCGAATCGCGCGCGAGCTCGAGAAACTGCGTAGTCGAAAGCGTCTCGCCGAAAAACAGCGTGGCCGTCTCGGGCAGCTGATGCGCTTCGTCGAAGATGACGGTGTTGGCGGTGGGCAGCAACTCGGCCATGCCCGTATCGCGCAACATGATATCGGCGAAAAACAGATGGTGATTCACCACCACGATATCCGCCTGCTGCGCCTCGCGGCGCGCCTGCATTACAAAGCAGTCCTTGTAATGCGGACATTCCTGGCCGAGACAGTTTTCGCGCGTGGACGTGACCATCGACCACACCGCAGCCGTTTCCGGCACGCTCGCCAGTTCGGCCTTATCGCCGGTGCGCGTGATCTTGGCGAAGCGCACGATATCCTGCAGATACGAGGTTTCCTGACGCGAAGGCAGACGGCCGTTATCCGCGGTGCGCTGCAGATAGTAGTGGCACAGGTAATTCGCGCGGCCCTTGAGCATGGCAACCGACACCGGCACCGCGAGCGCATCGCGCACGGTCGGAATGTCGCGCTGAAAGAGCTGATCCTGCAAATGCTTCGTGCCGGTGGAGACGATCACCTTGCCGCCCCACAGCATGGCCGGCACCAGGTATGCATAGGTCTTGCCGGTGCCGGTGCCGGCTTCGACGATCAGCGTGTTTTCGCTGCCGTCGAGGGCGCTCGATTCGGCGCTCTCAGCGGCCCCGCCGGCGGCGTCGGCACTAGCCCCCTGCAGACGCCGCGCCGGACGCTTCTGCGCCTCGAACATGGCCGGCTCGGGCATTGCGCGACCCGATGCTTCCATGGCGGCGGCCACGGCGCGCGACATTTCGATCTGCGATGCGCGCGAGCGGTAGCCGTCGATCTGACGGGCCAGCAAACCGTTGTCGGCGAAGATCTCGTCCAGTTCGACAACGCGGCGCGGATTCAGCGACGCGCTTAGTGCGGACGCGGCAGGACGCGGCGCCGGTGTAGCGGCTCCAGATGCGTCGCCCGGCGTGGCACGGGATGAAGTTTCAAGCGGTGAATTCAAGGCAAGCGTTTCCTGCAAAATCCGGCTCGCGCGGCGCGCGCCCGGCGCCTGCCAGGCCGCGAACTCAGGCGCGTGCGTCCGGTTCGAGCTGCAATTGCAGCAAGATGATGGTGTCCTTGACTTTGAGTTTGCGCTTTTTCAGGCGCTGCAACTCGAAGTCGTCGATGCCGGGCTCATCCGACATTCGGTCGATCAAGCGATCGAGCCCACTATGCTCCGATTCCAGTTGCAGAATGCGGTCGCGAAGTGTGTCCGCGTTGATGACGTGATGTTGATCGCGCATGCTCGCCTCCTCTCGTCTACGGCGCGGGCTGTGTGTGCAGTCCGATGCCTGAGGTTGCTGTCCGGCTTAAAACGCGGTACGGCGGCTATGGCCCTGCCACTCACGCTCAGGGCCCCTTCAGCACGCTTACTGCTGTTCTTGTTGCTGCTTTTGCTGCTCTTCCTGTTGCTGCTGTTTCAACGCGTCCTGACGCTTCTGCTCGGCTTTCTCGGCCGCCTGCTTCTGACGCGCCTCCACGTCGGCCTTGTGCTGCGCGGCGTCCGTCTGCTTCTTCTCGAAACTCTCCTGCTTCTGCACGCGCTCCTGCGCCTTCTGCGCGCCTTGCGCACGCGCCTCGTCGAGCTTGCGCTGGAAGTCGCCCTGCTTCTGATCGTACGCCTGCTGGTTGGCCGCCGCCTGCGACGGGCTGATGCCGCGCTGCGCCTGATCCAGCGCGTGCTGACGCAGTTTGTCCTGATAGGCCTGCGCATTCGCGCTGCGCTGCGGCGCCTCGGCGGCACGCTGCGCCTGATCGATCTGATGCTGTTTCTGCTTGTCCTCGTACGCCTGCGCGTTGCGTGCGTCGTCGGCGGCACGCTGCGGCGCGCTCGCTTCGTCCTGCGCGCGCTTGATTGCGGCCTGTTCGTCACGCACACGGGCGCGCTGCGTACGCTGTTCGCCGTCGAGCGCGAGCTGTTCCTTGCGAATGTCGGCCTGCACCGAGCGCACGCTGTCGCGCGCCTTGTTCAGGCAGGAGTTGACGAAAAATTTGCTGTAGCAGTCGTGTTGAGCGACGCCGTAGCGGTAGTTGTTCTGCTCGGTGCGCTGATCGAGGACTTTTTGCCGCGCGTCGAAATCGCTATCCGGCGCTGCCGCGTTGCCGGCGCTGTCCGTGCCGTCGGCGTTCGTGGCGCCCTGCACCGTCGTGGCCTGCGCGCCCGACGCGGCGGCCACCGTCAAGGCGCCTGCGGGCCGCGCGGCGCTGCTGCTCGCCGGTGTCACCGATTGCGCCAGTGCCGGCGTGGACACCGCCAGCGCGACGGCCAGCACACACGACGCGCACGACGCGAGAAACACCCCACGAGAGAGGAACGCGGACCTGACCACGGAGCGCGGCGCCGATACGAGCGAAGAGAGCGAAGAACGTGGCAAACCCGGTGCCAAACCCGGCGACAAAAACGGCGGCAGTTGTGACAAGCGAGAGACCAAGCGGGAGCCCAGGCAGTTGAGGGACAAGGAGATCGGCAACGTCGTAGAGGGTCAACGGAACATGCCCGAAATTCTATCACCCTGCGGTTGAGCCCTTTTGCATTTATGGCAAAATGCCCCGCTCCAGCAACCTGGTCGCAGCGCGCACGCTTGGCGTGCGCCGACGTGCCTCACGTGGCCGTCACGTGCCCTCACGTAGCGTCAGCGCGCGGCCCCCGAACTGAGTCCGCAGGAACATCAAGACCTTATGACGGAAACCGTAGCACTCAAGATCGTACAGCGCATCGCCGCCGAACTGTCCGTCCAGCCGCGCCAGGTCGCGGCCGCGGTGCAACTTCTCGACGAAGGAGCGACTGTTCCGTTCATCGCCCGCTACCGTAAGGAAGTGACCGACAATCTCGACGACACGCAACTGCGTAACCTCGAGGAACGCCTGCTGTATCTGCGCGAGCTGGAAGACCGGCGCGCCACGATCATCGCCAGCATCGACGAACAGGGCAAGCTCACCGACGAGCTGCGCGCCGCGATCGAAGGTGCCGACAGCAAGCAGGTGCTGGAAGACCTGTATCTCCCGTACAAGCCGAAGCGCCGCACACGTGCGCAGATCGCCCGCGAAGCCGGCCTGCAGCCGCTTGCTGACGCGTTGCTGGCCAATCCCCTGCTCGACCCGCAAACCGAAGCCGCGGCTTACGTGGACGCCGAGAAAGGCGTCGCCGACGTGAAAGCCGCGCTCGACGGCGCGCGCGACATTCTCTCGGAACAGTTCGGCGAAACGGCCGATCTGCTCGGCAAGCTGCGCGACTACCTGTTCAACCAGGGCGTGCTGTCGTCGAAAGTGGTGGAAGGCAAGGAAAACGCCGAAGAAGAGAAATTCCGCGACTACTACGACTACTCGGAAACCCTCCGCACCGTGCCGTCGCATCGCGCGCTGGCGCTGTTCCGCGGCCGCAATGCGGGCGTGCTGATGGTCAAGCTGGGGCTGGGCGAGGAACTCGACGCGCAGGTGCCGCATCCGGGCGAAGCGCTGATCGCGCGCCACTTCGGCATCGCCAATCAGAACCGTCCGGCCGACAAATGGCTTGCGGATGTGTGTCGCTGGTGCTGGCGCGTGAAGGTGCAGCCGCACATCGAAAACGAACTGCTGACCAATCTGCGCGACGACGCCGAGCACGAAGCGATCCGTGTGTTCGCGCGCAACCTGAAGGACTTGTTGCTCGCGGCGCCCGCCGGACCGAAGGCCGTGATTGGGCTCGATCCGGGCATGCGCACCGGCGTGAAAGTCGCGGTGGTCGATCGGACCGGCAAGGTGCTCGCCACCGACGTGATCTACCCGCACGAGCCGCGCCGCGACTGGGACGGCTCGATCGCGAAACTCGCGCGCATGTGCGCGCAGACGCAGGCTGAACTGATCAGTATCGGCAACGGCACGGCGTCGCGTGAAACCGACAAGCTCGCGAGCGAACTGATCGCGCGTCATCCGGAGTTCAAGCTGCAGAAGATCGTCGTGTCCGAAGCGGGCGCGTCCGTGTACTCGGCCTCCGAACTCGCGGCGAAGGAATTCCCCGACATGGATGTGACGCTGCGCGGCGCGGTGTCGATTGCGCGCCGTCTGCAAGACCCGCTCGCCGAGTTGGTGAAGATCGATCCAAAGGCGATCGGCGTCGGCCAGTATCAGCACGACGTGAATCAGCGCGAGCTGGCCCGTTCGCTCGACGCAGTGGTCGAAGACTGCGTGAACGCGGTCGGCGTGGATGCGAATACCGCGTCGGTCGCCCTGCTCGCGCGCGTGTCGGGTCTGAATGCCACGCTGGCGCGCAATATCGTCGACTATCGCGATGCGAACGGTCCATTCCCGTCGCGCGCGCATCTGCGCAAGGTGCCGCGTCTGGGCGACAAGACGTTCGAGCAGGCTGCCGGGTTCCTGCGCATCAACAACGGCGAGAATCCGCTCGACCGCTCGTCGGTTCACCCGGAAGCGTATCCGGTCGTCGAACGCATGCTGGCCAAAATCAGCAAGCACGTGGGTGAAGTGCTGGGCAATCGCGACGCATTGCGCGGCCTCTCGCCGGCGGAATTCGTCGACGATCGTTTCGGCCTGCCGACCGTGCGCGACATTCTGCTCGAACTCGAAAAGCCGGGCCGTGATCCGCGTCCCGAGTTCAAGACCGCGACGTTCCGCGAAGGCGTCGAAAAGGTCAGCGATCTGACGCCGGGTATGGTGCTCGAAGGCGTCGTGACGAACGTGGCGGCATTCGGCGCGTTCATCGACATCGGCGTACATCAGGACGGTCTGGTGCACGTGTCGGCCTTGTCGACGAAGTTCATCAAGGACCCGCATGAAGTCGTCAAGGCCGGCCAGATCGTCAAGGTGAAGGTGCTGGAAGTCGACGTGAAGCGCCAGCGTATCGCTTTGACGATGCGGATGGACGACGAGGTCGGTGTAGCGGCGGCACGCAGCGGTGGCGGCGCTCAGCAGGATCGTGGCGGCGCGGGTCGTTCGGGCGGCGGTGGACGCGGCGCGCAGCAACAGCGCTCGCGTGAGCCGGAATCGGGCGGCGCGATGGCGGCTGCGTTCGCCAAGCTCAAGCAGAAGTAATTTTCTCCTGCGTTAGAGGCGCGTGATTCGCTCACGCGCTTGTCGAGCGCTGCACGGCGCTCAATCGCTCGATCAAGCTGCAAGTAAAAAGCCCACGTATTCGCGTGGGCTTTTTTTCGCACTCCCTACATGCGGAGCGCTCGAACATCAGCGGCGGCGCTCAAATCTCGATCTTGGTCCCCAACTCCACCACCCGATTAGCCGGAATACTGAAGAAGTCCGTCGGCTTTGCGGCATTCTGATGCATCCATGCGAACACACGTTCGCGCCACACCGACATGCCCGGCAGTTGCGTCGGCACCACCGTTTCGCGCGCGAGGAAGAATGACGTGTCCATCATCTCGAAGGTCATGTCACGGGTGCGGCCGACTTCGAGCAGCACCGCCTTCACGTCCGGCGTTTCATTGAAGCCGTAGGCCGCCTTGACGAGATACAGGCCACCGTCGATATCCTTGACCGTAACACGCTCCGAGTCGTTCACGTACGGAATATCGCGCGTCACGAAAGTCAGGAAAATGGTGCGCTCATGCAGCACCTTGTTGTGCTTCAGATTGTGCAGCAGGCTCACCGGCACGAGCGAATCGCTGCCGGTCAGATAGATCGCCGTGCCCGACACGCGATGCGGCGGATGCGCGAGCAATCCCTGCAGGAACGGCATGAGCGGAATACCGTCCGCGGCCGTGCGTTCCTTGACGATCATGCGGCCCTTGAACCAGGTCATCAGCAGGAAGAACAGCAACGCGCCGATGCCAAGCGGCAACCACCCGCCTTCTTCCACCTTCAGCAAATTCGCGCCGAAAAATCCTAGATCGACCGTCATGAACACGCCGATGATCAGCGCCACCAGCAGCTTGTTCCAGTTCCACACGTTCACCATCACGACGCAGGCGAGAATCGTGGTGATCACCATGGTGGCCGTCACCGCGATACCGTACGCGGCCGCGAGATTGTCCGAGCTCTTGAAGGCGATCACGATGCACAGAATGATGAACAGCAGCATCCAGTTCACCACCGGCACATAGATCTGGCCGATCGCCAGCTCCGACGTGTGCAGGATCTTCATGCGCGGCACATAGCCGAGCTGGATCGCCTGGCTCGTGAGCGAATAAGCGCCGGAAATCACAGCCTGCGAGGCGATCACGGTCGCGACGGTCGAGAGCACGACGAGCGGCAGCAACGCCCAGTCCGGCGCGAGCAGGAAGAACGGATTTTCGATGGCCTTGGGATCGTGCATCAGCAGCGCGCCCTGGCCGAAGTAGTTCAGCACCAGCGACGGCATCACCAGGAAATACCACGCCATGCGGATCGGCTTCGCACCGAAGTGGCCCATGTCGGCGTACAGCGCTTCGGCGCCGGTCAGCACCAGCACGACCGAGCCGAGCACCACGTAGGCCTGCAGCACATGCGCTGCCATAAAGGTGTAGGCGTAATACGGGTTCAACGCGCGGATCACATTCGGCGACTGCAGGATATGCCACAGGCCGAGCACCGCGAGCACGATGAACCACACCACCATGATCGGACCGAACAGCCGGCCGACCATCGCCGTGCCGTGCCGTTGAATCCAGAACAGCAGCACGAGGATCACCATGGTGAGCGGCAGCACCAGATGCGACAGATGCGGCGCGGCGATCTCCAGACCCTCGACTGCCGAGATCACCGAAATGGCCGGCGTGATCACCGCGTCGCCATAGAACATGCAGGCACCGAAAATGCCGAGCATCACCAGCAAGCCGGCCATTTTCGACTTCTCGTCGAGCGAGCGCAGCGCCAGCGCCATCAGCGCGAGCACACCGCCTTCGCCGTTATTGTCCGCGCGCATCACGAACAGGACATATTTGATGCCGACCACGATCACGATCGCCCAGAACAGCAGCGAGATCACACCCAGAATTGATTGATCGGTCAGCGGAATGCCGTGAGAAGGGCTGAAGGCTTCTTTCAGCGAGTACAACGGGCTCGTGCCGATATCGCCGAACACCACTCCGATCGCAGCGAGAGCGAGGGAAGGCAGAGGCTGTTTGTGCACGTGATTGTTATCTGTCATAAACGCGAGGAAATCCGTTCCCTGAGCCGAAAAACGATCGCCATTCTAAACTGCCAGCATGGCGCCGCCCGGCTTGTTGTGGATACACCACGTGATGGTCCGCGCAGTGTAGCACTGCGATATAAGCGCGTCTGCTTCGCGAGCCGCATTGCCGGCAGCGGCGATGCGCGGTTTGCGAAGCGCACGCACGGCCCGCACATAAAAAAACGGAGCCCAATGGGCTCCGTTTTGCGAGACTACGCAAGGTACGGCGCGAGGTACGACGCAACACGTACGGCGCCGAAGTGCGCATCACTCCCCCGACGACTCCTGCGCTTGCTGCATACCGCGCTTGATCCACGCGCCGAGGTTATGCGGACGAACCGTGTCCCATTCCTCGAACGGCTGATGGATCCACGGATTGGTGGGCAGATACTGCACGTGATAGTCGGGCTTCACCTTCGAGCAGCCCTTGTACCAGAGCACTGCCGAACGCACCGCGGTGATCGCCGGATAACGCTCTTTCAGATGCTGCTGAACACGCGCGAGCGTCACGCCCGAGTCGACCAGGTCGTCGACCAGCAGCACGTTGCCGTGCAGTTCGCCGCGCGTCATGGTGATGTATTGCGCGATGTCGAGCTCGCCCTGCTCCGTGCCGGCCGCTTCACGATACGAACTCGTGGCGAGAATCGCCAACGGCAGATCGTAAATGCGCGAGAGCTGATCGCCGACGCGCAGACCGCCGCGCGCGAGGCACAAGATCTTGTCGAACTTCCAGCCCGACTCGTGCACCTGCAACGCCAACAGTTCAATCAGCCGGTGATATTCGTCCCAGCCGACCCATAGGTTCTTGTCGTCGTTGCGCGGATCTTTCATCGCAATCATGGGTACACCTTGCACCATGGCTTAAACCTTGAACGGATGACGAAGCAGAATCGTTTCGTCGCGATCCGGACCGGTCGACACCATGTCGATCGGAATGCCCGCGACTTCCTGCACACGCGACAGATAAGCGCGCGCATTCGCGGGCAGCTTGTCCCATTCCTTGATGCCGACGGTGCTTTCCTTCCAGCCCGCGAAGGTTTCGTACACCGGCTCGCAACGCGCGACTTCCGACGAGCCACGCGGCAGCAGGTCGACATCTTTGCCGTCCATCCTGTAGCCGACGCACAGCTTCACTTCGTCCAGACCGTCGAGCACGTCGAGCTTGGTCATGCACAGACCCGACACGCCGTTGATCTGGATCGAGCGGCGCAGCGCGGCGGCGTCGAGCCAGCCCGTGCGGCGCGGACGGCCGGTGACCGAGCCGAATTCCTTGCCGACGGTAGCCAGTTCGAGACCGATCGCTTCCTGACGGGCGGCGTTGTCCGCGTCGTACAGTTCACTCGGGAACGGGCCCGAACCGACGCGCGTGCAGTACGCCTTGGTAATGCCGAGAATGTAGTTCAGCTTTTGCGGACCGACGCCCGCGCCCGCCGTGGCCGCACCCGCCACGCAGTTGCTCGACGTGACATACGGATACGTGCCGTGGTCGATGTCGAGCAGCGTGCCTTGCGCGCCTTCGAACAGCAGGTTGCTGCCGGCCGCGTTCGCGTCGTACAGACGGCGCGACACGTCCGTGACCATTGGCTTCAGACGGTCGGCATAGCTGAGCATCGTGTCGAGCGTTTGCTGGAAGTCGACAGCGGCGACGCCCAGGTATTGCGTCAACACGAAGTTGTGATAATCGAGATTTTCGCGCAGACGTTCAGCGAAGATCTCCGGCTCGAACAGGTCTTGCACGCGCAAACCGCGGCGCGCCACCTTGTCTTCGTAAGCCGGGCCGATGCCGCGGCCGGTGGTGCCGATCTTGCTCGCGCCACGGCGCGCTTCGCGGCCCTGGTCGATGGCGATGTGATACGGCAGGATCAGGGTGGTGGCTTCGGAAATGAAGAGGCGATTCTGAACATCGACCCCGGCGGCTTCGAGCTCGCCGATTTCCTTGAACAGTGCTTCCGGCGACAACACGACGCCATTGCCGATGTAGCACGCGACGCCGGGATGCATGATGCCCGACGGAATCAGACGCAAGATGGTTTTCTTGCCGCCGATGATAAGCGTGTGACCGGCATTGTGACCGCCCTGGAAGCGAACGACGCCTTGAGCGTGGTCCGTCAGCCAGTCGACGATCTTGCCCTTGCCTTCATCACCCCACTGGGTTCCCACGACGACGACGTTACGCCCGGGGTTCACATTCACTGCGCTGGCAGACATGTTGTTTCGTAAGCTGGTTAAAAACGTATTCTACCTATGTTCGCGGAACCTTCCGAATTTTTCCGTTTCCGCTCAACGGTATGCACGTTATGTTGGGTATTGCGAAAGTAGCGCGGCCGGTGGCCGCGCCGCGTTTTAACGACACGTTCGACGCCGTCTGACATGCCCCGAGGATCGCCCTTGGGCGGGTCTAACAGAAAACTAAAGGAGCGCGCTCAGGCGCGCGGTTCGACGACCCAATTACCGTTGCGCTCGACCAACACGCGGTCGAATGCGAATTCGTCCAGATCGTGTTCATGGCCGGGCAGCGCCTGAATCACGATTTCGCCGGCATCGCGCAACGCGGCGACGCTCACGCGCAGTGCTTCGTCGTGCTGCCACGGCGCGAGAATCGCGCTGCTACGCGCTTCGACCGGCGAAATCCGCGCCACTTCGCGCAAATCGAGCGAAAAGCCGGTTGCCGCCCGCGCACGGCCGTACGCCTGGCCCACGTGGTCGTAACGGCCGCCACGCGCTACCGCGTTCGGCACGCCGTCCACATACGCCGAGAACATCACGCCGCTGTGGTAAGCATAGCCGCGCAGATCGGCGAGATCGATCATCACTTCGGCGCCGTCCACCTGGCTCGCGAGGAACGCGAGGTCGTCGAGCGCGCGGGCGATGGCCGGCGCGTTCGGCAAGCGTGCGCGGGCTTCGTCGAGCACCGAGGCGTCGCCGTACAGCGTGGGCAGCGCGCGCAAGGCTTCGCGGATCACCGGCGTAAGCTTGGCCGTCAATTCGACGAGACGCGGCACGTCCTTGCCCGCCAGCGCGTCGTAAAGCGACTGCCCGAGTTCGGCCGCGGCCGGCTCGGCTTCGATCAGCGCCGCGAGCACGCCCGCGTGGCACAGATCGAGGCGCACTTTCGCGAGGCCGGCCAGACGCAGCGCGTCGAGCATCAGTTGCTGAATTTCCAGGTCCGCTTCGAGGCCGGCGTGACCGTAGATTTCCGCGCCGATCTGGATCTGCTCGCGCGTGGCATGCAGGCCGCGCGGACGCGTATGCGCGACGTTGCCGGCATAGCAAAGACGCGTCACGCCCTGGCGATTCAGCAGATGCGCGTCGATGCGCGCGACCTGCGGCGTGATGTCCGCGCGCAGACCGAGCGTGCGCCCGGACAGTTGATCGACCAGTTTGAAGGTCCGCAGATTCAGATCGTGTCCGCCGCCGGTCAGCAGCGACTCGATGTATTCGAGCAACGGCGGCATGACCATCTCGTAGCCGTACGAACGGAAACGGTCCAGCAAATGGCGCCGCAATTCTTCGATCTTGCGGGCTTCCGACGGCAGCACGTCGGCAATATTTTCGGGAAGTAACCAGGTCGACATCGATACAGTCCTACGACGTTGAACACGGCGGCTGGGTGCGCCGGTAAGTGAGTGTGAATGGCGGGCGGCGGCTCGATTTTGGCGGCCATCGCGGGCGTCTGAATTGCTTGCAACGACCGCATCCGGCTTTTGGCCGCAGGGCGATGCACGACCCGGCGTTCAGAGCACCGCGGACAATGGCGGCGGGTCGCGTCCGGCCGCGGGTGATCGCGGGCTGATCGCACGCGCCGTCGGACCGCGAGGCCGCCGGCAAAACAAGCCCCTTCAGGTCACGACAAACAGCAGGATCAGCCCGAGCACCATCACGATCAGGCCGCCCACGCGAATCTGATGCGGCGGCCGTTCCGCTATTTTACGGAACGTGTCGCGCCAGGCGCTCGGAAAAACGAAGGGAAACATTCCCTCGATAATCAGCATCAACGCGATCGCGAGCAGTAACGAGCCGGCTATATCCATGCGAATTAAAGGGCCGCGATACGGATGCCGCGGCGTTCCGGTTATCAGGGTTTGCGCGGGACCGCGGGAGCGTCCGGGGCGGCGCCGCCGGTCGGGCTACGCATGAAGCGGAAGAACTCGTTGCTCGGATCGACCACGATCACGTCGCCCGGCTTGAAGGTGTTCTTGTACGCCTGCATGCTTTGATAGAACTGATAGAACTGCGGGTCGCTGCCGTAAGCATCGGCAGCGATTTGCGCTGCCTTGGCATCGCCTTCGCCCTTGATGGTCTGCGCCTGACGATAACCGTCCGCGAGAATCGCCTGTTGCTGGCCGACCGCGTCTTCCTTGATCTTGTCGGCTTCGGCGGTGCCCTTCGCGCGTTCGTCGGCCGCGACTTGCTGGCGCGCGGCGATCATGCGTTTGTAGACCGAATCCGCCATCGACGCGGGGAAATCGACGCGCGTCAACTGCACGTCGACCACCGACACGCCGAGCGATGCCGCCGCTTTGTCCATCGCGGCGCGCGCTTCGTCGGCGACGGCCTGTTGCCTCGCGAGCGCGTCGGACAGCGTGACTTTCGCGAACGCATCGCCGAGCGCGCTGCGCGACAGCAACGCGAGCCGGTCCGGCAGGCTCTGCGCATCGCCTCGGGTTTCAGCGAGCAGCTTGAGCGGATCGGTCACGCGGTATTTGAGGACCGGGTTCGCCAGCAGATCGATTTTGTCGGACGTCACGTAGCGGTCTTCGTCCGGTGCGTCGAGCGACTGGATGCGGTTATCGACCAGCGTGACCGTTTGCAACGGCGGCGGCAACTTTACATGTAGACCAGGTCCGAGCAGGCTCGGCGCCTCGTCGCCATGCGAGGACAGCACGGCCATGTGGCGCTGATCGACGACGAACACCATCGACGAAGCGGCGAACAGCACGATGACGACAGCCACGACGAGCGCAATGATCTTGTTCATGATGTGCGCTCCTTATTGAACGTCGTCTTCGCGCATACGGCTGCGGAAGGAGTCGCGTGAACGCAGCGCGTCGCTGCTGGCTGCGGCCTGGCTGGCCGGTGCGGCAGATGCCGAGGCCGCGGCGCCGGTTGCGGACGCAGACGGTGTAGCCAAAGGCGACGCGGGACTGCTCGCCGCTTGCGGCACGGCAGCGGCTGCGGCGCCTGCGGTCGCACCTGAGGCAGCGGCCGCGTCGGCGACCCGCTGGCGAGTCTGCTCGACCAGCTTGTCGAGCGGCAGATACAGCACGTTGTTGCCGCTCTTGCTGTCCACATACACCTTGGTCGTATTCGAATAGATCTGCTGCATGGTGTCCAGGTACATGCGCTCGCGAACCACAGCGGGCGCTTTCGAGTACTGCGCGTAGACCTGCTTGAAGCGCTCGGCGTCGCCTTGTGCCTGGGCCACTGTCTTGTCGCTGTAGGTTTTCGCTTGGTCGATCTGGCGAGCCACGTCGGCTTGCGCGCGCGGCAGAAGATCCGCGGTATAGGCTTCGGCATCGCGTTTCGCACGGTCATTTTCCTGACGGACTTTCGCGGCGTCGTCGAATGCGGCCTGCACCCGGTCGGGCACCTGCACGCCCTGGATCGTCACACCGGTCACGGCGAGTCCGGATTGATATTCATCCAGGGACTGCTGGATCGCCGCCATCAGTTGCTGGCGAATTGTTTCGCGATCCTGATAGAGGATGTCATTGGTGCTGCGCGCGCCGACGATGCTGCGCACCGCCGCCTGGGCCGCCTGCATCACGCCCTGATCGGGATCGACGCTGCGGAACAGGTAGTCGGTCGGCTTCTTCACCTGGTATTGCACCGCGAAGCGCACGTCGACGATATCCGCGTCGTGCGTGAGCATCGACGCGTCTTTCACATTCGCGAGCCGCACCACATTGTTGCGGCCGACTTCCACCTGGCGGATCTGGCCGATATTAACGAGTTCATGCGCTTCGAACGGAAACGGCAGACGCCAGTGCACACCTTGCCCCGCCGTGTAGCGATACTTGCCGAACTGCATCACCACGCCGGCCTGGCCGTCCTGCACGACGAACACGCCGCTGCCGAGATAAATGGCCAGCAGCACGCCGATCACGATGCCCACGCCGATGCGTGCGCCACGACCGTTGTCGGGACGGCCGCCGCCCGCACCGCCGCCCTTGCGGTTGAACACGCGGCTCAAACGGCGGTTGAAATCGCGCCACATCTCGTCGAGATCGGGCGGGCCCTCACCGTCTTTGGTCGGCGGACGCTTGGGCTCGTTGGGACGTTGCCGGTCGCCATTGCCGTCTCCCCGGCCCCAGCGCGGATCGTTCAGTGACAGCATGGCGCGCATGCGCAGCCAGATACTCCGCTCGTTGTAATCGTTCACCTGTGTTCGTTCACCAGAGTAGACAGCGGGTCAGTGCAATTGGAACGGGTCAGTGCCCGAGTTCTGAGACCTTGTGGTCGTCGCGCGGTGCTGCCGTCCGGTCTTCTTCCGAGAGATCGACCAGCGTTTCGGGAAGAGGTTCGGCAGTAGCGATTTCAGCGATGGCAGCGCGCAGTGTGTCCAGCCCTTGCCCCGTGCGCGCGCTCAAAAAGACGCGCGAAATATTACCATACTCATCCCTTTCAACCGCATCCCCACGGGCCGCCAGCTCCGGCACCGCGTCGATCTTATTAAAGACCAGCACCTGCCGGATCGTGTCCGCACCGATTGCGTGCAACACCTCGTTGACCTGATCGATCTGGTCAAGCCGCACCGCGCTCGATGCATCGACTACGTGCAGCAGCAAGTCGGCGTGAATGGTTTCCTCGAGCGTGGCGCGAAACGCCGCCACCAGCTGGTGAGGCAGTTCGCGGATGAAGCCGACCGTATCCGACACCACCACCTGCCCCGCTTCGTCGCCGAGATAGACGCGCCGCGAGGTGGTATCCAGCGTCGCGAACAGCTGGTCGGCGGCGTACGCCTGAGCCTTGGTGAGCGCGTTGAAGAGCGTGGATTTGCCCGCGTTCGTGTAGCCGACCAGCGACACGGACATGGTCTGATTGCGGCTGCGCGCGCGACGCTGCGTGCCGTGCTGACGGCGCAGTTTCTCCAGCCGCGTCTTGAGCGCCTTGATGCGCTCGCCGATCAAACGACGGTCGGTTTCGAGCTGCGTTTCGCCAGGGCCGCGCAAACCGATACCGCCTTTTTGCCGCTCCAGGTGGGTCCATGCGCGGATTAGCCGCGTCGACAGATACTGCAGTTGCGCGAGTTCCACCTGCAGCTTGCCTTCGTGGCTGCGGGCCCGTTGGGCAAAAATGTCGAGAATCAGACTGGTGCGATCGATCACGCGCCGATTAAGCGCTTGCTCCAGATTGCGCTGCTGCGCAGGCGCCAGAGCGTGATTGAAAATGACGAGTTCGATGTCGTTCGCCTCACACGCAAGACGCAGTTCTTCAGCCTTGCCGCTGCCGACGAACATCTTGGCATCAGGACTGGACCGGCGCCCGGTGAGGGTGACTAAGGGATTCGCGCCCGCGCTTTGCGCGAGCAGGCTGAGTTCTTCTAGGCTGGCTTCGAAATCGATCTTACCGAAGTCGATGCCGACAAGCGCTGCATTGATCAAATTGGAGGGTATCAAAATGAGGCGGCCGGAAGTAATCGCCAACGGGCGACGTTACGCCGGCCGCGACGGGGGTTAGGACTGTTCAGAATCCGGGTGGAAATTCACCGGACGGGCTGGCACGACTGTCGAGATTGCGTGCTTGTAGACCATCTGGGTGACCGTATTCCGGAGCAACACGACGTACTGGTCGAACGATTCGATGTTCCCTTGAAGCTTGATGCCGTTGACCAGGTAGATCGACACAGGCACATGCTCTTTACGCAGTGCGTTCAAAAACGGGTCTTGTAACAATTGCCCTTTGTTGCTCATAGCAAACTCCGTATTTTTTTGCAGGTTGACTAAATTGACGAGGAAGAAAAAGAGATCCACCGTCAACCGCTACACTATAGCCGATTTTCATTTTTGCGCGGGAGGCCTGGCCAGGCGGCCAAAGCCAGCACACACGCGGGTTTCAGCCTGGATTTAGCCTTTATCCGCGTAAGGGTTCGTCGACGATCTGAACTCTATGCGCAATGGAGTCCCAGTCAGCTTGAAAGTTTCCCGGAAGCGGTTTTCCAGGTAGCGTTTGTACGTTTCGGTGATCGCGTCGAGCGCGTTGCCGTGAATCACGATAATCGGCGGATTCTGTCCACCTTGGTGCGCGTAACGCAATTTCGGACGCACCGGACCGCGTCGGCGCGGCTGCTGGAACTCGACGGCATCGATCAACGCGCGCGTGAGCTTCGGCGTCGGCAGCTTGGCCATGGCGGCTGCGTAGGCATCGTCGACCGAGCGCATCAACGGGCCGATCCCTGTTTTTTCCGCGGCGGAAATGAAATGGAATTTGGCGAAGTCGAGAAATTTTAGTTTGCGCTCGAGGTCCGCCTTGGTGCGGTCGCGCACATGCGGATCGAGACCGTCCCACTTGTTCACGCCCACCACCAGCGCGCGGCCCTGCTCCACCACGAAGCCGGCAATGTGCGCGTCCTGTTCCGAAATGTCCTGGCGCGCGTCGAGCAGCAGGATCACGACGTTGGCGTCGGAGATCGACTGCAGCGTCTTCACCACCGAGAATTTCTCGATCGCTTCGAACACTTTGCCGCGGCGGCGCAAACCGGCCGTATCGATCAGCGTGTACGGCTTGCCGCCGCGCTCGAAATCGACGTAGATCGAATCGCGCGTGGTGCCCGGCATGTCGAACGCGATCACGCGCTCTTCGCCCACCAGTGTGTTGATCAACGTCGACTTGCCGACATTCGGACGACCGACGATCGCGATCTTCACGCCGCGCGTCTGCTTCTCCTCGTCGCTTTCTTCCGGCTGGCCGGCGTACGCGACTTCGAGCGCCTCGTCGATCATTTCGGTGACGCCGTCGCCATGCGCCGCGGAAATCGCGCGCGGGTCGCCGAGGCCGAGTTCGTAGAAGTCAGCGGCGACGTTGCTGTACTTCATGCCCTCCGCCTTATTGACGACGAGGAAAATCGGCCGGCCGACCTTGCGCAGATAATCGGCGATCGACTTATCCTGCGGCGCAAGGCCATTGCGGCCGTCGACGATGAACACGACGATGTCCGATTCCTCGACCGCCTGGCGGGTTTGACGCGCCATTTCGTGCAGGATGCCGTCTTTCGCGACCGGCTCGAAACCGCCGGTGTCGACGACCAGATAGGGTCGCTCGCCGGTGCGCCCTTCGCCGTAATGGCGATCGCGCGTGAGACCGGGCAGGTCGGCAACCAGCGCGTCACGCGAACGCGTGAGCCGGTTGAACAGCGTGGATTTCCCCACATTGGGGCGCCCGACGAGGGCAATAACGGGTTTCATCAGATGTTGTTCACGGTGAAACGCGGGATCGAAATCGACCGCCCGCGTAGCGACGCCATGCGGCCGCTACACGGCAGCGTTTGACGAAAATTATCACGAATTCGGCCAGCCCCGGATGTGCTGTCAATATGCACGCCCGGGCGGACGGGGGTTTGGCTGTATGGGCGGCGCCAGCGGGCCGCCAGGTTCAGTCTTTACTGCTCGACGGCTCGTACGCCGGTTCGAATACGATTCTTTGCGCTACGTACGAGGATGCCGCCGAAAGGTGGTGCCGCAAGCAACCACCGATGGCCACGTGGGCCCGTGCGCCATATCTGATCCGACTTGCCGGACCAGCCAGTCCGGCGTAATTCTTCTACTCTGCCCTACCACTACAACTCAAACTACAATCCGGCAAAAACGCGTGCGGCCGGCGAAGCCGGCCTGCACGCTCGACGGCGATTGCCTCGCGCGATTAGCGCGGACGGTAGCCGTACAGGTCGCCGTCGTGCGTCAGCACCACCAGCGTTTCGCCGGCGAGCACCGGCGCCGCCGTAATCGGGCTGCCGTCGGTCTTCACGCGCGCGACGAGCGTGCCGTCGTCGCGGGACAGGAAGTGCACGTAACCCTGGTAGTCGCCCAGCACCGCAGCGTGACCCAGAATGTACGGCACGCTCAGGTCGCGATTCTTCAGCTTGTCGTTCTTCCACAGCGGCGCGCCGCTGTTGGTGTCGAACGCCGACACCACCGACCAGTCGTCCGCCGCGACCACGGCGCGCTCATCCTGCGCCAGACCGCTCGTGCTCGAGAACGCCTTTTCCCACAGCGCGCGGCCCGAATTCGCGTCGAAACAGCCAATCTGGCCCTGGAACGTCACGGCGCAGGTTTCCGAACCGACCAGCGTGGGCGGACCGGTCACGTCGTTGATACGCTCGACTTCCGTCACGCCCTTCGGATAGGACACCGGCGTTTGCCAGTAGTTGTCGCCCGTCTGCACGTTGATCGCGGCAAACGCGCCGCCCGGGAAACCGGCCAGCACGGCTGCGTCGCCCGCGAACGTCATGCCCGACGACACGCGCAGATTGAGCGGCACCGCGCGATTGCGATAGTTCCACTTCTGCTCGCCGGTTTGCGCGTTGAACGCGACGATCTGACCGTCGACCGTACGCACCACCACGAGGCCGTTGCCGACGAGCGGCGGCGAGATGATCTCGCCCGGCGCCTTGGCGGTCCACAATTGCTTGCCGTCCGCGCCGAGCACGTAGACGTCGCCCTTCAGGCCGCCGACCGCCGTGAGCGTGCCGTCGCTGCCGACACCTGCCGAAAGGTCGTCGTGCAGCTTGACGCGCCAGACGTCCTGACCGGTCTGCGCGTCGATCTTCGCAACCGAACCGTTGGCGCCGGCCGCGTACACCGCATTGCCGACCGCAACCGGCGAGAACAGATAACGGCCTGCCTTACCGACGCTCGCCTTCCAGGCCTGCTGCACGTCGAGCACGGGTTTGAACTCGGCGAGCGGCGTCGGCACGCGGCGCTCGTCTTTCGTGGATGAGCAAGCCGCCATGGTGAGCACGGTCATCGCACAGGCAACGGGCACAGCGTAACGTTTCAGCAGATTCATCGGTGGACGAAGCATTCAGGAAATTAATTAAAGGAGACCGGTTGGTCGTTGCACGCGGCGCTGATTGTGGCGCTTATATGCGGCGATCAGCCGCCCAGCGCGTCCAGCTTGAACTGAACCAACTGGCGTGCCGAACTATCGTTCTTCGACAGCGAGTCGAGGGCCAGCTTGTAGGCCGTGCGCGCATCGTCACGCTTGCCTTGAGCGGCGAGCAGATCGCCGCGACCGTCCGCCACGATGCCTTGGAACGCGTCGGACTGCGGTTCGGCGAGCAGCGCGAGGCCCTGGTCGTAAGCCTTGTCGTCGAGCAGCAGCGAAGCAAGGCGCAGCTTGGCGATCTGCTTGAACTCGTCATCTTTCGCGCGATCGATGGTCCATTGCAGCTGCGCCTTCGCGGCGGCTTCGTCGCCCGCGGCGTACAGCGCCTTGGCGGCGCCCAGCGCGGTCATCTGCGCATACGCTGTGCGGCTGAACTTGTCTTCCATGTCGGTGGCGACGCGGGTGATCCTCGCCTTGTCGCCCGATGCCACGGCTTGCTGGACCTGGTCATACAGCACGGCAGCTTCCGCCGCCTCGCGCCGCTGCCAGAAATTCCAGCCGTTCCAGCCGGCCGCGGCCACCAATGCCACCAGCACGATCCATGTGGTTGCATTGCCCCACTGCGCCCACCATGCCTTCAGACCTTCAATCGATTCTTGTTCGTCGTGGTAACTCATTGCCCGGCGATTTCCTCTTTCTTGCTACGTGTGCGTGTCGAACCGGATTGGAAACCAACCGGTTCGACGACATCGCGATCAGTCGTCGCCGTCTTCGGCGGTTGCAACCATCGCATTGATTAGAAATTCGGTCAAGTCTTCGGCCGGCACGTTTTGTTGCTCGTTTTTACCGCCGTTAGCATTTGTATCGCGCAGCGGTTTCACGCCGACCGTGCCGTTGGCGATCTCGTCTTCGCCAAGCACCACGGCGAAGGCCGCGCCGCTTGCGTCGGCACGCTTCATCTGCGATTTGAAGCTGGCCGTTTGACCGTCGGCGCTGCAATGCAGGATCACGTCGAGGCCCGTGTCGCGCAGACGCTCGGCGATAACGAACGCCTGCTCGCGCGCCGCGTCGCCCTGATGGACTACGTACACGTCGCAACCTTCGTCTTCCGGCACGAGTTGCTCTTCCTTCAACAATTCGAGGATCCGCTCGACGCCCATGGCCCAGCCGCATGCCGCCGTGGGCTTGCCGCCGAGCTGTTCGATCAGCGGATCGTAACGGCCGCCGGCCGCGACTGTGCCCTGCGCGCCGAGCTTGTCGGTCACCCACTCGAACACGGTCAGATTGTAATAATCGAGACCGCGCACGAGACGCGGATTGATCGTGAACGGCATGTTGTTCGACTTCAAAATGCGCTGCAAACCTTCGAAGTGCGCGCGCGATTCCTCGCCGAGAAAATCGATCAGCTTGGGCGCGTTCTGCGCGACTTCCTGCATGGCCGGATTCTTCGTATCGAGCACGCGCAGCGGGTTCGTGTAGAGGCGGCGCTTCGCTTCCTCGTCGAGCACGTCCATATGCTTCTCGAGGTACGCGATCAATTCAACACGATGCGCCGCGCGTTCTTCCGCGAGGCCCAGCGAGTTGATTTCGAGCTTGATGCCCATCAGCCCGAGGTCGTCCCACAGACGCTGGCACATCATAATGATTTCAGCGTCGGCGTCCGGACCGGCAAAGCCGAGCGCTTCCACGCCGACCTGATGAAACTGGCGATAACGGCCGCGCTGCGGACGCTCGTGGCGGAACATCGGGCCGATGTACCACAGGCGCTTCGGGCCGTCGTACAGCATGTTGTGTTCGATCGCCGCGCGCACCACCGCTGCCGTGTTTTCCGGACGCATGGTCAGATTTTCACCGTTCAACGCGTCGGTAAAGCTGTACATCTCTTTCTCGACGATGTCCGTCACTTCACCGATACCGCGCTTGAACAGCTGCGTATGCTCGATGATCGGCGTACGAATATTCTGGTATCCGTACGAACGCAGCAACGACTTGACGGTCGTTTCGAAAAATTCCCACAGCCCGGCTTCCTGCGGAAGGATGTCGTTCATGCCCTTCACGCCGGAGAGCTTTTCGAGCTTTTTCTTCTGTTCAGTCATCTGTATTTCGAGAGCCGATGTTTAGTTGGCTACCGTGGCGCGGCCATAGCTGCGCTCGACGTAGTCACTCACGATTTGCTGGAATTCTTGCGCGATGTTATCGCCGCGCAGCGTCTTGACCTTTTCGCCGTCGATGAAAACCGGCGCGGCCGGGTTCTCGCCCGAGCCCGGCAGGCTAATGCCGATGTTGGCCTGCTTCGATTCGCCCGGACCGTTGACGATGCAACCCATCACCGCGACGTGCATCTTCTCGACGCCGGGATATTGATCACGCCACACCGGCATCTGCGTGCGCAGATAGGTCTGGATTTGCGACGCGAGTTCCTGGAACAGCGTGCTGGTGGTACGGCCGCAACCCGGGCACGCGATCACCATCGGCGTGAACGAGCGCAGCCCCATGGTCTGCAGGATTTCCTGGCCGACGATCACTTCGCCGGTGCGCGAGCCGCCCGGTTCCGGCGTAAGCGAAATGCGGATCGTGTCGCCGATGCCCTGTTGCAGCAACACGGACAACGCCGCGGACGAGGCAACGATGCCCTTCGACCCCATACCCGCCTCGGTCAAGCCGAGATGCAGCGCGAAATCGCAACGGCGCGCCAGTTCGCGGTACACGGCGATCAGATCCTGCACGCCGCTAACCTTGCACGACAAGATGATCTGATTGCGCGACAGACCGAGCTCGACCGCCCGCTCCGCCGAGCCGATCGCCGACTGGATGAGCGCTTCGTACATGACGCTTTGCGCTTCCCATGGCGTGGAACGCGCGGCGTTCTCGTCCATCATCTTCGCGAGCAGATCTTGATCGAGACTGCCCCAGTTGACGCCGATACGCACCGGCTTGTCGTACTTCGCCGCGGCTTCGATCATCTGCGCGAACTGCGTGTCGCGTTTCGCGCCGTGGCCCACGTTGCCTGGGTTGATACGGTACTTGGACAGCGCCTCCGCGCACGCGGGGTAGTCGCGCAACAGCAAATGGCCGTTGTAATGGAAGTCGCCGACCAGCGGCACCGACACGCCCATGCGGTCGAGCTGCTCGCGCACGGCCGGCACGGCTGCGGCCGCTTCCGGCGTGTTCACCGTGATACGCACCAGTTCCGAGCCGGCTTGCGCCAGTTCCTTGATCTGGATCGCGGTGCCGATAGCGTCCGCGGTATCCGTGTTGGTCATCGACTGGATGCGCACGGGTGCGTCGCCGCCGATGGTGACGAGCTGGCCGCCCCAACGGACGTCGACCGCGTGCGACTTGCGCCGCGGTGCCTGGCCGCCGAACACCGGCTCGGTTGAAACGATCTTGCTACTGGATTGGGATTGAGCTTCGGATTGCATCGAAAAACCCATTTACGCCGCATGCGCCACACAAAAGACGTCGCGCCTGAATTGAAAAAGCGCCGCGGACCGGTTGGCCGCGGCGCATACCGTATCTGTCAAGGCAGCGCGAAGCGCGCCACGTTGCCTTTGGCCGCCGCATATTTCGACGGATCGACCGGGTGGCCATCGAGCGTCAGCGAGTCGAGGCCGGCCGTGTTGCCGACCGTGACCTTGAACGGCGCTTCGCCCGTTACTTCCTTGGTATCGCCTGCGTGCACGAGGCCGGAGAACACTTCCTTGCCATCTTTGCCGCGCACGCTGAACCAACTATCCTGTTTCACGCTCAACGCAACGATCGATTGACCGGCAGCCGGCGCCACCGTAGCCGCCGGTGCGCTCGCGCCCGGCGACGTTGCCACAGCCGGTGCTTGCGAGCCCGTCTTAGGCGCGGCCGTCATTGCCGTGACTGCCGGCGCCGACGAAGGTGCCGCGCCGGTGGCGAGCGGCGCGGGCATCGGCGTAGCCGACGCTGCATTCTCCGCTGCCGCCTGCGTGTCCGGCGCCGAAGCAGTCTCTTCCGCAGTCGCTTCCGAACCTGCCGATTGACCCTGCGCCACCGCGCCCGATGCGCCGGTCGCGCCGCCAGTGGCACCATTCGCGCTCGCTTTCAAGCGCGCCAGCCACGCCGACGAATCGCCGCCATTGGTATGCCACATGCCGAGCGCGATTACCGCGACGATCACCGCCGCCACGCCCCACAACCATGAGCGGCTCTTTTGCCCACTGCCACCCAGCGAGAGAGATACCTTGCCGCGCGGCAAATCCTTACCCGACGACGCCGGCATCGACAGATCCGGCGCGGGCACACCCTTTTCGCGGCGCAATGCCGCCGTGAACGGCGTGGGATCCGCGCCGAGCATTTTCGCGTAGCTGCGCACCACGCCCAGCGCGAAGGTCGTATCCGGCAAGTGGCTGATGTCGCCCGATTCGAGCGCGCGCAACTTGGTGGCGGACACTTTCAGACGCGCCGACACGTCGTCGATCGTCCAACCTTTCGATTCACGCAATTGGGTCAAGCGCGCGCCAACCGCCGCCAACGAATCCATGCCCGGCTGCACAACAGGCTGCACCGCCGCCCGTGCGACTGGCGCCGGATGGCCTTCGTTCGTGTCTGTGTCCTGCGGCTGCGGGTGCTGCGGCTCACTCATCCCAAATCCTTTCGCGTCGATTCTTTTTCACTTGTGCAACCCGGACGGGCTCAAGCCTCACGTCCGAATCGCAGACCGTTTATAACAAAATGTGCGGCCTTGTGCGCCGCTTCCGATCGCTTCTGCAAACTTTCTTTTCAATCGACACCGGCACAGCAGGTTGTCGCGCGTTTCGCGGAGCTTTCTACGAACGCCGGCGCCCTGCCGCCCCCCGCGCGATTACACGGCGCGAACCTCGATAACCTTGGCTGCCTTCCCGGTGCGCTCAGCGAGGCGTGTGCGGTCTTTCACCGCGCCGGCCAACTGACCGCAGGCAGCGTCGATATCATCGCCGCGTGTTTTACGCACCGTGGTGACGACGCCCGCGTCCATCAACACTTGTGCAAACCGCTTGATCTGTTCCGGTTTCGAGCGGATGAGGCCCGATTCAGGGAACGGATTGAACGGAATCAGGTTGAACTTGCACGGCACGTCGCGCGTGACGGCCAGCAGTTCGCGCGCTTGCGCTTCGCTGTCGTTGACGCCGTCGAGCATGCAATATTCAAACGTAATGAAGTCGCGCGGCGCGACCTTCAGATAGCGCTGGCAAGCCGCCATCAGTTCGCGCAGCGGATACTTCTTGTTCAGCGGCACCAGCATGTCGCGCAGCGGATCGCTAGGCGCATGCAAGGAGACCGCGAGCGCCACCGGCAGATCGGCGCCAAGCCGGTCCATCATGGGCACGACGCCCGACGTGGACAGCGTGACACGGCGGCGCGACAGGCCGTAGGCGTTGTCGTCGAGCATCAGGCGCATGGCCGGCACGACCGCGTCGTAATTGAGCAGCGGCTCGCCCATGCCCATCATCACGACGTTCGTGACGACCCGCTCGCCCTTGCCGTCACCACCCATGGCGCGGCCGCCGTCCACGCCGCGCGATGCGCGCAGCGCGAACTCAGCCATGCGCAACTGGCCGATGATTTCGCCGGTGGTGAGATTGCGGGAGAAACCCTGTTTGCCAGTCGAACAGAAACGGCAGTTGACCGCGCACCCGGCCTGCGACGACACGCACAGCGTGCCGCGCGTTTCTTCGGGAATGTAGACGGTTTCAACCGCGTTGCTGTTGCCGACGTCGATCAGCCACTTGCGTGTGCCGTCGGTAGAAATATTGTCGCTGACGATGCCCGGCATCGAGATCGTGGCGCGCCCCTTGAGCTTTTCGCGCAAGGACTTCGCCAGATCGGTCATGCCGTCGAAGTCGGCAGCGTTGTATTGGTGAATCCAGCGCTGCAATTGCTTGGCGCGAAACGGCTTCTCGCCCAGGCTGTCGCAGTAAGCGACAAGCCCTTGGGCGTCGAGGTCGAGAAGGTTGACGGTGGGACTGCTCGTCATATCGAATCCTGCCATTTCAGTGCGAGACTACGTTCATGCAACAAGCTGCATGAACGCAATGCCGTTCGCGCCCATTCCTGCTGCTTTACCTTACTACTTTGCCGGGCGATTCGTGCGATAAATCCAGTCGGCTGCACGAATCGCGCGAGGCACGACCTACTTAACGCGAGTAGACATTCACTTGCGGGAAGAAGAACGCAATTTCAACTGCTGCCGTTTCAGCCGCGTCGGAACCGTGCACTGCGTTCGCGTCGATGCTGTCAGCGAAGTCGGCGCGGATCGTGCCCTTTTCCGCCTTCTTCGGGTCCGTTGCACCCATCAGGTCACGGTGCTTCAGGATGGCGTTTTCGCCTTCCAGGGCTTGCACGACGACCGGACCCGAGATCATGAAATCGACCAGGTCCTTGAAGAACGGACGTGCAGCGTGCACAGCGTAGAACTTTTCCGCGTCGGCGCGCGACAGGTGAACCATGCGCGAAGCCACGACCTTCAGACCAGCGTTTTCGAAACGGCTGTAGATCTGGCCGATCACGTTCTTGGCCACTGCGTCCGGCTTGATAATCGACAGGGTGCGTTCGATCGCCATAAAAACTCCAAAAAATTAAGAGGTTACAGATTCAAATGAATCCGCTATTGTAGCATGTTCCCGTGTATGATTGTGATTGAACCCTTACATCATTGAAAGACTCCAAGCAGGAGTTTCCGAATACTGGTAGCGTAGCCGTGTGGGTATTTTCAGGGCATTGAAACTCCCTGCCCGCGCGCCAATCTTAGGGATGAGAGCGCCGCGACCGGCGGCAGGAAATCCCACCGGCGCTGCACGACTCGCTACAACCCGGCTTTAAACCCGCATCACAACCATACGCATCACGCTTCTGAGGTAAGGAGAGACCATGAACGATCATCCGTATAGCTTTGGCCGCAATGGCGCGGTCAGCACGGTCGAAACGCGTAACCGCGTGCTACGGAACACCTACTGGCTGCTCGCGCTGTCCATGATTCCGACAGTGCTGGGCGCGTGGGTGGGCCTCACCACCGGCTTCTCGCTGTTCGCCGCCACGAGTCCCGCCATGAGCATGCTGGCGTTCTTCGCGATCGCCTTCGGCTTCATGTTCGCCATTCAGAAGACCAAAGACAGCGCGGCCGGCGTGTTCGTGCTACTCGGCTTCACGTTCTTCATGGGCCTGATGCTGTCGCGCATCCTGAGCTTCGTGCTCGGTTTTTCGAACGGCCCGTCGCTGATCATGCTCGCCTTCGGTGGCACTGGTGTGATCTTCGCGTCGATGGCAACCATCGCCACGGTCAGCAAGCGTGACTTCTCGGGTCTCGGCAAGTGGCTGTTCATGGGCGTGATCGTGCTGCTGCTCGCATCGGTCGCGAACGTGTTCCTGCACCTGCCGGCGCTGATGCTCACGGTGTCGGTCATGGCCATTGTCATCTTCTCGGCCTACATGCTGTTCGACGTTCAGCGCGTCGTGAACGGCGGTGAAACGAATTACATCACCGCCACGCTCGCGATCTACCTGGATCTGTACAACGTGTTCGTCAACTTGCTGGCGCTGCTCGGTATCTTCGGCGGCAACCGCAACTAAGCCTGATTCAGGGCGGGGGCGTTCGAAACGCCCCGCCCTGAAGGAGAAAAGCCCATAACGAGCGATCGTTATGGGCTTTTTTCATGGCACTGTGGCGTCTGCCCGCGCCGGGAATCAAGCGTCAGACGCGTATCACACGCTCAGCCACGCAAATCCCTCCTCCTGCGAAGCCACCACCACTTCTGTCGACGCCGTGCCCAGCACGCCGGCCATGGCGGCCCGCGCCAGTTCCGGCAAATTGTTCTGCTGGCTCAGATGCGCGGCGACGAGGTGCCGCAATCGCGAACGGTCGAGCGAGGCCAGAATGTCAGCCGCCGCGTCGTTGTTCAAATGCCCATGATTGCCGCCGATGCGTGCCTTCAGCGACTGCGGATAGCGGCTGCCCGCCAGCATCCGCACATCGTGATTGCATTCGAGCACCAACGCGTCGCAGCCGCTCAGCACGGAACTGATATGCGGCGTGGACGTGCCGACATCCGTCAGCACACCGAGCCGGCTCGCGCCGTTCGAGAGCACGTATTGCAGCGGTTCGCGGGCGTCGTGCGGAACCGTGTAAGGGAGAATGCTGAGGTCGCCAATTGCGACCGCTTCGTCGCCCCACAGCACCTGCAGGTCGACATCGGCTTCGTCGGCGCCCACCGCGCGGGCGGTGCCCCAGCTCATGTACAACGGAATCGACCACTTGCGCGCCAGCGTCAGCGCGCTGCCAATGTGGTCGCTATGCTCATGCGTAATCAGAATCGCGTCGAGACCTTCGACGCTCGCGCCGAGCCGCGTCAGACGCCGCTCGACTTCCTTGGCTGAAAAACCGCAGTCGAGCAGCACGCGCGTGGTGGTCGCGCCGCTTTGCGCTTCCACCAGCAAGGCATTGCCTTCACTGCCGCTGCCGAGACTCGCGAACCTCACGGTCCGCTTAGTTCAGTTGCGCGTGCAGCAGCGTCACGATGCGCTGCGCGTCCGACGAATTGTCAACCTGCCCATTCGCCGTCAGCACCGCCACCTGCGTCACCGTGTCGCCCTTCGAGCGCACGTTGACGAGGAATTCCTGACCCGGTTTCTTCGACGAATTGCCGCTGTAGAACAACTTGCCAAGCAGCCCTTCTTTTTTGAGCTCCTGCATCGAGTCCGCGTAGCGCACGTAGTAGATGCCCTTCGCACGATCGCGGTTGTCGACGGTGAAGTTGGTGCGGTCGAGCGCGAGGCCCACGCGCAGCCATGCGCGGTCGAACGACTCCTGCAGGTCGAGCGTGGATGCGCCCGCGCTCTGGTCGAGCGTGGTCGGCGCGACCGCTGTATGCGCGTCGGTCAGCAATTGCTTCGATTGCGCTTCGGTCAGGCCGAACTTCTGCATCAGCTTGGTGAGGAACAGCGCCTCGAGCGCCGGATCGCGCGGGCGCTCTTCCCAACGCGACGACGTCTTGTCCTGCCCCGTCAGCACTTCTTCCATGGCGCTGTGCGTGATGGAGATATCGGTCGTGTCGCCCGGCGCACGCGATACGAGCGTGCGGAAGCTGTCACGCGTGCCCGACGAATACGCAAAGTCGATGACCTTGCCGACCGTGCGGCGGAACCAGTCGTCCGGAATGTTGGCGCGGTTTTCAGCCCAGTCGGTCGTCATGATGCCGGTGGCCGGCGCGTCGGTCTTCAGCGCGAAGCCGTTTTCCTGCCAGAACTCCTGCAACTGCGGCCAGAGTTGTTCCGGCGAACGGCCGTCGACGACCAGCCAGCGGCGATCGCCGTCACGTTCGATATGCATGCCGAGCGGGTCCTGCGCGTTCGGCTGGCCTTCGGTCGCATTGCCGGCGGCCGTCACCGCGCGCGTCTGCGCACCGCCCAACGCCAGATTGGCCGGCGGTGCGACGTAGCGCTCGTCGGTCTTGGTGGTGCTCAGATCACCCGGAACGGCCAGCGGCGGCGCGCTACCCGCGCCTTTGTAGTTGACGCGGTCGGAAGCAAACCAGTCGTTCAGCGTGTCACAGCCGGCGAGCGTCGTGAGGGCAAGCGCCAGCGCCGCCATGCGGGTTGCGTGGAGGGAAAGTGCGGAACGTTTCATGAGGTCCTTCGTGATGCTGGAACGCGGTGCCTTGGTTCTGTGTGCCGGGAACGTGGGCTGGATCGACGTCGGTTAAGGGAGTGCCGGTGGGCTTTCGTTGGCGCTATGGGGTGCCGCGGACGATATCCGCCTATCCCAGCAGGCCCGCTTCGCGCAGCGCGCCGCGCACCACTTCGTGGTATTGCGCGTCGAGCGGCGTGAGCGGCAGGCGGATTCCGCCCTGCACACGACCCAGTTGCTGCAGTGCCCATTTGGCCGGAATCGGATTCGATTCGATGAACAGGTTCTTATGCAGCGACAGGAGTTTCAGATGAATCTCACGCGCGGTCTTGGCATCCGCAGCCAAGGCGGCCTTGCAGAGATCGCTCATCGCGCGCGGCGCGACGTTGGCGGTGACCGAAATATTGCCGTGGCCGCCGAGCAGCATCAGCGCGATCGCGGTGGGATCGTCGCCGCTGTAGATGCCGAAGTACGCCGGCGCGGACTTGATCAGATGCGCGGCGCGATCGATATTGCCGGTCGCTTCCTTCACGCCGATGATGCCCGGCACCTGCGCGCAGCGCAGAATGGTTTCGTTGCTCATGTCCGCAACGGTCCGGCCCGGCACGTTGTACAGAATCACCGGCAGATCGACGGTTTCGGCGATCTTCGCGAAGTGGCGGTAGATGCCTTCCTGCGTCGGCTTGTTGTAGTACGGCACGACCTGGAGCGTGGCGTCCGCGCCGACTTCCTTGGCCTGCTGGGTGAGTTCGATGGCTTCGGTCGTGGAATTGCCGCCCGAGCCCGCGATCACCGGAATCCGGCCCGCCGTGTGCTCGACCGCGGTCTTGACCATCAGCACGTGTTCTTCGACCGACAGCGTGGCGGACTCGCCGCTCGTGCCGACCACGACGAGAGCGTTCGTGCCCTCCGCGACGTGCCAGTCGATCAGTTTGCGAAACGCCGGCAGATCGAGGCTGCCGTCTTCGAGCATCGGGGTGATGATGGCAGGAATGCTGCCGCGAATCTGAACGCTGTCGTTGCTGCCGAGCTTGCTGCTTTGGTTGCCGTTAGTCATGAAACGCCATGAATTTGATCAGGTAAACCGCGATTGTAGCGGATTAGCCAGCCAACTCGTAACAAGGCGGAGATGCCGCCTGCGCGGGGTCGTCTGAGCGCTCCGCCTCCAGAATTGCGCAGATCCGCTGGACGTAGGCCGGACGCGGCTGCGCGAGAAAACCGTCCTGAAAAGCGACCACCCGGAGCTGGCCGCGCACGCGGTCGAGAAGCTCGCCGGGCGCCAGCAGAAACGCCGGATTAGAGGGTTTGCCGACGCTTTCGTTTCCTTGCGCGAAGGTCTCGTAAACCAGTATGCCGCCAGGCGCGAGCGCGCGCAAAAGCTGCGGAAAGAGCGGCCGGTGCAGGTAGTTCGTCACCACGACGGCGGCGAATTTCGCGTCGGCGGGCAACGGCCACGCGGCGCCTTCGAGGTCGGCTTCGAGCGGGGTGACGAGCGGCTCGCCGCGCAGCGCGTCGAGCGCCGCCGCATCGCGGTCGATGGCGGTCACCGGATGCCCCAGCGACGCGAAGAAACGCGCATGCCGCCCCGCTCCGGACGCGACATCGAGCACCGCGCCGCCCGCCGCGACCAGATGCGCCCAATCGCGCACCCAGGGCGACGGCTCGCCCAGTCCATGCATGGCGGTAGGGGGAGTCTTCAACACTTCGGCGCGACTCGTCAGTTGTACGAGAGTCCCATGGCTTCGCGTACCTCGCGCATCGTTTCCGTGGCGAATCTGCGGGCCTTGTCGCACCCGTCGGCGACGATCGCGCGCAACAGCGACGGATCGTCCATGTACTTCTGCGCGCGCTCGAGCATGGGCTGCTGTTCACGCAGAATGCCTTCGATTACCGGCTGCTTGCACTCGAGGCAACCAATGCCCGCCGTCCGGCAGCCCTTCTGCGCCCACTCGTGGGTGGCTTCGTCCGTGTAGACCTGATGAAGCTGCCACACCGGGCACTTATCGGGATCGCCCGGATCGGTGCGGCGCACGCGAGCCGGATCGGTCGGCATGGTGCGGACTTTCTTCGTGATGGTCTCCGCGTCTTCGCGCAGGCCGATCGTGTTGCCGTACGACTTCGACATTTTCTGGCCGTCGAGACCCGGCATGCGCGACGCTTCGGTCAACATGGCTTGCGGCTCGACCAGAATGATCTTGCGCGAACCTTCGAGGTAGCCGAACAGACGCTCGCGGTCGTTCAGCGACAGGCTCTGCGATTCCTGCAGCATGGCGCGCGCCTGTTCGAGCGCTTCGTCGTCGCCTTCCTGCTGGTAGGCGTTGCGCAGTTCGTGATAGAGCTTGGCGCGCTTGCCGCCGAGTTTTTTCGCCGCGTCGCTGGCTTTCTCTTCGAAGCCCGGTTCGCGACCGTACAGGTAGTTGAAACGGCGCGCGATTTCACGCGTCATTTCGACGTGCGGCACCTGATCTTCACCGACCGGCACGAGCGAGCCGCGATACAGCAGAATGTCCGCCGCCATCAACACCGGATAGCCGAGGAAGCCGTAAGTGGACAGATCCTTGTCCTTCAGCTTCTCCTGCTGCTCCTTGTAGGTCGGCACGCGTTCGAGCCAGCCGAGCGGCGTGCTCATGCCGAGCAGCAGCGCCAGTTCGGCGTGCTCGGGCACCTTGCTCTGGATGAACAGCGTGGCCTGCGCCGGATCGATGCCGGAGGCCAGCCAGTCGGTCAACACGTCCCAGACGTTCTTTTCGATCACTTCGGGCGTTTCGTAGTGCGTCGTCAGCGCGTGCCAGTCGACCACACAAAAGAAACACGGGTACTCGGACTGCAGCCGCACCCAGTTTTTCAGCACGCCGTGATAGTGGCCTAGGTGCAACGACCCGGTGGGCCGCATGCCGGAGAAGATACGGTCTGGGAACATGGTTATCTAGAAAAGCGAAACAAGGGGAGTCAGAATGGCGGTGATCGCGCTGTAGCCGATCGTGACCAGCGGGTTCAACCAGTATCGCGTCAGCGTGCCCGTCATGACCAGCGCCATCACGATGAAAAACCCGTACGGTTCGAGGCGCGACAGCGTGATGGACTGCCGCGGCGGCAACAGCGCCATCAGCACACGGCCGCCGTCGAGCGGCGGCAGCGGAAACAGGTTGAGCACACCGAGCACGAGATTCACGCCGACGCCCGCGCCCGCCATGCGCGTGAAGAACGGCTCGTCCACGTTCATCACCGCGAGCGCGACACCGAACAGACCCCAGATCACCGCCTGCACGAAGTTGCAGGCCGGACCCGCCGCTGCGACCCACAGACTGCCCCAGCGCGGATTGCGCAGGTTGCCGAAGGCGACCGGCACCGGCTTGGCGTAGCCGAACATGAACGCACCGCTGGTGGCGAAGTACAGCAGCAAGGGAATCGCGATCGTGCCGAGCGGATCGATGTGCCGCATCGGATTGACGGAGACGCGGCCGAGCACGTAGGCGGTATTGTCGCCGAGCCAGCGCGCGACGTAGCCATGGGCGGCTTCGTGCAGCGTGATGGCGAAAATCACCGGCAGCGCGTACACCGCAATGGTCTGTATCAGGGAAGAATCCATAGCTCGTTATTGTAACAACGCGATTGCGTGCGTCTGTCCGCTTTCACTCATGCCGTCTCTTCGAGACCGAATGGCGCGAGAGAACCGCGCCCCGGCCGCACCAGCACCGGCTCCGCGCCGGTCAGATCGATCACCGTGGACGGCTCGCATACGCACGGACCGCTGTCGATCACCAGATCCAGCTGTTTCTCCAGCCGCGTGCGGATTTCTTCCGGGTCGTTCAACGGCTGGGTTTCGCCCGGCATGATCAGCGTCGAGCCGAGCAGAGGCTGGCCGAGCTCTTCGAGAATCGCCAACGTGATCGCGTGATCCGGCACGCGCAGGCCGATGGTCTTGCGCGACGGGTGCGACAGGCGCCGCGGCACTTCCTTGGTGGCTTGCAGGACGAACACGTACGGACCCGGCGTCACCGATTTGATCAGCCGGTACTGGCGGTTGTCCACCATCGCGAAATTGGAGAGCTCCGACAGGTCGCGCACCAGCAGCGACAGCAATTGCTTCTCGTCGAGTCCGCGAATGCGCCGCAGACGCTCGACCGCGTCCTTGTCGTCCAGGTGACAGGCGAGCGCGTAGCTCGAGTCCGTCGGCAACGCGACCACGCCGCCGTCGTTGATGATCTGTACGGCCTGCTTGACGAGGCGCGGCTGCGGGTTATCAGGATGAAGCCGAAAGTATTGGGACATGGCGACTAACGTTGGCTCACGAATGCAAAGCGGATGGACGGCAAATCGAGCTGCAACTGAAGTCCGGCCGGAAGATCAGACGAAAGCACGCGCTGCGGCCGGCCGGCTCTCGCGATTGACGTGCCGCGACGGCACGGCGCGGTCACAGCCAGCGTTCCCAGACGGGCTTCAGATCGGCGGGCAGCGGCGGCAGCGTGCCGAGATCGACGCGGCCTTCGCCGGGCGCGTGGAAGTCGGACCCGCGCGACGCCTCGAAACCGAAACGGCGCGCGACATCGGCGTATTCGCGGTACTGATCTGGCGTGTGGCTGCCCGTCACCACCTCGATCGCCTTGCCGCCGAGATCGATGAATTCGGCGAAAAACGCGTCGAATTCGACCGGCGAATAAACATAGCGACCCGGATGCGCAATGATCGCTTCGCCGCCGGCGGCCTGGATCCAGCCGACCGCGTCGGCCAGTTTGGCCCAGCGGTGGGGCACGTAGCCCGGTTTGCCGTCGCCGAGATAGCGGGTGAACACGTCTTGCGTGGAACTGGCGTAGCCGCTTTCCACCATGAAACGCGCGAAATGCGTGCGCGAAATCATGTCCGGGTTCGACACGTATCTGAGCGCACCCTGATAGGCGTCGGGAATGCCAAGCGTAGCCAGTTGTTCGGCGATCGCCTCCGCCCTCGCGGCGCGGCCGCTCCGCGTGCGCGCGAGACCGTCGATCAGGATCGAACTGGTCGGATCGATGCCCAGCCCGACGATGTGCACCGTTCGCGAAGCCCACGTCACCGAAATTTCGACGCCGCTCAGATAGTCCATGCCGAGCGCCTCGGCGGTGCTTCTCGCTTCGTGCTGGCCGCCCAGTTCATCGTGATCGGTAAGCGCCCACAGCGTCACGCCGCCCGCATGCGCGCGGCGCGCGACGTCGGCCGGCGCGAACTGGCCGTCGGAAACGGTGGAGTGACAGTGGAGGTCGGCGTTCATCATCGTCTTGAAAAGGTTCTATGCTCATTTTACTGCAACGCAGTAAGCGGACGCAGAGCTATCTCACAACGGACGCCCCGAAGTGACCGCCCCGGGGAACCCTCGAACTTCTCGAAACCGCTACGCGCAGAATCCCTCGATCAGCGCGGCCACCTGCTCCGGCTGGTCGTGATGCACCATGTGCCCCGCTCCGTCGATGATCTTCTCGCGCCAGTCCGGGAACGCCTGAAAACGCGCCTTGAATTCGTCGAGCGGGATCTCGCCGGCGATCTGCGCGAGCGTCGGCGAATTGGCGGCCTCCACGTGGAGCACCTTCGCGCTCACCTTGCGCCACGTCGCCATCACTTCGTCGAGACGGTATAGCGCCGGGCCGCGCAGCTTGTGCGCGGGATCGGCGAGCAGCATGAAGCGCCCTTCGCCGTCCGGCTTCGACCAATGCTGCGCGAGAAACTGCGCGCGCTGCGGGTCGAGCCGCGGATTGGTCTTGATCAGGCGCGCGGCGACGTCGTCGAGCGATGCGTAGCGCTTCAATTGCGGCGGATCGCGCAATTCGTCGAGCCAGTTGCGCAAGCGTCTGGGCGCTTGCGCCGAGTGCGACGGCGCAAGACCGAAACCTTCCAGATCGACCACCCGCCGCACCCGCTCCGGCCGCACGCCCGCATACACGCAGGCGATGTTCGCGCCCATGCTGTGGCCGACCAGATTCACTTCGCCGGTCGGCGCGTAGTGGTCGAGCAAAGCGTCGAGATCGGCCAGATAGTCCTGAATCCAGTAGTTGCCGCCGCCGTGCTCGGCCACCGGCCAGTCCGACAGGCCGAAACCGCGCATATCCGGCGCCAGCATCTGCCAGTCGCCCCCCAGCGCATCGACGACGAACTGGAACGACGCGGCCACGTCCATCCAGCCGTGCAGCATGAAGAGGATCGGCGCATCCGGATTGCCCCAACGCCGCACATGCAGGCGGACGCCGCGCACGGCGACGAATTCAGACAGGGAAGTGTTCATGAACGGCATGTCCAAAAAAGAATGGTCGTTCGATTATAACGAGATAGCCCGCCGATGCGCGGTGCCGGATGGCGAAGGAGTCTCAGTCGCTGGCGGACGGCGGCGCCGCTTCCTGCGCATCGAGGCCCGCTACGGCGGCCAGCTCGGCCAGTTCAGCTTCGTCGAAACCGGCGTCGCGGCGCGCCTCGAAATTGAACGGACCGCGTAATTTCGGTGCGTGATACTGGTCGGCGAGGCGTGTGTAACTATCGTGAGGGTCGAGGCCGCCGACGTCGCACAGATGGCGGAACCAGCGATTGCCGATCAGCACGTGGCCGATTTCGTCGCGCAGGATCACGTCGAGAATCGCCGCCGACGCCTGATCGCCGGCCTGCAGCAGGCGCGCGCGGATCGGCGGCGAGGCGTCGAGGCCACGGGCTTCGAGCGTGCGCGGCACCAGCGCCATGCGCGCCAGCACGTCGCCACGCGTGCGCTCGCACATGTCCCACAGTCCGTCGTGGGCCGGAAAATCGCCGTAGACGTGGCCATACTCCGCGAGGCGCGCGGTCAGCAACGAGAAGTGGTAGGCCTCTTCGGCCGCGACCTTGAGCCAGTCGGTGTAGAACGCGGCGGGCATGCCGGCGAAGCGCCAGACCGCGTCGAGCGCGAGGTTGATGGCGTTGAATTCGATGTGCGCGAGCGCGTGCAGCAGGACCGCGCGACCGTGCGGCGCCTGCATGCTGCGTCGCTTTAAACCGCGCGGATCAACCAGTTCGGGGCGCGCGGGACGGCCCGGCAGGCCGGCCGGTTCGTCGAGTTTGAGCTGCGCGGCGCATGCCATGCGGCCTTCGAGCACGGCGGCGTAAACCGCACGGGCTGTGGCGGCCTTGGCGGCGGGATCGGCTTCGCACAATGCGGCGAGGGCTGCGGTGCGCGCGCAAGGGGTTTTGAGCGCGGCTTCAGTGCCCGGTGAATCAGGCGAAACGGTCGGTGCGGTCGGTGCGGTCGGTGCGGCGGACATCATGGCAAGCGGATCGACGAGGAAACAGCAAAGGAAGCCAAAAACGGCATGGCCAAGGAAATGACAAAATTCGCGGCAACCGACGCTTCAGCATGCGGCCATCCAGGCGCGGCCGCGCCGCCATTGCGTGAACGTCAACTCGAACAGCCGAGCGGCCAGACAGTCAGGACACGCCCCGCGCCGCATCGGCGCGGACCTCGGCCTGAGCCGCGAAGCGAGCACCGTGTGGCGGGACCAAGCGTCCCAACCACACAACCGTTTACAATACTCGATTCGACCATCCAACGCGCCCAACGCGCTGGCGAGGCCGGACAGCCCGGCGCGGCAAACCGTTTCGGGCAGTTCGGCGCCCTGTCCGGCGTACGTAGCGACCGATCAAGAGGAGACACCGTGACCATTTACAAGCTTGGCGAAGCCGCCCCGACCATCCATGAAAGCGTCTTCGTCGCGGATTCGGCGAGCATCATCGGCAACGTGACGCTCGGGGAGAACGCCAGCGTCTGGTTCGGCGCGACGATTCGCGGCGACAACGAGCCGATCACCATCGGCGCCGGCAGCAACGTGCAGGAAAACGCCGTGCTGCACACCGACCCCGGTTTTCCGTTGACGATCGAGCCCAACGTGACGGTCGGCCATCAGGTCATGCTGCACGGCTGCACGATCAAGGAAGGTTCGCTGATCGGAATTCAGGCGGTGGTCTTGAATGGAGCGGTAATCGGCCGCAACTGTCTGGTCGGAGCGGGCGCCGTCGTCACCGAGGGCAAGGTATTTCCCGACAATTCGCTGATTCTCGGCGCGCCCGCCAAGGTCGTGCGCGAACTCACCGAGACGGATATCGCCAACATGCAGCGCGGCGCGGCAACGTATGCCGAGCGCCGCGAATATTACAAGGCGCAGCTCGTGCGCATCGGCTAACCAGCCGGGGCGCGCGGCGCGCACGGCGCGGCATCACGCTGCGTCATTTGACCGAGGAAAAGTTGTGAGCGACCAGTTGCAAAAATTCATGTTCAGCGCGGCGCCGGTGCGCGGCGAGATCGTTTCCCTGCGCAATACGTGGCAGGAAGTGCTGACGCGCCGCGACTATCCGGCGCCGGTGCGGACGGTTCTGGGCGAAATGATGGCGGCGTGCGCGCTGCTGTCGGCGAACCTCAAGTTCGACGGCACGCTCATCATGCAGATTTTCGGCGACGGCCCGGTCAAGATGCTGGTGGTGCAGTGCGGCTCCGATCTGTCGATGCGCGCGACCGCCAAGCTGTCCGGCGAAGCGGCCAACGTGATCGGCGAGACGACCAGCATGGTCGACCTGTTGAACGCGAGCGGCCACGGCCGCTGTGTGATCACGCTCGACCCGGCCAGCAAGCAGCCCGGGCAGCAGCCGTATCAAAGTATCGTGCCGTTGTCGGGCGTGGACGGCCCGCTCAACTCGATGGCCGAAGTGCTCGAGCATTACATGCACCACTCGGAGCAGCTCGACACGCGTCTGTGGCTCGCGGCGAACACCGAGCGCGCGGTCGGTATGCTGCTGCAAAAATTGCCGGGCGACGGCGGCATCGTTCCCCATCCGGGCGATCTGGACGCGGATACATGGGAGCGCGTCTGCACGCTGGGCGGCACGATGTCGCAAGACGAGCTGCTGAAGGAAGAACCGGAAACGATCTTCCGGCGCCTCTTCTGGCAGGAAAACGTCCAGCATTTCGAACCGGCCACGGCACGCTTCGAGTGCACGTGTTCGCGCGAGAAAGTCGGCGGCATGCTGAAGATGCTGGGCCGCGAAGAAGTCGACGGCGTGCTCGAAGAGCGCGGCCATGTGGAGATTCATTGCGAGTTCTGCAACCAGCGCTATGAGTTCGATCCGGTCGACGTGGCGCAACTTTTTGTCGCCGAGGCGCTCTCACAAGGTGTGACGCCCGCGGCTGATCAGCGGCACTAAACGGCTCGCCGGCGCGCGGATTCCATACGCGCCGAACGGCGGTCAATCACACCTGTATGACGGCAGTAGAAATACCGCGCCGCCCGCTGCCTTTTCAGGTCCCGGGCGGCGCAGTATCTTTGATCATTGCGTTGAATCATTGGCGGTGCGCGCGGCGCATGATTTGCTTAGGCATCCGACCGATGGAGATCGAACATGAACTACCCTACTTCGTTGATACCGCTGCTGCGCCGTGCGCGCACGGTCGCTGTGCTGGCTGTCGTCGTCGGCAGTGGCGCGCTGGCGGGCTGCATGATGGATCCGCCGGGCCCGTCGCCGATATATAGCCGGCTGCCCGCCGATCAATCGGGCGTGGCCGCCACCGCCCAACCGCTGACGCCTGAAGAACGCCAGCGCTATGACGCGATCGACCACCAGGTGATGGCCGAGCAGAATCAGGCGATTGCGGCCGACAACGCGACGCAGGCGTGGTCGCGTTACTACACGCCGCCGGTCACCGTATACGGCAGCTATTACGGCGGTGGCTGGGGACACGGCTGGGGTACGGGTGTCGGCGTCGGCTACGGGCCGTATTGGGGCTGGTGAGCGGCGGCAGGCTCGCGCACGCCGCAAAAATTTTTCGCGCGGCGCGTCGGCGGCGAGCCCAAAGAAAAAGGCACGGTTCTCACCGTGCCTTTTTTGCATCCGTCGTACTGAACCGTTGTCGTGCTACGGCGACGCTCAGTGCGCAGGCTTCTTGTCTTTCGCAACAGCCGCTTTACCGCCATGCTTGCGATCCGGCCTCGCGCGCGACTCCGGATTCGGCACCACATGCAGCGGCGCCGCCGACATCTCACCCCGTGTGGAGGTCGTGACCGAAGGCGTGTTCGCCGTCGGCAGCGGCGCGTTCGGCGACACGAACTGCACGAACACTTCGGCGTCCTTCACCATGCCCATTTCATAACGCGCCCGCTCTTCGACAGCGGCCGTGCCGTTCTGCAAGTCCTGCACTTCGCCTTGAATGCGTTCGTTGCGCAGTTTCGAATCGGCATTCTTTTGCACTTGCTGCGCCAGTTGCTGCTGCAACTCGTGCACGCGCAACCAACCGCCGTGCCCCCACCAGAGCGGGTACTGGATCAACGCCAGTAGAACGATCAGGACAGCAGTGACAAGCCGCATGAAGTAAGCACAATAAATACACGCCGCCCTGCGCTATACGCAGGGCGGCGGGGTCAATCAGAAACGAAGGATAACCGGCTCATCGGTCAGCGCCAGCAAACCAGCCATTAGCGCAGATTGTAGAACGCCGACTTGCCCGGGTAGCTGGCGATATCACCGAGGTCTTCTTCGATGCGCAGCAACTGGTTGTACTTCGAGATGCGGTCCGAACGCGACAGCGAACCCGTCTTGATCTGACCGGCATTCAGGCCGACCGCGATATCCGCGATCGTCGAATCTTCGGTTTCACCCGAACGGTGCGAGATCACGGCCGTGTAGCCGGCGCGCTTGGCCATTTCGATCGCCGCGAAGGTTTCCGTCAGCGTGCCGATCTGGTTGATCTTGATCAGGATCGAGTTGGCGACGCCCTTCTCGATGCCTTCCTTCAGGATGCGCGTGTTGGTGACGAACAGGTCGTCGCCCACCAGTTGCACTTTCTTGCCGAGCTTGTCGGTCAGCGTCTTCCAGCCGGCCCAGTCGCTTTCGTGCATGCCGTCTTCGATCGAAACGATCGGGAACTTGTCGGCGAGCGCGGCCAAGTAGTCCGCGAATTCCGTCGACGACAGTTGCAGGCCTTCGCCGGCCAACTGGTACTTGCCGTCGTGGTAGAACTCGCTGGCTGCGCAGTCGAGTGCGAGCAGCACGTCTTCACCCGCGCGGTAGCCTGCTTTCTCGATGGCTTGCAGGATGGTCGACAGGCATTCGTCGTTGCTGCCGAAGTTCGGCGCGAAGCCACCTTCGTCGCCAACGGCCGTGCTCATGCCGCGGTCCGAGAGGATTTTCTTCAGCGCGTGGAACACTTCGGCGCCGCAGCGCAGTGCTTCGCGGAAGGTCGGCTGGCTGACCGGCACGATCATGAATTCCTGGATGTCCAGGCTGTTATTGGCGTGCGCGCCGCCGTTGACGATGTTCATCATCGGCACCGGCAGTTGCATCGCGCCCGAGCCGCCGAAGTAGCGGTACAGCGGCAGGCCGGCTTCTTCAGCGGCAGCCTTCGCGACGGCCATCGAGACAGCCAGCATCGCGTTCGCGCCGAGGCGCGACTTGTTGTCGGTGCCGTCGAGTTCCAGCAGGGTCTTGTCGAGGAAAGCCTGTTCGGAAGCGTCGAGGCCCATGATCGCTTCGGAGATTTCGGTGTTGATGTGCTCGACAGCCTTCAGCACGCCCTTGCCGCCGTAACGGCCGGCTTCGCCATCGCGCAGTTCGATCGCTTCACGCGAACCGGTCGACGCGCCCGACGGCACCGCGGCGCGGCCCATCGTGCCCGACTCGAGCAGCACGTCGCATTCGACGGTGGGGTTGCCTCGCGAATCGAGAATCTCTCGACCGATGATATCTACGATAGCACTCATGGTTTCCTCAAGAAATGACGTTGAATTCTTTACTGTGACACTGTATCTGGCGCCTGCCGATCCGGAGTTAGCGCTTCAGCGCTTACTCCGTCCCATGCAGAGCACCGGTCTCCCCGGCAAACTACATGCGCGCCGATACGTTCGACGACCATCGCGTGCATTCGCCGCGTGCCACGATTATGCGTAACGCTCGTGACACGCGGTGACTGCCTGAATCAGTTGAAATCGCTTTCGAGGAACGGCGCGCGCTTGACGGCCTGATCGAGCGTAACCAGCGTCTCGAGCAGATCGGCCATGCGATGCAGCGGCACGGCGTTCGGACCGTCCGACTTGGCTTCAGCCGGATTCGGGTGAGTCTCCATGAAGAGCCCCGACACGCCCACCGCCACCGCGGCACGCGCCAGCACCGGCACGAATTCACGCTGGCCGCCGGAACTCTTGCCCTGCCCGCCCGGCAACTGCACCGAGTGGGTGGCGTCGAACACGACCGGCGCGTTGGTTTCGCGCATGATCGCGAGCGAACGCATGTCCGACACGAGGTTGTTATAACCGAACGACACGCCACGTTCGCACGCCATGAAGCGGTCTTCCGACAGACCCGCTTCACGCGCGGCATCGCGCGCCTTGTCGATCACGTTCTTCATGTCGCCCGGTGCGAGAAACTGGCCTTTCTTGATGTTGACCGGTTTGCCCGAACGCGCGCAAGCGTGAATGAAGTCCGTTTGACGGCACAGGAAAGCCGGCGTTTGCAACACGTCGACCACCGAGGCGACCTGCTCGATCTCGTGCTCGGCGTGAACGTCGGTCAGCACCGGCAGACCGAGCTGGCGCTTCACTTCCGACAGAATCCGCAAACCCTCGTCCATGCCCAGACCGCGGAACGACTTGCCGCTGCTGCGGTTAGCCTTGTCGTACGACGATTTGTAGATGAACGGAATGTTCAGCTTCGCGCAGATTTCCTTCAGCCGGCCGGCTGTGTCGATCGTCATCTGTTCGGATTCGACGACACAGGTGCCCGCGATCAGGAAAAACGGCTTGTCGAGCCCGATTTCGAAATCGCCCAGTTTCATGCTTTCTCCCCAACTTCGGCCGCCGTGCGCGACTGCTCATGCGCAAGCGCCGCTTCGACGAACGACATGAACAGCGGATGGCCGTCACGCGGCGTGGACGTGAATTCCGGGTGGAACTGCACGCCGACGAACCACGGGTGCATGCTGCGCGGCAACTCCATCATTTCCGGCAGATCTTCACTCGGAGTACGGGCGCTGATGATAAGGCCGCTGGCTTCGAGTTGGGGCACGAAGCGGTTATTGACTTCATAACGGTGGCGATGACGTTCGTTCACGTCCTTGCCATAAATCTCTTCGGCCATGGTGCCGGGCTTGATCGGGCAACGTTGCGAACCAAGGCGCATCGTGCCGCCCAGATCCGATTCTTCCGTGCGCTTCTCGACACGGCCTTCGCGGTCGTACCACTCGGTGATCAGCGCGACCACGCGGTTCGGCGTTTCCTGATCGAACTCGGTGCTGTTCGCGTCTTTCAGACCGACCACGTCGCGAGCGAATTCGATCACGGCGAGTTGCATGCCGAGGCAGATGCCGAGATACGGCACCTTCGCTTCGCGTGCATAGCGGATCGCGGCGATCTTGCCTTCGGTACCGCGACGGCCGAAGCCGCCCGGCACGAGCACGGCGTCCAGATGCTTGAGACTCTCGACGCCTTGCGCCTCGACCTCTTCCGAATCGATGTATTCGATGTTGACCTTGGTCGACGTATGCATCGACGCATGGCGCAGCGCTTCGATCAGCGACTTGTACGACTCGGTCAGATCGACATACTTGCCGACCATGCCGATCGTGACTTCGTGCTTCGGATGCTCCAGCTTTTCGACGAGATCGGACCACATGGACAGATCCGCGGCCTTCGGCGCGAGCTTGAGCTCTTCGCAGATGATCGCGTCCAGACCCTGATCGTGCAGCATCTGCGGAATCTTGTAGATGCTGTCCGCGTCCCACACGGAGATCACGGCGTCTTCCGGCACGTTCGAGAACATGGAGATCTTGGCGCGCTCGTCGTCCGGAATGCGACGGTCGGCGCGGCACAGCAGCACGTGCGGCGAAATACCGATTTCGCGCAGCTTCTGCACGCTGTGCTGCGTGGGCTTGGTCTTCAGTTCGCCGGCCGTGGCGACCCAGGGCACCAGCGTGAGGTGCACGAAGCACGCGCTGTTGCGGCCCATGCGCAGGCTCATCTGACGCGCTGCTTCAAGGAACGGCAGCGATTCGATGTCGCCCACGGTGCCGCCCACTTCGACGATGGCGACGTCCGGCTCACCACACGTCGCGGAAGCCGCGCCGCGTTCGATGAACGCCTGGATTTCATTCGTGATGTGCGGGATGACCTGCACCGTCTTGCCGAGATAATCGCCGCGGCGTTCCTTGCGGATCACCGATTCGTAAATCTGGCCCGTGGTGAAGTTATTGGCCTTGCGCATCTTCGTGCTGATGAAGCGCTCATAGTGGCCGAGGTCGAGGTCAGTCTCCGCTCCGTCTTCCGTCACGAACACTTCGCCGTGTTGAAACGGGCTCATCGTGCCGGGGTCGACATTGATGTAGGGATCGAGCTTGAGGAGGGTGACTTTAAGACCGCGCGATTCGAGGATCGCGGCGAGGGAAGCGGCGGCAATACCCTTGCCGAGGGAAGATACTACGCCGCCGGTGACGAAAACATATTTGGTCATCGCTGGATGCTCGCGGGAAAAACGGATTATACCGTAAAGCAGGGCCCCAACCCCAGCAAAATCCTGGCGACATCCACACGTGCGTGCGCCGCGGCGGCGGCCGTTGCCGCGCGTGGATCATGCACCGTTTCTTGCGGCGCGTGCCGGCGCGGCGCGCTATGGTCGGCGTCGCGGCGCGTGGCCGATGCTGCCGCCGTCGCCGCCCGCGCTCACGTCCGCGCGTGCGCTCATGTCAGCCCCGCTGCTCCAGTTCATGCAGCATGCTTTGCACCGCGCGTGCGGTTTCGACCGGTTTTTCCATTGGGTAGAGATGACTGCCCTCGATCCATTCCACATGGCCGCCGGTCGTGCGGCGGGTGGCGTCCAGACCGGCCTGGCGGATTTCCTTCGAACGCGTGCCGGCGATGAAGCCCACCGGCACCGGCGCGCCCCGGGCGAGCCGCGACCCGAGCGTGTGCGGCAAGGTCTTATAGATCTGATATTCGGTACGACGGTCGAAGGCCAGCGACCGCGAGCCGTCGGGCGAAGTCTGCGGAATGCCGAAGTCGATGTAGTCGGACAGCATGCGCTCGTCCCAGCGCGCGAACGCCGGCTTCGAATGGAAATGCCGCCACGCTTCGTCGCGGCTCGTCCACTGGGTTCGTCGCGTGCGGGTGGCGGCTGCGGGCGAGAGCCGCTCGTCGAGGCCGGTCCATTGCGACACGCGCAGCATGCTGCTGCGCCAGCCGGCGATCACCGGCGAATCGAGCATCACCACGCCCCTCACCCATTGCGGCTTCTTGAGCGCGGCCATCAGCGACAGATAGCCGCCGAGCGAATGTCCCACCAGCCACACCGGGTACTCGTACGTCCTGCGGATGTCGTCGAGCAACTGTTCGACCAGATGCGGCCAGTCCTGCGTCACCGGAAAGCGCGCGTCGTGGCCGATCCGCTCGATGGAGCGCAGTTCGTAGTCGTCGGCGAGCTCGGCGAAGATCGTGCGGTAGGTCGATGCCGGAAAGCCGTTCGCGTGCGAGAAGTGAATGATGTTTTTCAACTGCGGCTCTCTCCGTTTCTGTTTTGCGTGCGGGTTGTGGCGCGCACCTGCGTGCAGTCGCCACGCCGGGCGCGCGCTTCTTCTATTTGTGCGGCCGGCGATTCGCCAATTAGCCGGTCAGCGATCCATCCAGTAGCGGCGCTGCGTGTCGCGATAGCGCTCGAGCGTGACCATGGCGCTGTTGCTGTTGGCGGAGTGATTTATCTCGCGACCCGGGTTCACCTCGACCCGCACCGCACCGTCCGCATCGCTGCGCCCGAGCTCGATCTGCCGCGCCTTGTAGCGCTCGAACACCCCCGCATTCGGATGATGAAAACGGTTGCGATAGCCTACCTGAAATAGCGCGATGAGCGGATCGATAGAGTCGAGGAAGGGCTCGGTCGACGAAGTCTTGCTGCCGTGATGCGGCACGACCAGCACCTGCGCGCGCAACGCACCGCGATCGCGCGCGAGCAGAACGCGTTCGACGGGCGCCTCGATGTCCGCCGTCAGCAAGGCCGTCATGCGCGGCGGTTCTGTTTGACTAGGGCTGAGCGACGGGTGTGCGGCGGCGGGCAAAGCGCTGACCCGCAGCACGCAGCAATGCGCGTTCGGCTTGCCTTGCAGCGGGCCGGCGTCCGGCCAGAGCATCGCGAACTCGACGCCGTCCCACTGCCAGCGCTGGCCCGCCGCGCACGGCAGCGTGTCGGCGCCGCGTTGCCTCGCGTTCGACCACAGCGCATTCGACGGCGCCAATGCCGCCACCATTTGATGCACCTCGATTGCGTCCAGCACGGCGGGCGCGCCGCCCGAATGATCGGAGTCGGCGTGGCTGACGATCAACGTATCGAGCGCCGTCACGCCATGCGCCTGTAGAAACGGCACGACCACCCGCTCGCCCGCGTGAGTCGACTCCGGGCCCGGCCCGGTATCGAACAGCAAAGTGTGATGCGCCGTTTCGACCAGCACCGAGGTGCCCTGACCGACGTCCAGCGCCGTCAGACGGAAACTGCCGTGCGGCGGCCCGGACGGTGCGGGTATCAGGAGCGGCAGCCACGTCAGCGGCGCGGCCCAGCGCAGCGGCCAGCCGCGCGGCGCCAGACACCAGAGCACGCCCACTGCCGCCGCGGCCAGCGTCCACGCGTCCGGTTGCGGCAGACGCCAGAGCGCCCAGGCGGGACCGGATAGCATCTGCAAACCCGCTGCCAGCAGTTCGAGCAAGGCGTGTGCGACATGCCATGCATAGGCGTCGAACGGCGCGGGCAACGCGACGCCGGCCAGCACGGCCGGCGTGACCAGCAGGCTCACCCACGGAATCGCGAAGGCATTCGCGAGCGGGCCGATCAGCGGAATCTGCGCGAACCAGTAGACGGTCAGCGGCGCGAGCGCGACTGTCACGGCGAACTGAACCTGCGCGGCGCTGCGCAGCCGCTCGCCGGCATCGCGGATGCGGCGGCGCAAGACGAAACCCAGTCTCGACAAACGGCTCGCTGCCTCGCCGCCCTCGCCTGTTTCGTCGCAGTGCTGTGCATGATCCTGCACATGCGGCCGTCCCGACATGGCGAACAAAATCGCCGCCACGGCGCAGAACGACAACCAGAATCCCGCCGACACGACCGCCCACGGATCAACCATCAGCACGAGCCCCAGGGCCCACGCGAGCACCGCCGAGCGCGCCACATTGCGCCCGCTGATAAACGCGAGCGCGACGACCCCCGCCATCCACAGCGCGCGCTGCGCCGGCACATTGAAGCCGGCCAACGCGGCGTGCAGCGTGGCGAACAGCGCGCCGCCCGTCACCGCGACGACTTGTGCCGGCAGCCGCAACGGCCAGTTGCGGCCGATCCATCCGGAGCGCCGCCACAACGCGCCCGCAAGCCAACCCGCGAGGCCCGCGACGAAACCGATGTGCAGCCCCGAAATCGCCACCAGATGACTCGTGCCCGTGCCGCGCATGAGCAGCCAGTCCGCGGCGCTGACTTCGTCCTGCGCGCCGATGGCAAGCGCCACGACGATCCCGCGATGCGGCGCGGCGGCGAGCACTGCGTCGATCCGCTCGCGTAACGCGGCGCGCCAGCGGTCCACCGTCACGCCGACGCCGCTCGCCATGCCCGGCAATCGCACCGCATGAGCCGGCGCGCTCACATAGCCGGTGGCGCGCACGTTGCGCGCGAGCAGAGTCGCCTCGGCATCGCGCACGCCGAAATTGGCATTGCCATGCGGGCGTTTGAGCCGCACGGTCAGCCGCCAGCGCGAGCCTGGTTCGAGCGAAGGCGGCGGCGCATCTTCGGCGATCCACGAGAGCTGGATTACGCGCGGGAAGGCGGTGATGGGCGCTTCGGCCGCTTCGACATTGAATAGAAAACGCGCGCCATTTTCATCGCGTGACGGCAAGCCTTTGATACTACCGACGACCTCGATATCGCGCCCTTCCCACTCGTTGGGCAAGCTCACCGCGAGGCGCACGTCCGCGCGCAAGGCTGCGTAGCCGAAGCCCGCGCACATTGCTGCGCACCACACGGCGCTCCAGCCCACGAAGGAGCGCACGCGCCGGCTGAAGCGGATGCAGTGCAAGAGCGAAGTGAGGGTCGCCGCACACGCGTGCTGCCAATCCCCGGGCGCCACCGTTGGCCTTGTCGCGGCTGCAACTCTCGGCACAGTTCCCGCCGCAGTCCCAGCCTCAGCGTCACGCTCCGCTATAGCCGCAGTTCCACCTGCATTCGTAGCTCCGGCCTCAGTCGAAACCGTAGCCACGCGGGCCATCGCATGATCCGCACCGACCGCCGCGCGGCTATCCTCGCCCAAACCCCACACCGCCACGACAACCGCAGCGCACGCAACCAACACCAACCCGCACAGCGCCATCCAATCCGGCAACACCGCCTGCCGTTGCAGCCCGATCACGCCCAACGCAAATCCACACCACCATGCCCGCATCCGCCCTCCGCCAGCAATCGCCGGACGACGGAACACTCGACGCACAGGCGTCAGCGAGCCCGCCAGGCGTGGGTCTCGCCCGGCGCGAACCACTCAAACCATCGAGTTCAATTATGCAGAGGAAAGTGCCAGCCGCGGCAGCGCGGCGAGCGCGTTAGCCGTTGTGCCTAGGGCGGCTTCGTCGGCGGCCATGCCGCGTAGTTGCGCGAGGCCCGCGCCGATCGCCGGAATCTGCTCCGGCGTGTTGCGCTGTTTGTAGATCCACGAAGGCGCGATGTCCGGCGCATCGGTTTCGACGACCAGCGCGTCGAACGGCAACTGCTCGGCGAGACGGCGGATTTGCCGCGCGCGCTCGAAAGTCAGATTGCCGCCGAAGCCGAGATGCATGCCCTGGTCGATATACGCCTGAGCCTGCTGAAAACTGCCGTTGAAGGCATGCGCGATGCCGCGATGAATCTGATGCCGCCGCAGTCCCTTGATCACCTGATCCTGCGATTTGCGGACATGGCAGATCACCGGCAAATCGAATTCGCGCGCGAGCTGCAACTGGCCGTTGTAGAAGAATTGCTGGCGCGCATCGTCGAGACCGTCGACGAAATAATCGAGTCCGATCTCGCCGATACCGACGAACAGCGGGTCGTCCAGACTCGCCTCGATTTCCATGCGCAACAGATCGAGATCGCTGTCTTGCGCGCCCGGCGTGAACAACGGATGAATACCGAGCGCATACGCGCCGCCGTCGATCCGCTGCGCCAGTTCACGCACCGCCGCGAAATTCTGCCGGCCGATCGCCGGAATCACGATTCGCCCCACGCCCGCGCGGCGCGCCGCCGACGCAACTTCCGCGCGGTCGGCGTCGAATTCCGACGCGTCGAGATGACAGTGCGTATCGATCCACATCACGGACCTCGTTAACGGCGCGGCATCTACGCCGAATGGCTGGTCATTTAAACCGGCACCGGCGGCTCTTCGTGAAGCACGCCGTCGCGCAGCCGCATGATGCGGTCGCAACGTCCCGCGAGTTCGGGATCGTGCGTGACGATCACGAAGCTCGTGTCGAGCGTTTGCGACAGTTCGAGCATCAGGTTGAACACGGTGTCGGCGGTGCCGCCGTCGAGATTGCCGGTCGGTTCGTCGGCCAGCACGCAGGCGGGCTTCGTCACCAGCGCGCGCGCGATCGCGACGCGCTGACGCTCGCCGCCCGACAACTCGCCCGGACGATGCTTCGCGCGATGCCCCATGCCGACGCGCTCCAGCACCGCGAGCGCTTCGCGGCGCGACGCTTCGGTCGTCATGCGGCGAATCCGCAGCGGCATCGCGACGTTATCGAGCGCGGTGAACTCCGGCAGCAGATGGTGAAACTGATACACGAAACCCAGCGCGCGATTGCGCAGGTCGTTGCGTTCGCGCTCGGAGAGCTTGGTGAAGGGCTTGCCCATCACCGAGACATGGCCGGCGCTCGGATCGTCGAGGCCGCCGAGTACGTGCAGCAGCGTGCTCTTGCCGGAACCCGACGCGCCGACGATCGCCAGCTTCTCGCCGCGCCGCACGCTCAGTTGCGCGTCGTTAAGCACCGTCACGTTCAGACCGCCCTGCACGAACGACTTGGAAATGCCGGTTGCTTCCAGCACGTAGGGATGCGGCACGGTGTCGGAAGAAGCCATGGATAGGTTAGCGGAACGGTCATTCATAGCGCAGTGCCTCCGCGGGGCGGACTTTCGCACCACGCCAGCTCGGGTACAACGTGGCCAGCGCCGACATCACGAAGGCGATGATGCCGATCCGCGCGACGTCGGCCGGAACCAGTTCAGACGGCAATTCGCTGATGAAATACACCGACGGCGGCAGGAACTGCACGCCGAGCAGATGCTCGATCATCGGCACGAGCCACGGAATGCTCCACGCGATCAGACAGCCGAGCGCGACGCCGGTGGCGGTGCCGATAAAGCCGATCGTCACGCCCTGCACCACGAAAATTTTCATGATCGAACCGGGCTGCGCACCGAGCGTGCGCAGAATCGCGATGTCCGCCTGTTTGTTGGTCACCGTCATGACGAGCGACGACACCAGATTGAACGCCGCCACCGCGATGATCAGCGTGAGGATGATGAACATCATGCGTTTTTCGATCTGCACCGCCGAGAACCAGGTCTTGTTCTGCTGCGTCCAGTCGCGGATGTATAAATCGCCAGACAGGCTACGTGCGAGCTGATGCGCGACTTCCGGCGCGCGCTGCATGTCGGTCAGACGCAGCCGCACGCCGGTCGGCGCTGGCAGCCGGAACAGCGCCTCCGCGTCCTTGATGTTGATCAGCGCGAGGGTGCTGTCGTATTCGTAGTGTCCCGACTCGAAGATGCCCACCACCGTGAACTGTTTCAGCCGCGGCAGCATGCCGGCGGGCGTGATGGTGCCTTCGGGCGCGACCAGCGTGATCTTGTCGTCGACCTGCACGCCGAGATTGGTGGCGAGGTCGGCGCCCAGCACGATGCCGAAGTCGCCCGGCTTCAGCGCGTTCAGACTGCCGCCTTTCATCTCCTTACCGATATCAGACACCTCCGGCTCCAGCGACGGCTCGACGCCGCGCAGCGCCACCCCACTCACCGCGTCCTGGCGCGTGAGCAGCGCCTGCGCTTCGACATACGGCGCCGCGCCGATCACTTCCTTGTTCTGGCGGGCTTCCTTGGCGGTCAGCTCCCAGTTGGGCATCGAGCCGGTCGGCGAAAAGATTTCGACGTGCGCGAGCACCGACAGCATGCGGTCGCGCACCTCTTTCTGAAAACCGTTCATCACGGACAGCACGACGATCAGCGCCGCGACGCCGAGCGCGATGCCCGACATCGACACGAGCGCGATGAAGGAAATGAAGCCGTTACCGGTCGTGCGTTTGCCGGCGCGGGTGTAACGCCAGCCAATCTGCCATTCGTAGGGAAATTTCAAGCGAATCCTTTTCTGCGTTCTTCGGCTTTGTGCCGCGCACGAAGGCGTGAAGCGCCTTTCGTGCGGCCCGAGCGTCGTGATCATTGGTGTCGTTGCGACGCGGATGGTTCCGGTACGGCGCGCCGTTGCATAGCAATGCGCGCGCCACCGCGGTCCGCAGCGGACAGGAAGGCGGCTCTTGCCGTCGCCAAAATCGCCGCCACCACTAATCAAGCGCGAAGTTTGCCATACAATGCCGCCCGCTCGCGCAAAGGCAGTGTGGACCGTGCCGCGGACAGAAACGCCGGCCACGCCCGCTCAGGCCGACTCAGTGGCTGCTGTCCGGACACGGCACCGCTGAGCCGCGCCGCGCCGTGCCGTGCCGGGCTTCGGGCTTCGGGCTTCGGGCTTCGGGCTTCGGGCTTCGGGCGCAACGCCGGTTTCGTCTAACGCAGGTTGTAACGCCCGCGCAGTTCGTTGATGATGCCCGCGGCGGCGCTGCCGGCGATCTCGGCCACGTCGGCGTCCTTGCGGTCGCGGTGCAGATGGCTGATGTCCCAGTTGCAGCCGCTCTCGTCCTCCACGGTCTCGTGGAAGCCGGTCGGAATCCAACCGGCCGTGGCCGGGGTCGCATCGAGCGCCTTGACGACCAGTGCGAGCAGTTCCTGCTCGGTTTTGAGTTCACGCGACATGCCGGTCTCCTCGTCATGTGCGCGGTGCCGCCGCGCGCGGCTATTGCTCCGGCGGCCGGCCGGCGGCGAACCCGGAGGTCCGCGGCCGCCGCGCTTCGTCGAGCGGATGCTGATGGTCGGAATACTCGCACTCTTTGCCCTACAATGCGCAGCATCATGCTCGCCAACCGTCTCCATCTTCTCCTACCCTTCGCGCTGCCCGCCGCAGCGGACGCCTCCACCGCCCTTCACGACATCCGCAGTCCGGCCCTCGACCGGCTGGTCGCCCGCGCGACGCTGGTGGAGCGCGTGATCGGCGAAGACTTTCAACGCACGCTGCCGCACGAGCGCTGGGTGGCCCGCCAGTTCGGCGCGCTGCCGAGCGGCGCGGCGGCCGCCGACGAAGCGCCGCTCGCGCCCTACATGCTGCGCGCCGACGGCGGCGAACCGGGCAACGCGACATGGGCCTGCGTGCAGCCGGTACACGTGCGGATCGCGCACGATCATCTGGTGCTGATCGACCCGGCCTCGCTCGACCTGTCCGACGAAGAAGCCGGCGCGCTGCTCGCGGTCGCGCGGCCGTTGATCGAGGAACTCGGCGTGCGTATCGAAGCGCCTCGGCCCGCGCGCTGGTATCTGTCGGGCGACGGCTTCGGCACACTGGCGGGCGCATCGCCGTTGCGCGCGAGCGGGCGCAACATCGAAATCTGGCTGCCGCACGAGGCGCATTCCGGCGAGCGCTCGCGCGCGTGGATGAAGCTGCAGAACGAAGTGCAGATGGCGTGGTTCGAGCATCCGGTCAACGAAGCGCGCGAGGCGCGCGGCCTGCCGGCCGTCAACTCGATCTGGTTTCACGCGCAGGGCGCGGCGCAACCGGTGCGCAGTCCGTTCGCGCGGGTGCTCTCCGACGCGGCCGCCACGCGCGGTCTCGCGATGACCGCCGGGGTCGCGACCGGCGCGCCGCCGGCCTCGTTCGGCGCGCTGTCGTCGCTCGCGGGCAGTGCGAACGGCGCCACGCACGCGGGCGCGAGCATCACGCTGGTCGAACTCGATCCGTTCTCCGGGCCCTACATCGAGCAGGACTGGGCGCGCTGGAACGACGCCTTCGCCGCCATGCAGACCGACTGGTTCGAACCGGCGCTCGCCGCGCTGCAATCCGGTGATCTCGCTGAACTCGGCCTCACTTTGTGCGGCGACACCGGCTCGGTGACGCTCTCGGTCACGCGCGGCGATCTGCGCAAATTCTGGCGGCGGCGTGTGCTCGCCTCGCTCTTCATCGAATGATCCACGGCCTTTCCGAATGACTCAAATCGTTACGCGCGCCTGCTCTCCCGTCGACGCCGAAGTCCTCACCCGCCACGGCCTGCATCCGGTGCTCGCGCGCCTCTACGCGTCGCGCGGCGTATGCATGCCCGACGAAATCGAAACCGGCCTCGCGCGGCTCGTGCCGCCGGTCGCGCTCAAGGGCTGCGAAGACGCCGCCGCCTTGCTCGCCGACGCGATCCAGCAGAAACGCCGCATGCTCGTCGTCGCCGACTACGACTGCGACGGCGCCACCGCCTGTGCGGTCGCCGTGCGCGGCCTGCGCATGTTCGGCGGCCGGATCGAGTATCTGGTGCCGAACCGCTTCGAGTACGGCTACGGCCTGACGCCCGAAATCGTCGCGCTGGCCGCGCGCAACGCGTCGGGCAAACCGGAACTGCTGATCACCGTGGATAACGGCATCGCCAGCGTCGACGGCGTGGAAGCGGCCAACGCGCTCGGCATCGACGTATTGGTCACCGATCACCACCTGCCCGGCGACGAACTGCCGGCCGCCCGCGCGATCGTTAATCCGAACCAGCCGGGCTGCACGTTCCCGAGCAAGTGCATCGCGGGCGTCGGCGTGATGTTTTATGTACTGCTGGCATTACGCGCGGAATTGCGCCGCCGTGGCGCCTTCAACGACGTGTTTCCCGAACCGCGTCTGGACGGCCTGCTCGATCTGGTCGCGCTCGGCACGGTCGCGGACGTGGTCAAGCTCGACGGCAATAACCGCGTGCTGGTCGCGCAAGGTTTGCAGCGCATCCGCAAAGGCAAGATGCAGCCGGGCATCGCCGCGTTGTTTCGCGCCGCCGCGCGCGACGCCCGCAGCGCGTCGGGCTTCGACCTCGGCTTCGCGCTCGGGCCGCGCCTGAACGCGGCGGGCCGGCTGTCGGACATGTCGCTCGGAATTGAATGCCTGACCACCGACGACATCGGCCGCGCGTGGGATCTCGCGCAGCAACTCGACACCATGAACCGCGAGCGTCGCGAGATCGAAGCCGGCATGCAGCAGCAGGCGCTCGAAGACCTCTCGGCGATCGACCCCGACGGCGCGACCACCATCACGCTGTTCAATCCAAGCTGGCACCAAGGCGTGATCGGCATCGTCGCGGGGCGGCTGAAGGAGAAATTCCATCGGCCGTCCTTCACCTTCGCGCTCGCCGACGACAGCGGCCAGACCGTCAAGGGCTCGGGCCGCTCTATCGCGGGCTTCCATCTGCGCGACGCGCTCGATCTGATCTCGAAGCGCGAGCCGGGCCTGATCGTCAAATTCGGCGGCCATGCAATGGCCGCGGGCCTGACGCTCGCCGCCGCCGACGTGCCGCGCTTCACCGCCGCGTTCGAAGCGGTCGGCCGCGAATGGCTGTCCCAGGACGCGCTCTCGCGCACCGTGGAAACCGACGGCGAATTGGAGGATGCGTACTTCACGCCGCAATTCGTCGAAATGCTCGACGCCGCCGTGTGGGGCCAGGGCTTTCCGGCGCCGGTATTTTCGGGCGAATTCGACATCGCCTCGCAGGCGCTGGTGAAGGACAAGCACCTGAAGCTGCAACTCGTTCGCGGACGCCAGCGTTTCAACGCGATCTGGTTCAATCACACCGACACGCTGCCCGCGCGCACCACGGTCGCCTACCGGCTCGCGAGCGACACATGGAATGGCGTGTCGCGCGTGCAGTTGATCGTCGAGCATGCGGCGAGCTGAAGTGGTGAACTGAAGCGGCGCGTTGGAGCCACACGGCGAGCCAGGCTCCATCGCACCGAAAACCCCGAAAATCTCCGCAAAATCAACCGCCAACACGCGCCGGATCGCTCAAGAGCCGCCGGCGCGCTGCGCCGATCGGCTATAATTTCCCCTTTTTACGAAGCTATAAAAGATCGACATGGAAGCGGAACGTCTCAACGCGATCGAAGCCTCACTGGCGGACCTGCGCACTCGCGCGGACTCGCTACGGGGGTATCTTTGACTACGACGACAAAGCACTGCGTCTAATCGAAGTCAACCGGGAACTCGAAGACCCGGACGTCTGGAACGACTCGAAGCACGCCCAGGCCCTCGGCCGGGAAAAGAAACTGCTCGACGACACCGTCGGCAAACTCACGTCGCTCGATAACGACCTGCGCGACGCGCAGGACCTGTTCGACATGGCCCGCGAGGAAGACGACGAGGAAACGCTCCTCGCCTGCGAATCCGACGCGCAAGGCATCGAACAACGTGTCGCCGACATGGAATTCCGCCGCATGTTCGCGAACCCGGCCGATCCGAACAATGCGTTCCTGGACATCCAGGCCGGTGCCGGCGGCACCGAGGCGTGCGACTGGGCATCCATGCTGCTGCGCCAATATCTGCGCTACTGCGAGCGCAAGGGCTTCAAAACCGAAGTGCTGGAACAGACCGACGGCGACGTCGCCGGCATCAAGAACGCCACGATCAAAATCGAAGGCGAATACGCGTACGGCTTCCTGCGCACCGAAACCGGTGTGCACCGCCTCGTGCGCAAGTCGCCGTTCGACTCGTCGGGCGGCCGTCATACGTCGTTCTCGTCGGTGTTCGTGTACCCGGAAATCGACGACTCGATCGAAGTCGACATCAACCCGGCCGATCTGCGTATCGACACGTACCGCGCGTCCGGCGCCGGCGGTCAGCACATCAACAAGACCGACTCCGCGGTGCGTATCACGCACATGCCGTCGGGCATCGTCGTGCAGTGCCAGAACGACCGTTCGCAGCACCGCAACCGCGCCGAAGCCATGGCCATGCTGAAATCGCGCCTGTACGAAGCGGAAATCCGCAAACGTCAGGAAGAGCAGGACAAGCTCGAAGCCGGCAAGACCGATGTGGGCTGGGGTCATCAGATCCGCTCGTACGTGCTGGACAACAGCCGTATCAAGGATCTGCGCACCAACGTCGAAATCAGCAACACCAAGAGCGTGCTCGACGGCGACCTCGATCCGTTCATCAGCGCCAGCCTGAAACAGGGCGTCTAAGCGCAACCGGCGCGGCTTGCAACGCCGCGCCGCAGCTTCGCCGTTTGTTCGCCGCTTCTTCGCTGTTTCCTCGCTGTTTCCTTACACCGCCTGAGGTTTTTACTGACTGGCCACCCGCATGCGAGCCACTCCCGTGCGGGCCACCGAATACCAAATCATCATGACCGAACCGACCCAGCCTAATGCGGCCCAGCCCAATGTCGTGCCCGAGGTGGACGACAACAAGATCATGACCGAGCGCCGCGAAAAGCTGCGCGAACTGCGTGAGCAAGGCGTCGCCTATCCGAACGATTTCCGTCCCACGCATCACGCCGAAGATCTGCAGTCGCAGTACGAGCACGCCGACAAGGAAGCGCTCGAAGCGAATCCGCTCGAAGTCGCGATTGCCGGCCGCATGATGCTCAAGCGGGTGATGGGCAAGGCGAGCTTTGCGACCGTGCGCGACGGTTCGGGTCAGATCCAGTTCTTCATCACGCCGGCCGACATCGGCCAGGAAACGTACGACGCCTTCAAGAAGTGGGACATGGGCGATATCGTCGCGGCGCGCGGCGTGCTGTTCCGCACCAACAAGGGCGAACTCTCGGTGCGTTGCACGGAACTGCGTCTGCTGTCGAAGTCGCTGCGTCCGCTGCCGGACAAGTTCCATGGCCTGTCCGACCAGGAAATGAAGTATCGCCAGCGCTATGTCGATCTGATCGTCACGCCGGAAACGCGCAAGACTTTCGTCGCGCGCACCAAGGCGATTTCGTCGATCCGCAACTTCATGGCGAACGCCGACTTCATGGAAGTCGAAACGCCCATGCTGCACCCGATTCCGGGCGGCGCGGCGGCCAAGCCGTTCACCACGCACCACAACGCGCTCGACATGCAGATGTTCCTGCGTATCGCGCCTGAGCTGTATCTGAAGCGTCTGGTGGTCGGCGGCTTCGAGCGTGTGTTCGAGATCAACCGTAACTTCCGCAATGAGGGCGTGTCCGTGCGCCACAATCCGGAATTCACGATGATCGAGTTCTACGCCGCGTACACCGATTACAAATGGCTGATGGATTTCACCGAGCAATTGATCCGTCAGGCCGCGATCGACGCGCTCGGCACGGCCACGATCACGTATCAGGGCCGCGAACTCGATCTGGCGAAGCCGTTCCATCGCCTGACGATCACGCAGGCGATCCAGAAATACGCACCGCAATACACGAACGAGCAACTCGCGGACAGCGCGTTCCTGCGCACCGAGCTGAAGAAGTTCGGCGTGGATGCGTCGCAGCCGCAGTTCCTGAACGCCGGTGTGGGCTCGCTGCAACTGGCGCTGTTCGAGGAAACCGCTGAGTCGCAATTGTGGGAGCCGACGTACATCATCGACTACCCGATCGAAGTGTCGCCGCTCGCGCGCGCGTCGGACTCGACGCCAGGCATCACCGAGCGTTTCGAGCTGTTCATCACGGGCCGTGAGATCGCCAACGGCTTCTCGGAGCTGAACGATCCGGAAGACCAGGCTGCCCGCTTCAAGAAGCAGGTCGACCAGAAAGAGGCCGGCGACGAAGAAGCGATGTTCTACGACGCGGACTACATTCGCGCGCTGGAATACGGCATGCCGCCGGCCGGCGGTTGCGGCATCGGCATCGACCGTCTGGTCATGATGCTGACCGACAGCCCGAGCATCCGCGACGTGATTCTGTTCCCGCATCTGCGCCGCGAAGACTGAGCGTTGCGTGGTTCGCATCCTGGAGAACGCCCGGCTCGATGCCGGGCGTTTTTCTTGCTATATCCGATGTGTGGCGCCCGCCTGACGGTTTGTAACCATCGGTAAAAGCTGCACGGCGTGCGAGGATTCGACTGTCTGTGTCCATCACGCGAGCGCTTGCCGGAAGCGGCGCCCCGCCGCGTTGCGCGGCTTTGACGCGACGCCGGCGCGATGTTTGCCCGGAAAACGTTACAAATTGAAACCCTCACAGGGTCGATTTACCCGACACTTTGTCTTACCAAAAATCGACTCCCGTTGAAGACGGAGGCCAAAATGGACAATCCCAACACGCAACCCACCACGCCATCCGCGCAGCCTGCGCAACAACGCCGGATTCACCCGCTGGTCGCGACCGCTGCCGGTGCGGTGATCATCGCAAGCCTCGTCGCCACAGCGGCTGTCACGGGCCTGTTCCCGAAGGCATCCAGCAACGGCGCGCAAAACGATCAGACGCAAGCGGCGCAAGTCGGCACGCAAGCTACGCAACCGGGCATAGTCGATTCGGCGGCGCCCGCCAACCCGACGGCGCAGCAGGCTGCTCAGCAACAGGCTGCTCAGCAACAGGCCGCGCAACAGCAGCAAACCGCGCCCGCACCGGCCCCGGCACCGACCCAGCAGCAGCAATACGCTCAGCAGCAACAGGCGCAGCCGGCACCTAACTACGCGCAGCAACCGCCGCCACAACCGGCGTACTGCTCGAGTTGCGGCACGGTCGAGGCTATCTCGGCGGTGCGTCAGGAAGGTCATGGCACCGGTATCGGCGCGGTCGGCGGCGCGGTGGCCGGTGGCGTGGTCGGCAATCAGTTTGGTAGCGGCGGCGGCCGCACCGCGATGACGGTCCTCGGCGCGCTCGGCGGCGGCCTTGCCGGCAACTCGGTCGAAAAACATATCCGCAGCACGACGTCGTATTCGGTGCGGGTGCGGATGGAAAGCGGCAAAACGCGTTACTTCACTTACCATGAAGCGCCGCCGTTCCAGCAAGGTCAGCGTGTTCGGATTCAGAACGGCGCGCTCGTGGCGAGCTAACCGCACGCAGGTTAGTTTCCGCCAGACGCAAAAAAGGCGATTCCATTGGAATCGCCTTTTTCTTTGCCGCAGCCGGAAGCGCAAGCAGATCGCTGACCGGCGCCGGAAAACTCAGTGACGCTCAGTAATCCGCGTCTTCAATCCATGCAGCCTGAATCGCCTCGAGGATCTTTTCGTTCGACCGGTTAGGATCGTCGTCGAATCCTTCCAGCTCGGTGACCCAACGGTGCAAGTCGGTGAAGCGCACCTGTTGCGGATCGATGTCCTGGTGCTTGTCAGTCAGGGCCATCGCGATGTCTTGCGTATCGGTCCACTTCATGGCTGCATCCTCCTGTTAGTGATTTTCCTTCGCGTGATTGATCGAGTAGCGAGGGATTTCGACAACCAGATCCTGCTCAGCCGGCACCAAAGCCTGGCACGACAGGCGCGAAGCCGGTTCGAGCCCCCACGCCTTGTCCAACAGATCGTCCTCGTCTTCCTCCGACGGCGTCAAGGCGGCGAAACCCTCACGCACGATCACGTGGCAGGTCGTGCATGCGCACGACTTCTCGCACGCGTGCTCGATTTCAATGCCGTGTTCAAGCAGGCTGTCGCAGATGCTCTTGCCGGGCACGGCATCGATCACCGCGCCTTCCGGGCACAGTTCGACGTGAGGCAGCACAACGATTTGAGGCATACATTTTCCGTTTGGGTCTGCGGCACGGCGGCCGCAACCAGGCTCCGTACCATTTTACTGGCGTCGCGCGGACTTTTTAAGTCCACGCGGCGCGATTCGATTTTTTGCGGCGGACCGACCAGACGGCCCACCTGACGCCACCGCGAGACTCAGATCTCGTCGAGCTTGCGGCCGGCGAGCGCGCGGCGAATGCCCTTGTTCATGCGGCGGGCGGCGAATTCGTCGGTGCCTTCGGCGAGGGTTTTGGTGGCGGCTTCGATCACGTCGACGTCGTCGCTTTGCGCGACGTTGCGCAATGCATCGAGGAGCGTGTCGAGCTCGGCGCGCTCGCTGTCGTCGAGCAGTTCGGCGTCGGCGGCGAGCGCGGCGTCGGTGGCTTCCACGAGTCGACGCGCTTCGACTTGCGCTTCGCGCAGTGCGCGCGCCCGCATGTCGACTTCAGCGGTCGAAAAACTCTCTTCGAGCATTCGGGCGATGTCGTCATCGGCAAGACCGTAGGACGGCTTGACCACCACCGACGCTTCCACGCCCGAGCCCTGTTCGCGAGCGAACACGGACAACAGGCCGTCCGCATCCACCTGGTAGGTCACGCGAATGCGTGCCGCGCCGGCGGCCATCGGCGGAATGCCGCGCAGCTCGAAACGCGCGAGCGAGCGGCAGTCGCTGACGAGTTCGCGCTCGCCTTGCACGACGTGGATCGCCATGGCCGTCTGGCCGTCCTTGAAGGTCGTGAAATCCTGCGCGCGCGCGACCGGAATCGTCGAATTGCGCGGGATGATCTTCTCGGTCAACCCGCCCATCGTCTCGACGCCGAGCGAGAGCGGAATCACGTCGAGCAGGAGCCACTCGTCGCCGTCCGCGCCGCGGTTGCCCGCGAGCAGATCAGCCTGGATCGCGGCGCCGAGCGCGACCACCTGATCCGGGTCGAGATTGATCAGCGGCGGCTGGCCGAAGAACGACTCGACCGCGCGGCGGATCACCGGCATGCGCGTCGCGCCGCCGACCAGCACGACGCCCTTGATTTCCTTCGTCGTGACTTTGGCGTCGCGCAGCGCCTTTTTCGTCGGGCCGAGCGTGCGCTGCACCAGCGCCTGTGTGATGGTCTCGAAAGTGGCTTCGTCGATCGTCAGATCGATCTGAGCGCCGTTCGAGAGCTTGGTCTGTAGCTTCGCACTTGGCGCGTCGGACAAGGCCTCCTTGGCCTCGCGCACGCTGTCCAGCAGCAGGCGCACATCTTCCGGCGCGAGCGTTTGCGGCGCGATGCCGGCCTGCTCCAGCACATGGCGATACAGCGTGTGGTCGAAATCGTCGCCGCCGAGCGCGGAGTCGCCGCCGGCCGCGAGCACTTCGAATACGCCCTTGGTGAGCTTGAGAATCGACAGGTCGAAAGTGCCGCCGCCGAGGTCGTACACGGCGAACAGCCCCTCGGAACCGTTGTCGAGGCCGTAGGCAATCGCGGCCGCGGTCGGTTCGTTCAGCAGGCGCAGCACGTTCAGGCCGGCCAGACGCGCGGCGTCTTTGGTCGCCTGACGCTGCGCTTCGTCGAAGTAAGCGGGCACCGTGATGACGGCGCCGACCAGTTCGTCGCCGAGCGTGTCTTCGGCGCGCTGGCGCAGCGTCGCGAGAATTTCGGCCGACACTTCGACCGGGCTCTTTACGCCGTCGATGGTACGGATCTGCACCATGCCGGGTGCATCGATGAAATCGTACGGCGCGTTTTCGGCGCCCTCCACTTCCGCCTTGCCGCGGCCCATGAAGCGCTTGACCGAGACGATCGTGTTGCGCGGATCGCTCGCTGCCTCAGCCTTGGCCGTGCGGCCGATACGTCGGCCGCCTTTTTCCAGGTAGCGCACCACCGACGGCAGCAGCGCATGGCCGTCTGCGTCGGGCAGCACGTCGGGCACGCCGCTGCGCACGGCGGCGACGAGGGAATTGGTGGTGCCGAGATCGATACCGACCGCCAGACGCCGCTGGTGGGGCGCCGGCGCCATGCCGGGTTCGGAGATTTGCAGTAGGGCCATCTGGATCTTCTCGGGGCCGCTCGGCCCCGTCCTGAATTTTCGCGTTGCTGGATGTAATGCTACGGCTCTTCTGGCGACTGCCGCCGCACTCGCGGCGCACGGCGCACTCGGGCTCGCTAGTTCTCGAGCCGCTCGATCTGCGTGCCGATTTCCGACGCCACCCGCTCGATGAACATCAACTGCCGCACGGCCTCGCCCGCAGCCTGATTCGCGCCGCTGTCGAGCAACGCACCGAGCTTGTCGAAACGCATGCGCTCTTCGTCGCGCAGTTCGGTGAGCAAGGCGTCGAGCGCATCGACGTTCTTTGCCGCCGCCGCGTCCTCGATGCATTCGCGCCATTCCATCTGCTGCATCAGGAACGCCGGCTCCATCGCCGTATTGTCGTGTGCGCCGACGTCGATGCCACGCAGATGCAGTAGATAGGTGGCGCGCTTCAACGGATCGCGCAGCGTCTGATACGCCTCGTTGGTGCGCGTCGCCCATTGCATCGCGATGCGCTTTTGCGCGTCGCCGGCCGCCGCGAAGCGGTCCGGATGCACTTGCGCCTGGACCGTGCGGTAGGCGTGATCGAGCGCGGATGCGTCGAGCGCGAATTGCGCCGGCAGATCGAACAGGTCGAAGTGGCTGTCGTTCAGCGAGGCCATCGGATAGAAGAAGTCCGTTCAGGAAAGCGCACCGGAGTGCAGTCTAAAAATGAAGCTCGGCAGAGCGGTAGCAGCACAGGCGGCCACACGCGAATTCGCGGATGAAACTAAAAAGGCGGCCCGCGCCGCCTTCGATCCGCTGCACGCGGAAATGTCCGGATTTACACGCGGAACGATTCGCCGCAACCGCATTCGTCCTTCACGTTCGGGTTGTTGAACTTGAAGCCTTCGTTCAGCCCTTCACGTGCGAAGTCGAGTTCGGTGCCGTCGATATAAGCGAGGCTCTTCGGGTCGACAATGATCTTCACGCCGTTGCAATCGAAGACTTCGTCTTCGGGCGCGAGTTCGTCCACGTACTCGAGCTTGTAGGCCAAGCCGGAGCAACCGGTGGTGCGCACGCCGACGCGCAAGCCGACGCCTTTACCGCGACGGTTCAGATACTTCTGGACGTGCTGTGCTGCCTTTTCGGTCAACGTAATTGCCATAGCGTTTCTCATTGCGCAGTGCGTGCCGGCCGTTCGTCTGCCTGCTCACGCGCTGCAACCCTGCCTGCATCAAATATCGCTCGTGCCGGACGGCTGGCTTGAATCCACGCCGTCGTCCGTTTCGATTTACCTGAAAACCGCGCCGCAATCGCCGCTTAAGCGTGTTGCTTGTCGCCTTCGACGACTGCTTCACCGTGGCGTTGCTTATAGTCGGCGACCGCTGCCTTGATCGCGTCTTCCGCGAGGATCGAGCAGTGGATCTTCACCGGCGGCAGCGCCAGTTCTTCGGCGATCTGCGTGTTCTTGATCGACATAGCCTGATCGAGCGTCTTGCCCTTCACCCATTCAGTGACGAGCGAACTCGACGCAATCGCCGAGCCGCAGCCATACGTCTTGAACTTCGCGTCTTCGATAATGCCGTCCGCGCCCACGCGGATCTGCAGCTTCATCACGTCGCCGCATGCCGGTGCGCCGACCATGCCGGTGCCGACTGCATCGTCGTCCTTCGCGAAGGAACCGACGTTGCGCGGGTTTTCGTAGTGGTCCAGAACCTTGTCGCTATAAGCCATGATGACACTCCTTGATTCGTTTCAACCTGCAATTCGCAATTCGATAAATTCGACGTCGTCCAAAACCCGGCGCGTCAGTGCGCTGCCCATTGGATGGTCGAAATATCGATCCCGTCCTTGTGCATTTCCCACAGCGGCGACAAGTCGCGCAGCTTCGAAATCTTGGTCTTCAGCAGGTTGATCACGTAATCGACGTCCTGCTCGGTCGTGAAGCGGCCCACGGTGAAGCGAATCGAGCTGTGCGCCAACTCGTCGTTACGGCCCAACGCGCGCAACACATACGACGGTTCCAGCGAAGCGGACGTACAGGCCGAGCCCGACGACACCGCCACATCTTTCACCGCCATGATCAGCGATTCGCCTTCGACGAAATTGAAGCTGATGTTCAGGTTGTGCGGCACACGCTGTTCCATGTCGCCGTTCACATACGTTTCTTCCATTTCCGACAGCCCGCGCAGCAGCCGGTCGCGCAGCATGCGGACGCGTTCGTTTTCCGTCGCCATTTCTTCACGCGCGATACGGAACGCTTCGCCCATGCCGACGATCTGGTGCGTGGCCAGCGTGCCCGAACGCATGCCGCGCTCGTGACCGCCGCCGTGCATTTGCGCTTCGATACGGATACGCGGCTTGCGGCGCACGTACAGCGCGCCGATGCCCTTGGGACCGTACGTCTTGTGCGCCGAGAACGACATCAGGTCGACCTTCAGCTTTTGCAGGTCGATCTCGATTTTGCCGGTTGCTTGCGCCGCGTCGACGTGAAAAATGATGCCCTTTTCACGGGTGATCTCGCCGATCGCCTCGATGTCCTGGATCACGCCGATCTCGTTGTTCACCGACATGACCGACACCAGAATCGTGTCCGGACGCAATGCCGCCTTGAACTTTTCCAGGTCGATCAGGCCGTCGTCCTTGACGTCCAGATACGTGACTTCGAAGCCTTCGCGCTCGAGTTCGCGGCAGGTGTCAAGCACGGCCTTGTGCTCGGTCTTCACCGTGATGACGTGCTTGCCCTTGCTCTTGTAGAAGTGCGCGGCACCCTTGATCGCGAGGTTGTCCGACTCCGTGGCACCCGAGGTCCAGATGATTTCGCGCGGATCGGCGTTCACCAGCGCGGCGACATTCTCACGCGCTTCTTCGACTGCGCGCTCCGCTGCCCAGCCATACGAGTGGCTGCGCGATGCGGGGTTGCCGAACTGCTCGCGCAGATACGGAATCATCTTGTCCACCACGCGCGGATCGATCGGCGTCGTCGCGCTGTAGTCCATGTAGATGGGCAGATGGAGAGTGTCGTTGTTCATCAATTGCTCCGGGGACGTCGTGTGCTCTGGCTTCTGGGTTTCTTATCAGGCTGCGGTGACTGCTCGATACCGCGCCTAGGAACCGGCCATGTTGAAAACGGAATTGGGCCCTTTCGGCGCCACGCGGACGGGTTCGACCGCCGGCGCTTCGTTGCGCCTGTCACGCAGCACGGCCGGCGCGCCTTCGCGCGAGCGCTGCTGATCGACCAGATCTTTCAGCGAGACCGAATCGAGGTACTCGACCATTTTCTGGTTCAGCGTGGACCACAGTTCATGCGTCATGCAGTGGCCGTCGTGCTGTTTGGTGCCCTCGCACGAGCCCTTGCCGCCGCACTGGGTGGCGTCGAGCGGCTCGTCGACCGCGATGATGATGTCCGCCACGGTCACGTCTTCAGCGCGGCGGGCCAGATTGTAGCCGCCGCCTGGTCCGCGCACGGACTCGACGATTTCATGACGACGCAGCTTGCCAAACAGCTGCTCGAGGTACGACAGGGAGATGTGTTGGCGCTGGCTGATACCCGCAAGCGTCACCGGGCCCTGCTCCTGGCGCAGTGCCAGGTCAATCATCGCCGTGACGGCGAAACGGCCTTTCGTGGTGAGTCTCATATGGTGTGGGAACCGCAATTCTCGACAAGTTTTGTCAAGTATAAATACATGAGCGATTTAGTCAAGTATCCCTACCGCGATTTGGGTCATTTGCTTAATTGCTGGATAAGCTTGGCGCGCTCTCTCGCCGGGCTCTATGCAAGCAATTGGGGACGCAGCGTCGCGATGAGCCCGCGACAGGCAACTTCACACTGATCCAGCACCTGCTCGAAACCTTCCACGCCGCCGAAATACGGATCGACGACTTCGCGGGCGCCGTTCCAGCGGGCGTCCGCTTCCGGGACAAATTCCATCAGCAGGCGAATCTTGTCGCGTTGCCGCGGCGGGCAGACCTGACGCAATGCGGCGATGTTTTTGTCGTCCATGGCGATCAGCAGATCGAAGCGGTCGAAATCCGCCGCGGCGATCTGACGGCCGCGCAAGTCGGCGAGTTCATACCCGCGCCGGCCGGCTGCCTGCTGCGCGCGCTCATCCGGCGGCTCGCCGATGTGCCAGTCACCCGTTCCGGCGGAGTCGATCACAATGCGTTCCGCGAGCTTCGCCTCGCCGACCAGATGGCGCATCACACCTTCCGCGGTCGGCGAACGGCAGATGTTCCCGAGGCACACAAAGCAGATGGATACGGTTTTCATCAAGGGCTTTTTCAGGCGCGCGAGGCGCGTAGGCTGACTGTTAACAAATGTTGCCGCGATTATACAAAGCTGGCCGGAATCTCGCCGGGAGCCGGCGCGCGGCTGCCGCGAGCGTGGCGTTGGGTACAGCGACCCATCCCGGTCGCGCTCAGCCCTGTGCTTACGACGCTTCCGCGGCCGGCATCGCCGTGGCGGCGCGCATCGGTTTGGCCGGCAGCGTCGAGGCGTCGTCGATCATGCCGTACGAAACGGCGCGCGCGAGTTCAGCCGTGAACTGGTCGGCAGCAAGCGGAGCTTGCGAGACGCGCGACGCGGCGTCGCCACAAATATGCAAATAGGCAGCCGCAGCGAGCGGTACAACGATGGCGAGGGGCCAGTACACCGATATTGTCTTTTTCATGATGTCGATTCTTCCGATTGGGGGCAGATGAGTTCGTTACCCACTATGCCCAGTCGAAATCTTATAGAAATTCACAATCGGGAAAAACCCACTGGCGCGAGATAGAGCGTTGCGCTGAATGGAACAGTGAATTGAGTTTTTGCGACGCACGACATCGACGCGTCATGGCACAAAAAATAAATCCTTACAAACACATACAAAGCTCTTGCGACGGATGGCGATAATAACGGTCTTACAGCTACGAATCTCGCACCGGTCCATCACATGAAACGCTTCGCACCACTCGCCTGCCTTGCTGTCGCCGCCCTGCTCGGCGGCTGCGCGGTCTATCCGGACGGCACGCCGATGTACAGCAATGGCTACGGCGGCGATTACAGCGGCTATGACGGTTACGACGGCTACGCCACCGGTGTACCGGTCGTGCCGCAAACCAACGTCTACATGGGCTATAGCAATTACTCGGGCCCTGGCTACTACAACAACGGGCCAGGCCGCTATTACGGACCGGGCCCCGGCTACGGCGGCTATCCCGACCGGGGCCGGCCGAACAACGGCAATTACGGAAACAACGGCAACCACGGCGACAACGGCGGCTGGCACGGTCAGCCGAATGGCGGATCGCACGGGGGGCCGCCTTCGCAAGGTGCCGTGGGCGGGCCACGCGGACCGAGCGGATCGAATGCGCCTCGGCCGGGGGCTGGCAGCCCACCGCCGCCCCCACCGGCGCCGCCGCAGCAGCAGGCGGGCAGCGGAGGCAACCGCGGCAATGGGAATAACGCCGCGCCCGTGCGAGGGGTGCCGGGCCGCCAGTCGGGCCAGATGACGGATCACTGATCTGGACAAGCCGCATGGTTGTTGCGCGGTAGGCATGTGCTGATGCGCAGGCGTACCGCGCTCCAATTTCTACGGCCGCAGCCTGAGGGTCGCTCCGGCGACGTGACACAGACGGCCGGCCGTGCGGTTCGACGCGAGACCAGGCAGCGCGATGCCGGAATCACCGGCTCACGCTCAATGCCGCGTGAATAGAAAAAAAACGACAGCGAACTTTGCCCACCAACGCCCGCTCAGCCAATATGACTGCGCTGCGCCGCGTACAACTCCCTGAACGTCCGACCGACCGGAGCAGGCATATCCCGCGTATTGGTCCAGCCCGCGCCGCCCAACGGCAGTTTGGCGATCGACCGGTTTCTTCCGCCCATGCGTTCCAGCACCCGCACGGCCAGCTTGGTAAAAAGCGCGTAAACATCCGGATGCAGCGCCAGAAAACCCCACACGGCGAGTCCAGCGCGCTCTTTCCACGGCCGCAGACGCCGCTCCACCTGCTTCTCGCGCAGCTTGCGCAACAGATCGGATAGCGGAATCCCCACCGGACAGACGCTATTGCACTCGCCGCACAAGGTCGCGGCCTGCGGCAAATCCAGCGCCTTGTCGATGCCGACATAGCTCGGCGTCAATACCGAACCCATCGGGCCGGGATAGACCCAGCCGTAAGCATGGCCGCCCACCTTCTGATACACCGGGCAATGGTTCATGCACGCGCCGCAGCGGATGCACCTCAGCATTTCCTGGAAGTCGCCGCCGATGAGCCCCGTGCGCCCGCCGTCGACGAGCACCACGTACATATGTTCGGGACCGTCCTGGTCGCCCTCGCCGCGCGGCCCCGTCAACACGGAAAAATAGTTCGAGGTGGCCTGCCCGGTCGCCGAGCGCGGCAAGAGACGCATCGCCGTGGCCAGATCTTCGAGCGTAGGCAGCACTTTCTCGATGCCCGTCACCGCCACATGCACGCGTGGCATCACGGTGCACATGCCCTCGTTGCCTTCGTTCGTGACCAGCACGACCGAGCCCGTTTCCGCCACCACGAAATTGCCGCCGGTCACGCCCATGTCCGCGGTCATGAAATGCGGACGCAGCACCTCGCGCGCTTCGCGCGTCATGTCGGTAATTTCGGTCAGGCGCGGACGGTTATGGGTCTTCGCGAACAGGTCGGCGATCTCGTCCTTATCTTTATGGACGACCGGCGCGATGATGTGGCTCGGCGGTTCGTTGTCGTTGATCTGCAGAATGTACTCACCCAGATCGGTTTCGATGGACTGCACGCCCATTTGCCCGAGCACTTCATTCAGGCGCATTTCTTCGGTGACCATCGACTTGGTCTTGATCACCTTCTTCACCTCGTGCCGGCGCGCAATGTCGCCGACGAGCCGCGCGGCCTCCTGGGTCGTCTCCGCGAACAGCACCGTCACGCCGCGCCGGGCCGCTTCGCGCTCGAAGGTTTCCAGCCACACGTCGAGATTTTCCAGCGCGCGATTGCGGCGCTCCTTCAGTGCGGCGCGCGTGGCGGGAAAATCGATCGCGGTCATGGCCGTGGCGCGGGCCGACACGAACTTGGTCGACAGCTTGGTGAGATTCTGCTGCAGACGCTGGTCGGCAAGTTTCTGACCGGCGCGAGCCTTGAATTGCATCGATTGGACTTGCATGGCGGCCTTATGCGTATTCGGACGAAGCGGACGAAGCGGGCGATGCGCGACTGAAGTACGAGTCAAGCACGCGTATCGGGATCAAGACGGCGGCAGTATGGCAACCTGCGCTATACGTCGCCGGCCAGCACCTGCGCGATGTGCAGCACGCGCGTGGTGGCGTCGCCGGTACGCCGCAAACGGCCCTCAATATTCAGCATGCAGCCGAGGTCGCCGAGCACCACCGCGCCGGTGCCACTTGCCCGAATATTCGCGCACTTTTCGTCGACAATTGCCGTGGAGATGTCGCCGTACTTGACCGCGAAGGTTCCGCCGAAGCCGCAGCAATGCTCGCAATCCTTCATCTCGTTCACCGTCACGCCGACCTGCGCCAGCAAGGCGCGCGGCTGCACCTTCACGCCGAGTTCACGCAGCCCGGAGCAGGAATCGTGGTACGTGACCTGCCCCGCGAACTCGCCCGGTTGCAAATGCACCTTGGCCACGTTCACGAGGAAATCGGTCAGTTCGAACACCTTGGGGCGCAGCCGGCCGAAGCGGTTCATCAGTTCGGGGTCGTCGGCGAAGAGGTCGCCGTAATGCGCGCGGATCATGCCGCCACACGAACCGGACGGGACCACAACGTAATCGAACTGCTCGAACTCGCGCAAGGTCTTCTCGGCAAGATCGCGCGCGATGCGCCGTTCCCCCGAGTTGTACGCCGGTTGCCCGCAACAGGTTTGCGCAGGCGGCACCATCACCTCGAATCCGGCGCCTTCGATCAGCTTGATGACCGAAAAACCGATCTCGGGACGCATCAGGTCGATCAGGCAGGTAACGAACAATCCGACTCGCATGAGCCCTCCTTCGGGAAAACGTGCCTGATTATCCGCTGTTTGCCGCACAATACCAACGGCCGGAAGGCATAGGACGAAAGCCAGTTAAATTGGAAAAGGCGTTCCAACTGCTTTCCATCTTTTCACAATACGGGATACAATCAATTTCCGCTGTTTGACGCGTCAACCGATTCCTCCCATGAGCGATACGACCCCGGATCCCAAAACTTCGATCCAGGTGATCGAACGCATGATGCGCTTGCTCGACGCACTCGCTGCGCATAGCGACCCGGTCAGCCTGAAAGAACTCGCCATCCGTACGGAGCTGCATCCGTCCACCGCGCACCGCATCCTGAACGACATGGTGATGTGCCGGCTGGTCGACCGGTCGGATCCCGGCACTTACCGTCTCGGCATGCGCCTGCTCGAACTGGGCAATCTGGTGAAGGCGCGCCTGTCGGTGCGCGACGCGGCGCTCACGCCAATGCGCGAACTGCACCGCCAGACGGGCCAGACTGTGAATCTGTCGGTGCGTCAGGGCGACGAGATCGTCTATATCGAGCGCGCTTATTCCGAGCGTTCCGGCATGCAGGTGGTGCGCGCGATCGGCGGACGGGCGCCGTTGCATCTGACCTCGGTAGGCAAATTGTTCCTTGCTGCCGACGAATCCACCCGCGTGCGGGCCTACGCCACCCGCACCGGCTTGTCGGGGCACACGCAGAACAGCATTACCGACCTGACCAAACTGGAGCGTGAGTTATCGCACGTGCGCCAGCAGGCATGCGCGCGAGATAACGAAGAACTGGAACTCGGCGTGCGCTGCATCGCCGCCGGCATTTACGACGACACCGGCAAGCTGGTCGCCGGTCTGTCGCTGTCGGCGCCGGCGGATCGGCTGCAGGATTCCTGGCTCGGCCAGGTCAGTCAGACTGCGTTGATGATCTCGGAGTCGCTCGGCTATCGGCCGCAACCCGCGCAGGACCATCCGCATACCCATCACGCGTAAGCCGGCACTTCGCTTCCTCCGTTCAAAACAAAAAGCCTCGCAAAAATGCGAGGCTTTTTGTTTTCATGCGGCCGGTCCGGAAACCGGCCACTTAAGAAACGCTTCAGGTACCCGGACCGCTGGCGTCCGCGCTGGTAATGCGCGCCTGGTCGCCGCCGTTATCCAGCCACGTGCGCAGACGCGTGGCGTCCGCGAATCGCGAGTACTTACCCGACGAGTCGAGCAGCACTATGATCATCGGACGGCCGTGAATGGTCGCCTGCATCACGAGGCACTCACCCGCTTCGTTGATGAAACCGGTCTTTTGCAGACCGATGTCCCACGTCGGATTGCGCACCAGCGCATTCGTGCTGTTGTAAGCCAGCGAGCGCTTGCCGGTGTACACCTCGTAGCTGTGATCGGTCGAGAACTTGCGGATCACCGGATATTGGTACGCCGCGTTGACCATTTTCACGAGATCGCGCGCGCTCGACACGTTCTGGCTCGTCAAACCCGTGGGGTTTTCAAAGTGCGTGTCGGTCATGCCGAGCTGCTTGGCCTTCGCGTTCATGGCCGCGAGGAACGCCGGCCGGCCGCCCGGGAAATAACGCGACAGCGCCGCGGCCGCACGATTTTCCGACGCCATCAGCGCGATATGCAGCATGTCTTCACGCGAAAGCACCGAGCCCACCGACAAACGCGAGCCGGTGTTCTTTTCGTAATCGCGATCTTCGTCCGTGACTTCGATCTGGTCGGTCATCGCCTCTTTCGAGTCGAGCACCACCATCGCGGTCATCAGCTTGGTGATCGACGCGATCGGCACCACGGCGCGCGAGTTCTTGTCGAACAGCGATTCGCCCGAGTTCTGATCGATCACGTAGGCGACGCTCGAGCGCAGCATGAGCGCGTCCGGCGTTTCGTGCAGGCCGAAAGCCTGGCCGACGCTCGGCTGACGCGGTTCGTACGCGATGCGGCGCACCACCGAGTGGTGACGGCCGTTCGACGTGTACGTCACGCGCTTGCGCTTGACGCCGGCGCGCGGGGCGTCGTCGTCAGCGGCGGCTACGGTCTTTGCAGCCGCGCCTTTGGTCGCTTTCGGGGCCTTGCTCGACACCTTGGCGTCAGGCGCGGCAGCCGGCTTTTTGGCCGCTTTGGCGTGTTTGGAAGTTTTTGCAGGTGCGTCAGGCGTGGCGGCAAAAGCGCTCACGGGCGTGGCAAACGCCGCTGCGATGACCATGGAGGCGGCCACCGACAGAGCGGTGCTGCGGGCCGCGCCGTGGATCACTTTTAGCGACGAAAACATGTCGGTTTTCATGGGTGTTCGGTAGGGAGCGGCGAGAGGTTTCCGCAAGTGTAGTAAAACAACGAAAAATTAGCAATTTGAAGCACTTATACGCGCTCCTTAAACCGGCTTGTAAGCTCCGATCGCAAAAACACGAATAGGTGCCGCGCATCGATCGAAAAAAAACGATCGCCAGCGCGTTACGCCTCGCCGCTGCCGCCATACGCCGGAATCGAGGTGATTCTTCCAGCATAACGGCAATTTCGAGACAACCTTGATCAGGGGAAATACGGTCAGAGCACGGGCGGTCAAAACTGCCAGAGCAACAGCACGTGGCCGCAGTCGCACAGCGAGGTTGTTAAACGCCTGCTGCAGACCGCCAACGCGCATTCGACCAGCATGAAGCATTAACGTTCCGTGACACTTTCCGGTTTACACCGAAACGGCCTTCGAAAGCTTTTTTAACATTTGCCGGATGTTAGCGTCCGGCGCTAGTAGGCGCTTGCCGGTTAAATTAACCTTACAAGTCCGTAATACATGCGGCATGATTGAGCACCAGTGCGGTGCGGCGGTTAAATTGACCTGCGTCATGAGGTTGTCATGCCGATCGCATAACACTATGTTTTATCAGTAGTTTCTTAATATTGTGCGACGCACAAAAAGCACTTGACATTCTTTGTAGCCATCCTAAAATGGGAACCATTGCTGCGATGCACAATTCATCGCGGTCCGGCGGGACGCACCAATGTGTCTCACCATTCAACCAATGCGGTCCGCACAGACAGACCGCGATCCAGGAGCGTAAACCATGACTCTGCTGACCCCTGAGCAATTCGCCGCAGCCCAGAAAGCCAACTTTGAAACGTTGTTCGGCCTGACGACCAAAGCATTTGAAGGCGTCGAAAAGCTGGTTGAGCTGAACCTGCAAGTCGTGAAATCGACGCTCGCGGAAAGCCAGGAAAATGCCCAACGCGCGCTGTCGGTCAAGGACGCGCAGGAATTGCTGGCACTGCAAGCAAGCCTTGCACAGCCGGTGGCTGAAAAGGCGCTGTCGTACGGCCGCCACGTGTATGAAATCGTTTCGGCAACGCAAGGTGAGTTCACCCGCGTCGCAGAAGCGCAATTCGAAGAGCAAAACCGCAAGGTCCAATCGCTCGTCGAAAACGTTGCAAAGAATGCACCGGCTGGTTCGGAAACCGCTGTCGCCGTCTTGAAGTCGGCTATCACGGCTGCCAACACCACGTACGACACGGTCCACAAGGCGACCAAGCAAGCTGTCGAAATCGCTGAAAGCAACTTCAATGCAGCTGCAACGGCCGCATCGAAGGCAGCTTCGCAAGCCGCCGCGCAAGCATCGCGCTCGGCCAAGAAGGCAGTCTAAGCTTCAGTCTCAAGCATCACACTTCAGGCATCACCCGGCGCCGGCACAGCTCAACCGCTGTGCCGGCGCTACCGCAAGCAACAGCGTAGTGCCGTTGCCGCTCACACGGTGTTAATTGGCCGAACGCTCCGATACGTTGAATAGCGTATCGTTTGCCCGGCGAAAGGCCGGGATTTTTTTATCCGACGCTTTTTCGCCGTCGCCAGAGTCGTTCAGCATGTATTGATGACGCCGTCGTTGCGCGGCAACCGCCCTACTCCGCTGTCAAAGAAAAACGGCGCGCCCCGCAAAGGGCGCGCCGTTTTTTTTGCTTCATCGAGCCCGCCTGCATGAATGCAGACGGACCGAATCGCCTTACTTCTTTTTCTGCGGCGGCAGATCGGTACAAACGCCTTCGTACAACTCGGCGGCCATGCCGATCGATTCGCCGAGCGTCGGATGCGGGTGAATCGTCTTACCGATGTCCGTTGCGTCCGCGCCCATCTCGACCGCGAGACACACTTCGCTGATCAGGTCGCCCGCATTCAGACCGACGATACCGCCGCCGATCACGCGATGCGTTTCCTCATCGAACAGCAGCTTCGTGAAGCCTTCATCGCGGCCGTTGGCGATTGCGCGGCCCGATGCGGCCCACGGGAACACCGCCTTGCCGTACTTGATGCCCTCGGCCTTCAACTGGTCTTCCGTCTTGCCGGCCCACGCCACTTCCGGATCGGTGTAGGCCACCGACGGAATCTGCAGCGCGTCGAAGTACGCCTTTTCGCCGTGTGCGACTTCGGCGGCGACGTGAGCTTCATGCACGGCTTTGTGCGCGAGCATCGGTTGACCGACGATATCGCCGATCGCGAAGATGTGCGGCACGTTGGTGCGCATCTGCTTGTCCACGTCGATGAAGCCGCGGTCCGTCACCGCGACGCCTGCCTTGTCCGCGCCGATCTTCTTGCCGTTCGGCGAACGGCCGACGGCAACCAGCACGAGATCGTAGCGTTGCGCTTCGGCCGGAGCCTTCTCGCCTTCGAACGACACATAGATGCCGTCGTCTTTCGCTTCCGCCCCGGTGGTCTTCGTCTTCAGCATGACGTTAGCGAAACGCTTGCTGTTGTACTTCTCCCAGACCTTGACCAGATCGCGGTCCGCGCCGGCCATCAGACCGTCGAGCATTTCGACCACGTCGATCTGCGCGCCGAGCGTGGCGTACACCGTGGCCATTTCCAGCCCGATGATGCCGCCGCCGATCACCAGCATGCGTTGCGGAATCTGCCGCAATTCGAGCGCGCCGGTCGAATCGACCACACGCGGATCTTCCGGAATGAACGGTAGCTTCACCGCTTCCGAGCCCGCCGCGATGATCGCCTGCTTGAACTTGACGACCTTCTTGCCGCCCTCGACCTGCACTTCCATATGATGCGGATCGACGAACGAACCCGTGCCCGTGACCACTTCGACCTTGCGCATCTTCGCCATGCCGGCGAGACCGCCGGTGAGCTTTTTGACGACGCCCGACTTGAAGTCGCGGAGCTTGTCGAGATCGATTTGCGGCTTGCCGAACGTGATGCCGTGCGAGCCGAGCGCTTCGGCTTCGTCGATCACGAGCGCCGTGTGCAACAGCGCCTTCGACGGAATACAGCCGACGTTCAGACACACGCCGCCGAGCGTCGCGTAGCGCTCCACCAGCACCGTCTTCATGCCGAGGTCAGCCGAGCGGAACGCAGCCGAATAGCCGCCGGGGCCCGAACCGAGCACGAGCGTGTCGCACTCGATATCCGCGTTACCGGAGAAGCTACCGGCTTGCGGAGCAGGCGCTGCCGCCTTGGCCGGAGCCGCCGCCTGCGCAGCTTGCGGTTTTGCTTCAGCTTGAGCGGGCGCTTTCTCAGGTTCCTTGGCTGGAGCCTTCGGTGCATCTTTTGCGGGAGCCGCGTCCGCCGATGTTTCGACGAGCGCGATCACCGTGCCTTGCGAGACTTTGTCGCCGGCTTTGACGCGAACTTCCTTGACCGTGCCGGCGGTATCGCTTGGCACTTCGATGGAGGCTTTATCGGACTCGAGCGTCATCAGCGCTTGTTCGTTCTCGATGACATCGCCCGCTTTGATATTGACTTCGATGACATCGACGTCTTTGAAGTCACCGATATCCGGCACTTTTACTTCGACGAGACTCATTAGTGTCCCCTTCTCGTATTGATCGTGATGAGACGAAGAACCCACGAAAATGCAGCCCAAAAGCTGGCAGCGCCCTGGAAAGAATCATCCTTTGCAGTCCGCCCAAGGACGCGCCTTTCTTTTGCCTACTTTTCTTTGGAAGACAAAGAAAAGTAGGTGCCGCCCCGCACAGGGGCGACGCTAATAGACCGATAAGAAAGCAGGTTCTACAGAGAGACGCGGATCACAGAAAAAAAACCAGCGCCCCACGCAACCATCACCACATCAAAGAATCACACGCCGGAAATCGGCAAGAATCGCACCCAGATACGCGTTAAACCGCGCCGCCGCCGCGCCGTCAATCACCCGATGGTCATACGACAACGACATCGGCAAAGTCAGCCGAGGCACAAACTGCTTACCATCCCAAACCGGCTTCATCGCACCACGCGACAGACCAAGAATGGCAACCTCAGGCGCATTGATAATCGGCGTGAAGTTCGTGCCACCAATCCCGCCGAGCGACGAAATCGAGAAGCACCCACCTTGCATCTGATCCGGCTTCAGCTTGCCGTCGCGCGCGAGCTTCGACAGCTCGGCCATTTCCTTGGCGATATCGATCAAACCCTTCTTATCCGCATCGCGAATAACAGGAACGACCAGACCGTTCGGCGTATCGGCCGCGAACCCGATATGGAAGTACTGCTTGAACACCAGGTTATCGCCGTCGAGGCTGGAATTGAACGTCGGGAACTGCTTCAACGCCGACACCACGGCCTTGATCACGAAAGCCAGCATGGTGATCTTCACACCCGACTTCTCGTTTTCCTTGTTCAACTTCACGCGGAGTGCTTCGAGCTCGGTGATATCCGCTTCGTCGTTATTCGTGACGTGCGGAATCATGACCCAGTTGCGATGCAGATTCGCGCCCGAAATCTTCTTGATGCGCGACAGCGGCTTCGGATCGACCGGACCGAACTTCGTGAAGTCGACCTTCGGCCACGGCAGCAGATTCAGTTCACCGCCGCCCGCGGCAGCCGGTGCAGCCGCACCAGCCGGCGCAGCACGCTGACCGGTCATGACGCCCTTGATGAAGGCGGTCACGTCGGCTTGCGTGATACGGTTCTTCGGACCCGTGCCCTGCACCTGCGTCACGTCGACACCCAGCTCACGCGCGAACTTGCGCACGGACGGCGACGCATGACTCGCACGACGCGCGCCGCCTTCGCCGGCCGGAATCAGCGGTGCCTGAGCAAGCGCCGACGGCGCGGCCGGAGCCGGCGACGGTGCAGCCGGCGCATCGGACGGCTTCTCGACCGCTTGCTTGGGAGCCGGAGCCGGCGCAGCCGCGCCGCCTTCCGCTTCCACGACCACGATCACCGAGCCTTCCGACACGGTATCGCCGACCTTGACCTTCAGTTCCTTGACGATGCCGGCTGCCGAGCTCGGCACGTCCATGGTCGCCTTGTCGGACTCGAGCGTTACCAGCGACTGCTCTTTCTCGACGCGATCGCCGACTTTCACCGCGACTTCGATCACGGGAATGTCTTTGTAATCGCCGATATCCGGCACTTTGACTTCCTGCAGACCGCCGCCGCTCGCAGCGGGGGGCGCAGCCGGTGCCGCCGACGGAGCCGGAGCAGCAGCAGGCGCCGGAGCCGGCGCAGCCGCGCCGCCTTCTGCACCTTCCAGCACGACGATCAACGAACCTTCCGACACGTTGTCGCCGACCTTGACCTTCACTTCCTTGACGACGCCGGCGGCGGAGCTCGGCACGTCCATGGTCGCCTTGTCGGACTCCAGCGTAACGAGCGATTGCTCTTTCTCGACGGTGTCACCCGCCTTCACCAGCACCTCGATCACAGGGATGTCCTTGTAATCGCCGATGTCCGGCACCTTGACTTCGATCGCTTGACTCATTGTTAGTGTCTCCTGGGCCGCGCACGCGGCCTGCCCCTGGCAATCAGGGGCGGGCGCGCACGCCATGGCACACGGGGAATGATGCCTTAGACGGTCATCGGGTTGGGTTTGGCGGGATCAAGGTTGTACTTCTTGAGCGCCTCGGCGACTACCTTGCGTTCGATCGTGCCTTCATCTGCGAGTGCATTCAACGCGGCAACCGTAACCCAGTAGCGGTCGACTTCGAAGAAGTGGCGCAGCTTTTCACGCGTGTCCGAACGGCCATAGCCATCCGTGCCCAGCACGACGAACTTCTGCGGCACGAACGCGCGGATCTGCTCGGTCAGCGCGCGCACGTAGTCGGTCGAAGCGATGACCGGACCTTGTGCATCCTTCAGCAGCTTCTCGACGTGCGAGAGCTTCTTTTCTTCGGTCGGGTGCAGCAGGTTCCAGCGCTGCACTTCGTGGCCTTCGCGCGCGAGTTCGGTGAAGCTCGGCACGCTCCACAGATCGGCGGCGACGCCCCACTCGTTCTTCAGCAGGTCGGCGGCGGCGATCACTTCGTTGAAGATCGTGCCCGCGCCCATCAGTTGCACGCGCGGCGCCTTCTTATCCGCATCGGCCTTACGGAACGAGTACATGCCCTTGATGATGTCGGCCGCCACGGACTCGCCCTGCGGAATCGCCGGGTGCTCGTAGTTCTCGTTCATCACCGTGACGTAGTAGTACACGTCTTCCTGCTCCGCGACCATACGGCGCAGGCCGTCCTGCATGATGACCGCGAGTTCGAAACCGAACGTCGGGTCGTAGCTGATGCAGTTCGGCACCGAAGCCGCCCACAGCAGCGAGTGGCCGTCTTCGTGTTGCAGACCTTCGCCGTTCAGCGTCGTGCGGCCCGCCGTACCGCCCAGCAGGAAGCCGCGCGAACGCATGTCGCCCGCCGCCCATGCCAGGTCGCCGATACGCTGGAAGCCGAACATCGAGTAGAAGATGTAGAACGGGATCATGATCTCGCCGTGCGTCGAGTACGACGTCGCGGCTGCGATCCAGTCCGCCATACCACCGGCTTCGTTGATGCCTTCCTGCAGGATCTGACCGGTTTCCGACTCACGGTAGAACATCAGCTGGTCGGAATCTTCCGGCACGTACTTCTGGCCTTCCTGATTCCAGATACCGATCTGACGGAACAGGCCTTCCATACCGAAGGTACGCGACTCGTCCGGCACGATCGGCACGATGCGCTTGCCGAGCGCCTTGTCTTTCAGCAGGATGTTCAGGATCCGCACGAACGCCATGGTCGTGGAAATCTCGCGGCCTTCGCCCGTGCCCTTGAGCAGCGGCTCGAACGCCGACAGTTCCGGCACCGGCAGCGACTCGGCCTTCTGGCGACGCGCCGGCAGATAACCGCCGAGGTCCTGACGGCGAGCGCGCATGTACTCGAGTTCCTTCGAACCTTCTTCGAACTTGAGGTACGGCACGTTGACGAGGTCGTCGTCGGCGATCGGCAGGCGGAACTGGTCGCGGAATTTTTTCAGCTGATCAACGTGCAGCTTCTTCTGCTGGTGAGTAATGTTCATCGCCTGGCCGGCTTCGCCCATGCCGTAGCCCTTGATCGTCTTCGCGAGAATGACGGTCGGCTGGCCCTGCGAATTCGACGCTTCCTGGAACGCTGCGTAGATCTTGTGCGGATCGTGGCCGCCGCGGTTCAGGTTCCAGATTTCCTCGTCGGACCATTCAGCGACCAACGCCTTCAGTTCCGGCGTGTTGAAGAAGTGTTCGCGCACATACGCGCCCGACTCCGACTTGTACGTCTGGTACTCGCCGTCGACCACGTCCATCATGCGGCGCATCAGCACGCCCGACTTGTCGCGTTGGAACAGCGCATCCCAGCGGCTGCCCCAGACGACCTTGATGACGTTCCAGCCGGCGCCGCGGAATTCGCTTTCCAGTTCCTGGATGATCTTGCCGTTACCGCGCACCGGACCGTCGAGGCGCTGCAGGTTGCAGTTGATCACGAACACCAGGTTGTCGAGGCGTTCGCGGCCGGCCATGCCGATCGCGCCGAGCGATTCCGGTTCATCCGTTTCGCCGTCGCCGAGGAAGGCCCAGACCTTGCGGCCGTCGGTCTTCGCAATGCCGCGCGCCTGCATGTACTTCATGAAGCGCGCCTGATAGATCGCCATGATCGGGCCGAGGCCCATCGAGACGGTCGGGAATTGCCAGAAGTCCGGCATCAGCCACGGGTGCGGGTACGACGAAATGCCCTCGCCGCCCACTTCCTGACGGAAGTTGTCGAGTTGCTTCTCGGTCAGACGGCCGAGCAGGAACGCGCGCGAGTAGACGCCCGGCGACGAGTGGCCTTGCACGAACACGAGGTCGCCGCCATGTTCAGCGGACGGCGCATGCCAGAAGTGGTTGTAGCCGACGTCGTACAGCGTGGCGGCGGAGGCGAACGAGGCGATGTGGCCGCCGACGTTGGTGTCCTTGCCGGCGCGCAGCACCATCGCGATGGCGTTCCAGCGCGTGTACGAGCGAATGCGGTGTTCGATGTCCTGATCGCCGGGGATCTTCGCCTGACGCGACACCGGGATCGTGTTGATGTACGGCGTGTTGGCCGAGAACGGCAGATGTTCGCCATGCACGCGGGCGAATTCGATCTGTTTCTCGATCAGGTAGTGAGCGCGATCTGGGCCCACAGCAGAAATCACGCCATCCAGCGCTTCAAGCCATTCGCCGGTTTCCTGGGGATCGTCGTCTTTTTCAGCAGCGACATATTTCATGACTTCGTCGGGTACAGCGGACATGCTCGTCTCCTGGATGTAGAGGAACGCTCTTTGAACAGACGACGCGGACGAAGCACGGCCGCGGCAGCTTCGGCCGATTGTAATAAGGGTCCCGACGTCAGCGCAACAAAATTTTCAAATTACGAGATTGATTCTCATAATGCGGAAAATTGTTGCGACGCAACCTGATTTGACTGCCGATCGACGGATACGCTGGCTAGTTTGCGCCGATTAACGGTCCTTTCCGCGCTTTTTTGCGCCATTTACTAGCTTCACGCTGCGCTACAATGCCACGCATGTTGACCGAACGGCTTTTCGCACGCTCGGCGCGCACCGCCGGTTCGCCGGCGGATTCGACGCCGTCCTCTCGCTGGCACCATGGACCATGGTGGTCCAACTCCTATTTGCTCACGCCGCTCCTGTCGATCCTGGTGTTCCTGGTCGTCATGAGTCTGATTTTGTGGAGCCTGAACCGGCGCGAACAGCAACAGCAGGAAGACACGCTTTACCGTAACGTCGCGTGGGCGCAGCAGCAGATCCGCCTGTCCATGACCGGCGCGCAGGAACAGATCCAGGCGCTCGCGCGCGATCTGGTCGCCGGCCGCGCCGATCCGCATTCGTTCCAGGTGTCCACCACGGACATCATGCAGGGGCATCCCGAGATCCTCTACATGAACTGGTACACCAGCAGGCAGCAACCGCGCTGGCCCAATACCGCGCTGCCCGTGTTCGGCCAGCGTCTGGCCAAGCCGAACGACGCGCAGATGGACGAAGCCGTCAAAGCCGCCTTCACCGAGGCGCGCAACACGCGCCGCCAGGTGTATTCGCCGCTCATCTACGACGACCTCGGCAACGGCTACATCACACTGCAAACGCCGGTGTTCCGCGATCGCGACTTTCTGGGCACGATCGCCGCCGTTTTCTCGGTGGAAGGCATTCTCAAGCACGACATTCCGCCCGAGCTGTCCGCCAAGTACAAAATCTCGATCATCGACGTGAACAACCGCGAGTTGACCACCACGTCGACCCGCCCGCGCCTGCCGCGCGACATGTTCTACGACCTGCCGCTCGACCCGCCGGGCCAGGGCGTCTCGGTGCGCGTCTACGCGTTCCCGCAGATGACCAACTTCACCAACAACACGCTGGTGTGGCTGGTGGCGGGTCTGTCCTGTTTCGTGCTGTGGAGCCTGTGGAGCTTGTGGAAACACACGCGGCAACGCTTCGAGGCGCAGCAGGCGCTGTACGCCGAAGCGTTCTTCCGCCGCGCGATGGAAAACTCGGTGCTGATCGGCATGCGCGTGCTCGACATGCACGGGCGCATCACCCACGTCAATCCGGCGTTTTGCCGCATGACCGGCTGGGACGAAAGCGATCTGGTCGGCAAGAACGCGCCGTTCGCCTACTGGCCGCGCGACGCTTACCCCGAAATGCAGCGCCAGCTCGACATGACGCTGCGCGGCAAGGCGCCCTCCTCCGGCTTCGAGTTGCGGGTGCGTCGCAAGGACGGCTCGCTGTTCCACGCGCGTCTCTACGTGTCGCCGTTGATCGACAGCTCGGGCCGCCAGACCGGCTGGATGTCGTCGATGACCGACATCACCGAACCGAAGCGCGCGCGCGAGGAACTCGCCGCCGCGCACGAACGCTTCACCACGGTGCTGGAAAGTCTCGATGCCGCCGTCTCCGTGCTCGCCGCCGACGAAGCCGAGCTACTGTTCGCCAACCGCTATTACCGGCATCTGTTCGGCATTCGCCCGGACGGCCATCTGGAATTGGCGGGCGGCGGGTTCGATAGCGCACAGGCGTCGTCCGATTCGATCGATATGGTGGACACATACGCTGGCCTGCCCGCCGCCGCGTTGACCGAAAGTACCGCGGATGCGCAGGAAATTTACGTGCAGAGCATTCAGAAGTGGTTCGAAGTGCGCCGCCAGTACATTCAGTGGGTGGACGGCCACCTCGCGCAGATGCAGATCGCGACCGACATCACCACTCGCAAGCAGGCGCAGGAACTGTCGCGCCAGCAGGACGAGAAGCTGCAGTTCACCAGCCGTCTGATGACGATGGGCGAAATGGCTTCGTCGCTCGCGCACGAACTGAATCAACCGCTCGCCGCGATCAATAACTATTGCTCCGGAACTGTCGCACTGGTTAAATCCGGTCGGACGACGCCTGACAATCTGCTGCCCGTACTCGAAAAAACCGCCCAGCAGGCGGTGCGCGCCGGCATGATCATCAAGCGCATTCGCGAGTTCGTGAAGCGCAGCGAGCCGAAGCGCCAGGCCACACGCGTGGCCGATATCGTCGCCGACGCCGTGGGCCTCGCCGAAATCGAAGCGCGTAAGCGCCGCATTCGCATCGTCACGGATCTGCGCTCGCGCCTGCCGGTGATCTACGTCGACCCGGTGCTGATCGAGCAGGTGCTGGTCAACCTGCTGAAGAACGGCGCCGAAGCGATGGCCGAGGCCCGTCCGAATGCGGTCGATCCGGTGATCCGCGTAGTCGTGCGACTGGAGAGCGGGTTTGTCTGCATCAGCGTCGTCGACCAGGGACCGGGCGTCGACGAAGCGACAGCCGAGCGGCTGTTCGAACCGTTTTACAGCACCAAGTCCGATGGTATGGGCATGGGGCTGAACATTTGCCGTTCGATTATCGAATCGCACCGCGGCCGTCTGTGGGTGGTCAACAACGTCGAATCTGACGGCCACATCACAGGCGCCACGTTCCATTGCAGTCTGCCTATTGGAGAGCCTGATGGCCCGAGCAACGGCGGGGCACAGGCGCCGACACCACAAACCGTTACGGGAGAGCTATGAACAGCCCAGTCACCACACAGGAAACTGTCTTTGTCGTCGATGACGACGAGGCCGTGCGAGATTCGCTGCGCTGGCTGCTGGAGGCGAACGGCTACCGCGTGCAATGCTTCTCCAGCGCCGAGCAGTTCATCGACGCATGGCAGCCGCATCAGCATCCGGGCCAGATCGCGTGCCTGATTCTGGATGTGCGGATGTCCGGCATGAGCGGGCTCGAGTTGCAGGAACGCCTGATCGCCGACAACGCATCGCTGCCGATCATCTTCGTGACCGGTCACGGCGATGTGCCGATGGCCGTGTCCACGATGAAAAAAGGCGCGATGGACTTCATCGAAAAGCCGTTCGACGAAGCCGAGTTGCGCAAGCTGGTCGAGCGCATGCTCGACAAGGCACGCAGCGAAAGCACCAGCGTGCAGCAGCAGCGCGCCGCGGCGGAACGTCTCGGCAAGCTGACCGCGCGTGAGCATCAGGTGCTCGAGCGCATCATCGCCGGCCGACTGAACAAGCAGATCGCCGACGACCTCGGCATCAGCATCAAGACGGTCGAAGCGCACCGCGCGAACATCATGGAAAAGCTCAACGTCAACACGGTCGCCGATCTGCTGCGACTGGCGCTGTCGAACAAGCCGCAACCGGCGCAATAAGCCGCACCCGGCGGCACGCGCCCCGAAGGAAGCGCCTTTGGGAGCCTCGTCGCCGGATCAGAAGTGACTGCGTATCAACGGCCGGACTATTGAAGAGTCCGGCCCGTATCACCCTCTTTTCCCGCATCGCTCACCCCACTCTCCCTCATTTCCGCCGCACGGCAAGCAGGACGAACCGAGCCGTTCGGCCACATGCCGGGCACCGGCCCCACTCGCCATTTCCTCGCCGTATTCCATCGCGGCGAAGCGACGCAGCGCGTGCTGCGCACCGGCATCTCGTCGTATAAACCCAACCCGGAGCAATTCATCGTGAAAGGATCCGGAGCACACCGCTCGCGTGTGTGGCCTGTTTGCGCCGTTCTTGCGGGAGCGCCACTCGTCGTCGGAGTTGCCACACCGGGTGTCGTCCATGCGCCAAGCGAAGGCCTCGGCAAACGGCCGCGTCTAGCGCAGCGGCGCTATCGCCAGCTCGGCCGGCGGGCAGAGCGGGCGGTGGCTTAGGCGGCGGAGGTGACGTCGGTGAATGTCACTTCGGCCGCAACCGTTAAGCAAAAAAAGGAGTCTGATAATGCGTCTATTCTCACGCGGCAAGCCGCCCGCCCGCGTACTGACACTTGCCATCGCGCTCGGCACCACCGGCACACTGCTGCTGGCGCCGGCACTGCTGATCAGCACGATCCCTGCGCATGCCCAGAGCGTCTATCCCAGCGCGGACGACGCGGCCAATGCCTTCGTCGAAGCCCTCGCGCGCAACGACGACGACGCGCTCAAGCGTGTACTGGGCGGCGATTTTCATCGCGTCATTCCAACCGAAGGCATCGGCCAGGACGACATCTATCAGTTCCTCGGCGAATGGTCGAAAAACCATCAGATCGTGGCGGATCCGGTCAACGACAAGGGGCGCGTCACCGCGCATCTGACGGTCGGCTACAGTGGTTGGACCTTGCCGATTCCGCTCGTGCGATCGGGCAAAGGTTGGCGTTTCGATCCACCCGCAGGACGCGACGAGATGCTGACACGGCGCATCGGCCGCAATGAACACACTGCGATTCTGACCTCGCTCGGCTACCTGGATGCGCAAGACGACTATCGCAATCTGACCCAGCACTACGCACAACGCTTCGTCAGTACGCCGGGACAGCACAATGGCCTGTACTGGACGACAGCGCCCGGCGAAGCGGAAAGCCCGCTCGGACCGCTCGCCGCCACCATGCCCACGGGCATTCAGCCCGGGCAGGCGTATCACGGCTATCACTTCCGCATTCTCACGGCACAAGGGCCGCACGCTAAGGGCGGCGCCAGGAACTACGTCGACAACGGCGTGCTGAGCAAAGGGGTCGCGCTGATCGCGTCGCCGGGTGACTATGGCAGGACCGGCGTGATGAGTTTCATCGTCAACCAGGACGGGCAGGTCTATCAGAAGAACCTCGGGCCGCGAACCGCGCGCGCGGCGGCAGCCATCACGGCATTCGATCCGGGCTCGGGTTGGCAGGCGGTCCAGCCTTAGCCGTCGCGTTCGACAGTCTTGCTTCCGCCCGCCGCGCCAAGCGACGGGCGCGGCCCCGAACACGCAGCTGGCGGCGCACCCGTTGCCGCCGCCGTTCGAACCGGGCATCCGTGCCCACCCTGTGAGGCACGCACGGCCCGCGTCCCCACTGCGGCCACACAGCCTGGAATCCGTACGCGGCGCGCCAGGCAGGGCCGGTATAATGGCGCACTTTGCAGCGCCGCTTAACCCCGATTCGCGCCGCGCGCTTTTCACGTGCCGACCCATTCCCGTTGAAAAGCGCCATCGCGCGCGGCATGCACAAGCGTCTGCGCCCTGCCCCGCTTCCCAAACTGCCCATCTCGACCCGACCATGACTGCCAAACTGATCGACGGCCTAGCCCTTTCCAAGACCCTGCGCGCCGACGTCGCCGCGCGCGCCGCCGCCCTCACCGCCCGCGGCCATCAGCCGGGCCTCGCGGTGGTGCTGGTCGGCGACAATCCGGCCAGCGAAGTCTACGTGCGCAACAAAGTGAAGGCGTGCCACGACAACGGGCTCGGCTCGTCGTTCGACCGCTATCCGGCCGACCTGCCGGAAGCCGACCTGCTCGCGCGCATCGACGAACTGAACCGCGACCCGCGCATTCACGGCATTCTGGTGCAATTGCCGCTGCCGCCGCATATCGACAGCCACAAGGTGATCGAGGCGATCGCGCCGGAAAAGGACGTCGACGGCTTTCACGTCGCCAACGCCGGCGCGCTGATGACCGGACAGCCGCTGTTCCGCCCGTGCACGCCGTACGGCGTGATGAAAATGCTCGCCGCTCACGAGATTCCGCTGCAAGGCGCGAACGCCGTGGTGATCGGCCGCTCGAACATCGTCGGTAAGCCGATGGCGCTGCTGCTGCTCGAAGCGGGCGCGACCGTCACGATCTGCCACAGCAAGACACGCGATCTGGCCGCTCACACGCGCAACGCGGATGTCGTGGTCGCCGCCACCGGCTTGCGCAACATTCTCACGGCGGACATGGTGAAGCCGGGCGCGGCGGTGATCGACGTCGGCATGAATCGCGACGAAGCCGGCAAGCTGTGCGGCGACGTCGACTTTGCGGGCGTCAAGGAAGTGGCCGGCTACATCACGCCGGTGCCGGGCGGCGTCGGTCCGATGACGATCACCATGCTGCTCGTCAACACGATCGAAGCCGCCGAGCGCGAAGCGGCGGCGAACGCATAAAGCGGCAGGAGAAAAGCCGGCGAAGCATCGTCGCCGGCAGCGAGACCTTCCGGCACTGGCGTCGCGCCGGGGCATCCACATCCATCGGCGCAGAACGCGCGCCTCCTACCTCAGCGCATCTCAGCGCACGGCTTGATCGCTGGCGGGCATCCCCGCGGCTAGCGGCGTCGATGGGCGCGCCAGACGCCCGCGGCACCACTTCAGCACCGGGCGCTCCACGAAGTGCCACGACAGCGCCGCGCACAGCAGAATAAACGGCGCGGCGATCAACACCGCCGTCACATGGTTCAACTGCGGCGCGATGTTCGCAACGCATTGCTGCACCATGAAGCCGTACAGATAGATGCCGTACGAGTAATCGTGACGCGGTACGAAGCGCCGCAGGAGCGGCGTCGTCCCGATCCACAGCACGCCGTACACGAACGCCAGATAGAACAGCGGCTGCGCGCCGGCCGTGTCGCGGAACACCAGAAACACCATCGTGAACGCCAGCGCCGTCAAACCGTTGATGTCAATCCGTTCACGCCAGCCATACAGCAGCATGCCCAGCATGAAAAACGGCTCCGGCCAGAACGAATAGCCGTCGGGCGTTTCGCTGAAATCTCGCAAGCCGATCTGCCAATGCGCGTGATCCACGTGCAGCATGAATGTGGCGCAACCGAGCGCGGCCGCAAGCACCACGCCGCGCGAGCTGGACAGCAAACCCACCATGCCGGTCACGAGCACGAGCAGATAGCAGCGCACTTCGACCGGCAGTGTCCACAGCGGTCCGCAGATGTCGACGGGATAGCGGTTGTGCTCGAACACGCCGGGCAGCGCCCAGCCGCTTGACCGCACGATGGTCGAGAAGTTGTCGAGGTTGGCCCACGTCATGCCGGAGGCGAAATACTCACGCAGCGGCAGCGTCGTGAAAAGCGGACCGACGATGAACACCGTCACCAGCGACCCGGCCGCCACCGCCGGCCACAGCCGCGCGATGCGCAACACGGCGAAGCGCGGCACCGAGCGTTGCCGGCCGAAGCTGGCGGTCACCAGCATGCCGCTCAGCAGGAAGAAGGCGTAGACGCCCAGCGCGCCGAAACCGTCGAAACCCAGCGCGTTCTGGACCCAATCCGTGCTGCCGTCGGGCGCCTGAAGCACATACGAATGGCCATACACGACGGCAATGGCGGCGAGCAGCCGCACGAGATCGAAATTATTGCCCTTGTGCGCGAGAGCGTCCGAAAGCGGATTCATCGATACCTCTTTGCAAAAAACGCCGCTGACCGATAGCGACGCTCCACATTGCCGCATAGCAGCAATCGGCACCGTGCGTTTTCGCACAGAGCGCGACGGCGAAATTCCGCGCGCGTAACGCCCGGCCGCGATGGCGCGCTCGCGCACAGGGCCGCGACATCTGATAATTTGTCTGCCGACGGATTGGAATCAACGCGCCCTGCCCCAATAATGTCTGTATCGGCTGTTATGGGGCGTCATAGCGCGCGCCCCGAAGGCAGTCCCCTTGGGGGACGCCCGTCGATGCACCGATTACCCGTTCACTCGCGTCAGACAGGAAGCCTCATGTCCACTACCGCCTCGAATCACGACAATCCGCTCCTCGATTTCTCCGACCTGCCGCGCTTTGGCGAAATCCGCCCCGAACACGTCACGCCCGCCCTCGATGTGCTGCTCGCCGACGCGGCCGCCGCCGTCGAGCGCGCCGCCCAGCCGATCACGCCCGCCTCGTGGGCCGACGTGGTGGAACCGGTCGAGCGCGCCACCGAACCGTTGTCGCGCGCCTGGAGCGTGGTCGGCCATCTGAACGCCGTCGCCGACACGCCTGAGTTGCGCGCCGTGTATGGCGAGAATCTGCCGCGCGTCACCGAGTTCTGGTCGAGCGTCGGCCAGAATCTCGCACTGTATGAGAAGTACAAGGCATTGAATGCGAGCGCCGATTTCGAATCGCTGACCGGCGAGCGCAAGAAGATTCTCGGCAATGCGCTGCGCGATTTCCGCCTGTCCGGCGCGGAATTGCCGGAAGACCAGAAACCGCATTTCGCCGAATTGCAGGAACGCCAGGCGGCGCTCTCGAAAGCGTTTTCCGATCACGTGCTCGATGCGACCAACGCTTACGCTTATATCGTCGAAGCCGGCAATGAGGCGCAACTGGCCGGCTTGCCCGAGGACGTCGTCGAAGGCGCGAAGGAAGCGGCCGAACGCGAAGGCAAAACCGGCTACAAGTTCACACTGCACTTCCCGTCGTATTTCCCGGTGATGCAATACTCGGAAAATCGTCCGCTGCGCGAAGCGATGTATCGCGCGTATGTCACGCGCGCTTCCGAGCTCGGCCCGCAATACGGCAACGGCAAGCCCGAGTGGGACAACACCGCCGTGCTCGCCGACCAGCTGAAACTGCGCGCCGAAGAAGCGCACATGCTCGGCTTCAACAACTTCGCCGAAGTCTCGCTCGCGCCGAAAATGGCCGAGTCGCCCGCCCAGGTGATGAGCTTCCTCGAAGACCTCGCCACGCGTGCGCGTCCGCATGCCGAGCAGGACTGGAAGGAACTGCGCGAATTCGCCGCCAACGAGCTCGGCATGAGCGAACTGCAGCCGTGGGACATGACGTTTGCCGCTGAGCGTCTGCGTCAGAAGCGCTATTCGTTCTCCGAGAACGAAGTCAAACAGTACTTCCCGGAAGA